>CAZKHW010000174.1:0-6103 GCA_964552525.1 uncultured Ruminococcus sp. | reverse complement strand
AGAATTCCGGAAAGGTGTACTATTTTTCCCCGAATGGTCTGAACCTTCCGATGGGTACGAAGGTGATTATCGAAACGGCGCGAGGTTTGGAATGCGGTACGATCTCAATTGCGAACCGCAAGGTGGACAACGAGGCCATCGTTTCGCCGCTGAAAAATGTCATCCGTATCATGACGAAGGAGGACATGCAGCAGATCGAGCAGAACAAGCAGAAAGAGAAGCGCGCCTACCGCGTGGCAGAGCAAAAAATCGAGCAGCGCGGTCTGAAAATGAAGCTCGTGGATGTGAACTGCACGTTTGACAATTCCAAGCTGCTGTTCTATTTTACGGCGGATTCTCGCGTGGATTTCCGCGAGCTTGTCAAGGATCTTGCATCGGTGTTCCGCATGCGTATCGAGCTGCGGCAGATCGGTGTCCGCGATGAGGCAAAGATGTTTGGCGGTCTCGGTGTTTGCGGCAGAGAGTTTTGCTGCCGCGGCTACCTCGGCGATTTCCAGCCCGTCTCGATCAAGATGGCAAAGGAGCAGGGGCTGTCCCTGAATCCTACGAAGATCTCCGGCACTTGCGGTCGTCTGATGTGCTGTCTCAAGCACGAGCAGTCGGTGTACGAGGAGCTTGCCAAGATCACGCCGCGCATTGGTTCGATTGTCCGGACACCACAGGGAAAAGGCCGTGTAGACGATGCCAATCTCATCACCGGAAAGCTCCGCATTCGACCGGAAAAGGAGGACGAGGTGCCCTATACGATTGACCGCGCCGATGTGGAGGTACTCCGCGAGGGCAAGAATCGCATGTCCAAGGAGGAGCGCGAACTGAAAAAGCTGGAAGGCAAATAATGGCATCCCCGGTGTAGTAAGAGCGATACTCATATAGAAGTAATGCCCGAAAGTAGTTTTTCAACTGCCTTCGGGCTTATCTTAACTGTTTGTTTATTCGCATAAATTAAAATATATATTATAATAAGCAACTTGCCCATACAGCGATAAGTGCATCATAAATACCATGCATAATAATTAACGATAAGGTTGAACAATCCCTTATTTTCTTTCTGCACAAACAGAATACTATACCCAAAAATCCCGTTACGAGCATCTGACCGATATTTCCGCCCAAAATATGAAATAGCCCAAATAACACCGAAGAACCTATAACTGCGACAGTTTCTGAGTCAAATACTCCTTTGATTTTTTCATAAAGAAATCCGCGAAATACAAGTTCCTCTGTAAAACCAACAGCAATTATACAGTATGCGAATTCATAGATAAAATGCCATAAGAACTTGTATCTTTTTCCGCCGTCAACATATTCTCCGAATCCTGACAAATGGGGAATCAATGTAAACACCAATGACATTGCCAGACCCAAAGCTAATCCTATCAATATCTGTCTGAATATATGTTCCTTACAAAACCCATAATCCGACAAAGGTTTCTTATTTCGTAACATAATTATGAACGGAACAACCGCAGGAATCCAATATGCAACGATCATCATTATCATTCTGAGCACTAACGGCAAGGACATAAGTATATATTGATTAAAAATTACAACTCCAAAAATGCCCAGCATTGCGCCCAAAAAACCGATCATTAAGCTAACTATCTCTTTTTTCTTATCCATAAAAAAAATTCTCCTTCAATAAATTCTGATTTGGCACAGCACCAGTTTTGCCCTCTTGCCGCTAGGCAAAGGGCATTGCGGACACTAGAATCTGATTTATCGTCATCACTAACTCGCCGTAAACCTATTCGACCTTTGCGCCGTAGGCGCATTGGGAGAATGATGGGTGCAGCGTCACGCTGCAAATTCTGATTTATCTTACTAATATTATACATCGAAAAAACTGATATGTCAATAGAAACGCCATAGTATTTCGGACTTTTTATCCAAAATACTATGGCTAAAAATTTCTATAGAGTATCAACCTTATGTATCGGGGGATTTTTCATGATGAGGGATCACCATCATTTAAGCAAAAAAATGAGCGAGTCGCCCGACTCGCTCCAAAAAATAAGGATGTAGGATTTATGATGTTATTATTATAGCACGCTTTTGCAGGAATGTCAATGCTATTCATGAAAATTCAGTCATCCTTACAAATATATTTTTTTTATTTGTTCAAAATGCACAATCATCCAGCGTTCGAGTCCATATCCAGCAGGATATCGTCAATATCGAGCCAGTATTTGTCGTCAATACCATAGTTGCCGTCATCGTCAGAATTGATCTGCACGATCACGCTCTGGGCATCCTTGTAGCCGGTGTGAGCCACGTGCCCCTCCACGATGACCAGCGCACGCTCGCCCCACTCCTGCTCAAGTGCCTCATATTCTGCACTTTCCGGCGCAACGGTGTAGAAACGCTCAGAGAAGAACTCGTCATAGAGATCCTCCAGCTCCTCCATAGCAGAATCCCAGAAATCCACAGGCTGGGCACTGATGGTGATATGGTACGTGTCACCGGAGCGCACTGCCGGCTCGACCGTGTACTGCAATTTACCCATCAGCTCGACGGCAAGGTCGTCAAAGCCCTGGATGACCGACTCGTCAACGTAATCATCCTCAACAGCGGCATTGTAGCGCATCAGTTGGCTGATGTACTCGACCTCATCGTCATAAACTGCCTGAGCCTCCTCGGTGGTCGCATCGGTCAGTTCCATGTACGTGTCAAATTTCCCCTGGTAGGTGCAGTCCATAACGGACTGTACATAGTCCGTATAGGTCTGTGCGGCATTTCCGCAGGCAGTCATCGTAAGGCAAAGTGCGCCTGCTGCTGCAAAAGCTGTTAATTGATGTTTCATTCTGTTTCCTCCTCCTGAATTGAAGCGTTAGCGGTTTCTTCGGCAGTTTCTGCATCTGCCGCTGTGGAGTCCTCGGATGCATCGTCAGGCGTTTCGCCCTCCTCACCAGATGCTGCCCACCCCTCAGAGATGGTCAGCGGAATGGAATTGCCATCTGCATCCAAGAACGTGATGTTGTCAATATAGAGATCAGAGAGATTTCCCATACCCCATCGCATGATTTGAAGATAAGGCTCAGTCATGGAGGCATCCCAATTTCTGCCGGACGCCGCCAGCAGGAACTTGAAAGTCACATGACAAGCATCCGAGCGTTCGAGAACATACTCCTGAATGCCGGAGGCTGAAAAATCCGTAAAGCCGTACCATTTTCCGTCACATGTCTCAGTGCCGCCGCCGCCGCCGATCCAGCCGGGAGCTTTGGCATTTTCGCCGTCCTCGTTGACATAGAGGGCGTCCTTCGCCTCGGCGTACAGGTCAAACTCAATGGAATTGACAAGCTCAAGCTGTTCAGGTGCAAGGAGACGTGTGATATCAAAGCGAATCTTCTGCACGCTGTCCTCCAGATTGTCGGCTGTGGTGGTCTCGTCAGTGAACTTGAGCATCCTGTTGTCGTCGATCTCGACAATGGAGAGCGTGCCATTGGCAGCCGTATCGTCATCAGCAACGATGACAGCGATATCCTCACCGATCTCGTCAAAGGTGCAGGCATTGGTATCCCCCTGTGCTGTGGGCGCATTGGTGGGAGGCTCTGTGATCTCCTCAGTGGTTTCCTCTGTGGTGACCTCTGCCGGTTCATCAGAGGAAGTGCCGGATTCCGGGGCGGTTGTTCCGGAACATGCGGTCAGACCGACCATGGCTGCAAGCAGCGCGATCAGCGCAATATTTTTTTTCATGATAAACTCCGTTTCGCTGCATCAAAAAAATATGTTTCAGAGAAAAATGCCCCCTGAAACAGAGGGCATTGTAAGGCAACTTTGCGCAGGGAATTACTTTCTGTTCTTCTTAGTTACCAGAGCAACACCGCCAGCAACTGTCAAAGCAGCAACAGCAACTGCAATACCGCTGTTGTCACCAGTAGCTGTGTTGGTGGTGGAAGCTGCGGTAGTGGTCGTGCCAGCAGCAGCGGTCGTTGTACCAGCAGCAGTGGTGGTCGTACCGGCAGCGGTGGTAGTCGTACCGGCAGCGGTGGTAGTCGTACCAGCAGCAGTGGTGGTAGTCTCCGGAGCCTCGGTCTCCTCAACGCCGTCATCCGTTACAATGGATACAACATCGATGACGCAGGTAGCCGGATTTTCGTCATCCTTGCCATAAGCATAGATGTTGATGTTGGACTGGAGATACAGGCAGTCGATATTCTCAGAGCTTGTTTCCCATGTTAAAGAATACTGACCGTCACCATTAATGTTAACGATCTGGGATGCCGGAATAGAATTGGTTACATATTCGCCATTGTGATAGGACTCGCCTGCGATAGAACCACCCAGATATACACAGTAAGCAACGCCGTCCTCACCAGCAGAATCAGAACCGATACCGGATACGTTGAAAGTGACTGTCAGGTACTTGTTGACATGTGTCTCATAGGCGATATCCTGAACTTTATTTTGACCCCAAATGTTGAAGATATTTCTTCTCAGGGTAACGCCGTCATCACCAACACCAAGGGAATCTGCGGAAGGGGTATAAGCAACAGTTGTCTCTGCAGCAGAAGCCGGCAGAGCAGCAACGCATACAGCGGAAACAGCCATAGCTGCAACAGCAGCGATCATGCTTCTCATCTTCATAATTATCTTCTCCTTTACTAAGCATAGCACATGCCGGGATTAGACATAGATATGCCTATCCCTTATATTTATTATACCATACCCCAAAACAAAAGTCTATTGAAAAAATGTATAAAGTTTGTGGAAATATACAAGTGACTTTTCATGTGTTTTCACGAAAGCAGAGTAATGTTTTCAAAAAAGCGGAAAAATTTCCTTACAGCTCCACACCGTTCTGCCGCAGCAGCTCACGTGCAGACACGACAGAATCGACACCATCCGAGTTCTTGACAGGTGCAAACTCGCAGCTTCGCTCGACCTCGTAAGACAGGCAGGACTTCTGCATATGGATCATATCGAGAACGAGCGTTTCAAACTTGTAGGCATTCGGCTCAGAAGGCTTGACAAGCTCACCATTTTCTCCGATAA
The DNA here is from genome assembly GCA_964552525.1 of uncultured Ruminococcus sp. GTDB lineage: Bacteria > Bacillota > Clostridia > Oscillospirales > Ruminococcaceae > UBA3855. Next base: position 1,111 of record CAZKHW010000174.1, on the reverse strand, counting down.
ACGGCACTTTTTTGTTGACAACATGAACCGGCAGATTGCCCTTCAATAGATCGGTGAGGATGGATACCTGGAACAGGTAGTTGAGGATCACGCCATAGTTATAGGATAGGCGGCCATCCGGCTCGCGGCTGGTGATCATCTCATCGGTCATTTCATAATATTCAACAATAGAGGGCGTTCCGTCCTCCAGGCAAAGCACGCCAACTCGCTCCTGGGGGTCGGCTTTGGCGATGACCTTGGAGCCGCAGTCGCATCCGGACAGGATAGTTGCGCCGACAAAGCATGGATCGGCAATGCGCTGGAGGACATTATCAACAGCAAAAATGTTCAGCCATTCGATGCCCTCACGCTGGAGCAGCCCCAGGAATCCTGCCTTGACGAGGGAAGAAAACCAGCCGCCATTGCCGTTGGGGGACGTCGCCAGACGTCCTTTCTCCTCTAGCAGCACCTTGCCGTCAGGGTCAACTGCCGGAGCCATATCCTGGACGAAGAAGTGAACATACTCCGGATTATAGCCGAAATACTTCATTTCCTCGAAGAATTCGCGTGTATCCTCGTCATTCTTCTCGCTCGTCATGATGAACAGCGGAACGAATGCACCTGCCTTTTCCACGATCTCCATCAGATTGTTGATGAGGCACTGGAAGATATACAGCGGTCGGGACTGTCCGATATTGAACATGCCCTTGGGCTTGTCAAAGCCCAGACGAGTTCCCATGCCGCCGGCAAGCAATACTGCGCCGACCCTTCCCTGTCGGATGGCATCGAGACCTGCCTGTTCAAACCGCGCCTTGTTTTCGGCAATATCCTGGAGTGTCAGCGCGCCCAGAGGTTCGAGCTTGCCGCGCTGCGCCTCGCCGGCGTTCTGGTAGTTCCGGAATACCTCGAACAAAGACGGATCGAGTGCGTCGATCTGTGCCAGCAGACTATCCTGTTCCGTGTCGGAAAGCTCGTCGAACCATCTGAGCAGATGCGACTGTCCGAGCGAATCGAGTTTATTCTGTGCTTCATTGAGATTCATAGGGGATGACCTCCTTGGATGATACTATCATTCTTTTATAAATGAGCATTCTCGGCAAAACGTACAAAGCAGTCGGCGATCGCCGACTTA
>CAZKHW010000173.1:0-6145 GCA_964552525.1 uncultured Ruminococcus sp. | reverse complement strand
CATAAGGATTCTCCTTTTTCGTTCTATCTATTCCTCGTCCAACGCTTCAAAATATGCCTCAATGGCAGCCTTGATGCTCTGAAAGCTGTACCCCAGCCGTGCCATGCCTGCAATGACCTTTTCCCGTGTTTTGTAGTCCTTCGGATCGGTCAGGATGCGTCCGTACTTTTTCTCCAGCACTGCCGGAAGATTCTCCTCGGCTGTTTCATCCAGATCCTCCAGCGCATCCTCAATGAGCGACTTGTCCAGACCCTTGTGCAGCAGCTCCTGCCGGACGCGGTACAGTCCGTAATGCTTTCGCTCGACCAGATATTCCGCAAGCCTTCGGGCATACCGCCTGTCGTCGATCAGACCGGATTCCACCAGACGATCCATCACGTGCAGACACAGGGGCTTGTCCTGATAGGTCTGCATGAGCTTGCGGTAGAGCATCGCGTAGGAATACGCCCGTGCATCCAGCAGATAGCACGCACGCTGATAAGCGCGCCGCTGACGGGAACGGTCATGGAGGGCAAGCAGCGTCTCCTCATCGGCATCGCAGCCCTCTGCAAGATGATATTCGCGCAGGAGACTGCCGTCGATCTCGTAGACGGCAGCATCTGTATGCACCTCAAAGTAGGAGGACTGCCGATGGATTGCGGTGATCCTCATGCCTTACTCCGTGGGATCGAATTCTTCAAAATCATCATCCGCGGTGATATCCTCACCTGTCACATCCACAGCCGGAGCCGGCTCCGGTGCTTCTTCCGGCGGCTCCTCGCCCGTTTCGAGGGCTTCCTTGGCAGCCGCAGCCGCCTCCTCGTCCTCGTCCTCGGACATGGACATGTCAATGTCGTCGATATGCGCGAGGATCTTCTCCTCGATCTCCTTGCGGAAGTTCTCGTCCTCCGCCATCTTGCGCTTGACGGAATCGCGTCCCTGACCGATCTTCTGGTCATTATAGCTGAACCACGAGCCGCTTTTCTTTACGATCTCCAGATCCACCGCAAGGTCGATGATCTCGCCGTCACGGTTGATGCCCTGCCCGTAGATATTCTCAAACTCGCACTCACGGAAGGGCGGTGCGACCTTGTTCTTGACGATCTTGACGCGCATTTTGTTGCCGATGGGCACAGTACCGTCCTTGATGACCTCGCCCTTGCGGACATCCATGCGGACGGTCGCATAGAATTTGAGCGCACGGCCGCCGGGGGTCGTCTCGGGATTGCCGTACATCACGCCGATCTTCTCACGGATCTGGTTGATGAAGATGGCAACGCATCCGGTCTTTGACACAACAGAGGTGAGCTTGCGCATTGCCTGCGACATCAGACGGGCAAGCTGTCCGACATGATTATCGCCCATATCGCCGTCAATTTCCGCCTTGGTGGTCATTGCGGCAACAGAATCCACGACCAGCACGTCGATCGCGCCGGAGCGAACGAGCTGCTCGGAGATCTCCATTGCCTGCTCACCGGAATCTGGCTGCGAAACGAGCAGGTTGTCAATGTCAACGCCCAGAGCCTTGGCATATTTGGGATCAAGGGCATGCTCCACGTCGATAAACGCTGCCACGCCGCCGCGTTTTTGCGCCTCGGCAACAATGTGCAGGGCAACGGTCGTTTTACCGGAGCTTTCCGGACCGTACAGCTCGATGATGCGTCCGCGCGGAACGCCGCCCACGCCCAGTGCAAGATCGAGGGTCAGAGAGCCTGTGGGGATGGACTCCACGTCGATCTTGGTACGCTGTCCCAGACGCATGACCGCGCCTGTACCGTAGTTCTTTTCGATCAGCTTAATGGCGGCATCCAGTGCTTTTTTCTTCTCCTCGGGAGTAGCAGGTGCCTGGAACATCACATTTTTCTTTTCAGATTTTGTTTTTCCCTTTGCCATATTGTAACCTCCTATGGTATGATATACTTGAATTACGAATTTCTTGCAAGAGCCGCCCAAGGCTGTCGCCTTTGGAAACCGCTGGCTATGCGCTCCGCGCCAGCGCGGACTACCGCACTGGTGTGAACTCATTGTTATGCCAGCTTTGCCCTCTTGCCGCAGGCAAAGGGCATTGCGGACACCAGAATTCGATTTATCCTTACCGCCAACTCGCAAGCGCGGTCACCGCGCCGACTACTGATTTGCTATCACCACGCGGTCATGTCGCGCCAGATCCTGTAGAACGCGAATATCCGAAAATCCGTGCATTTGCAGGATCTCTGAAACTGCCTCTCCCTGCGTTTCGCCGATCTCATAGGCAAACATACCGCCGGGTGCAAGCTGATGCTTCCAGATCTCCGTCAGATGCCGGTAAAAATGCAGACCATCCTGACCTCCGGACAATGCCATTGCCGGCTCATGCCGCAACTCCTGCTGCATGTCTGCCATCTCCCCATCGTTCAGATACGGCGGATTGCTGACGATCACATCAAATTCCGGCAGTCCTGCGCGGCTTTCCTCCGCCAGTGCATCACACTGGTGAAATTCCACGTCAAGCCGGTGATACGCCGCATTTTTCCGCGCATACGCCAGTGCCTGCTCACTTAGCTCGACCGCATGCACCTGCGCGTGAGGAAGCATCTTCCGGAGCGCAATCGCGATGCATCCGCTGCCTGTACACAGGTCAAGCACTCGCGGCGAGGGAAGCTCCCTGCACCAGTCCAGCACCGTTTCGATCAGCGTTTCGGTGTCCGGACGGGGGATCAGCACACCCTTGCCGACAAACAGGCGCATTCCATAAAATTCCCATTCTCCGAGAATATATTGCAGCGGTTCGCCGAATGCCCGTCGCTGCGCCATATTGCGCAGGGGGTTCTCGTCCTCGGAGGAAAGTCCGTTCATCATCGTCTCCTCAAGCCGAACCCCGGTGACCTGCTCAAACATGCAGCGCACATCGAATGCCGCATCGGGAATGCCGTGCTGTTCCAGATACGCGACAAGCTCACGGCGCAGTGCGCCTGCCGGGATCACCATTTATCATCCTCCAGATTTTCGGGGATGCAGGGTATGAGTGCCGCGATGGCGCATTCGATCTGGCTGTCATCCGGCTCTCTGGTGGTAATGCGCTGGAGCTGTAATCCCGGTAACGAAATGAATTTTGCAAATGCGCCGGAGCTTCTTCCGGCAAATTGTATCGCCTCGAACGAGCAGCCCACCGTGATCGGCAGCAGTGCAAAGCTGCACAGAAACCGCTGCCACGGCACGGTAAACGGCACAAAGCACATCACGAGGATGCTGATGAACAGCGTCAGGAAGATAAAGCTCGTGCCGCACCGCGGATGCAGGCGCACCTGTTTCCGGACATTCTCGACCGTCAGCGGCAGACCTGCCTCAAAGCAGGCGATGGTCTTATGCTCTGCACCGTGATATTCGTAGGTGCGGCGGATACTCTTCATCATGCCGGTCACCGCCATGTAGGCGATAAAGACAATGATCTTGATGATACCCTCCGAGAACGACTGCACGATGCGGTTGACCGTCAGAAACGGGAGCAGTCCCACGATCCACTTGGGCAGAAAGAGAAACAGCACCAGTGCCACGAACATGGACAGTACCATCACGATCATCATGATGGCATTGACTGTTTTCTCCGTGAAGTGCGCGTCCAGCCACAGCTCGAATTTGGAGGGCGTTTCGTCCGTTTCGCTCTCCTCCTCGGTCATCTGCTTGTCGGCGGATTTCATCAGGCATTTGTAACCGTCGATCATGGAGGAGATAAATGCATATACACCGCGTGCCAGCGGCAGTTTCCGGTACCACGGGCGTTTTTTGTTGAGATCCCATGTCTCCACATCAATTGTGCCGTCCGGCAGACGGCATGCCATTGCGCCCTTGAATGCGCCTTTCATCATGACACCTTCGATCAGTGCCTGACCGCCGATCTTGCTTTTATGCGTCTGTGCCGGACGCTGTTTGGTTTCGTCCAATTGGTTCACCTCTGATTCTAAAAAATGCGGGTGCAGGGCGGTCACCGCCCTGCCGGGGGTGGTTTAGGAGGGGCGAGCAGCCTCTCCTAGGTCGGCGCTAGCCGACTACTTTGTGCAATCTACTCGGGCTTTTTACCCGGAGGAAGCGTAATGGTCACAGTCGTGCCAAGCCCCTCCTCGCTGGAGATATCGAGCTTGCCGCCGTGTGCCTGAATGATCTCATCCGCCACCGCAAGTCCGATGCCAGAGCCGCGCCTTGTATGATTGGGCTTGTAGAATTTCGTCTTGATCTTGGGAAGATCGCTTGCCCGGATGCCGCATCCCGTATCCGAGACGCTCACCACAATATTCCCCTGACGTTCCAGTGCCTCGATATGCACCGAATCGCCGGGATCAGAATATTTGATGGCATTGTCAATAATATTGATAAACACCTGACGAATGCGGTTCTTGTCACCGTACAGAAACGGCAGCATCTCCGGCTCATCGTAGGAAATGCGGATCTTTTCGCGAGCCGCCTTGTCCATGTAGATCAGCACTGCATCCCCCAGCTCTGCAAGGACATCCATCGTGTCCTTCTGGAGGGTGAAATGTCCGCTTTGCATACGGGAGAAATCCAGCAGCTCCTCCACCATCTGGGAAAGACGTTCTGCCTCGGAGACAATGACGTTCATGCCCTTGTGGATCGTCTCGGGATCATTTTCGGTGTAGATCGTCTCTGCCCAGCCCTTGATGGCGGTCAGCGGCGTTCGCAGCTCGTGCGACACCGAGGAGATAAATTCATTTTTCATTTCCTCCGCGGTCGAAAGCTCATTTGCCATGTGGTTGATGGCATCGCACAGGTCGCCGATCTCATCGTGTCCGGTGTAACTGATGTTGGAGGAGAAATCACCCTTTGCATAGTTTCCGGCAGCGTTCGAGATCTGGGTAATGGGGCGGATGATGCTCCCCACAAAGTAAATGCCCGTCACGATCAGCAGCAGCAAAATCAGCGCACAGACGATGGTCGCCGCAATGGTGATGGTCATGATATTGGAATCGACCTCCGCGAGTGAGGTCACAACACGTACCGCGCTGTACTCCGTGCTGAATGAGGAGATGTCCGCACAGACTGCCATGATCTTCTCGCCCGATTCCGAGCGTCCGACCCAATAGCCGTCACCGCCTGCCAGCACACTCTCATAATCAGGCAGGGAAGTGTTGGCAGGGGGCGAAAAGCCCGAGGAGGTCAGGGTGATTTTCCCCTTGACACCCAGTGCCATCAGCTCCATCTTGTCCTTGGCGGAAAAGCTCTCCAGTGTGGCGCGCATCTCGGGCGCAAGGTTCGTCTCGCTGTCCTGCGAATAGCGCGAGAGGATGTTCACCATCGAGGTCAGCTCCGCAGTGAGCGTCTGCCGTGCGCCTGCATAGTAAAAGGTCTGGATGGCGTAGATGAAGGCAAGCTCCATGACGATCATAATGAGGAACATGACTGCAAGGTTGTTCATCAGCCAGCGCCGGAGCAGGGTCGAACGCTTGTCGTGCCGTTGGTTACGTCTTTTCATTCCATTTATAACCAAAGCCCCAGACAGTGCTGATAAACTGCGGATTGGACGGCTCATCCTCGATCTTCAGGCGGATGCGGCGGATGTTGACATCAACGATCTTGTAGTCGCCGTAGTAGTTGTCCCCCCAGATGTGGTTGAGGATCGAGGCTCTGTCCAGCGCGGTGTTCTTGTTGTTCATGAAGTATTCCAGGATCTGATACTCCACCTGCGTCAGGTCGATCTGCACGCCGTTTTTGGCGACTGTGCGGCTTTTGAGATTGAGGGTGAACGGACCGGATTCGATAACGGGACTGGTGTCGTCCCGGATAAAGCTCATGCATACGCGGCGGTAGATGGCATCCACACGGGCGGTCAGCTCGGAGAGCGAGAACGGCTTGGTGATGTAGTCATCCGCGCCGATCATCAGTCCGGATACCTTGTCCATCTCCTGCGTCCGGGCGGTGAGCATGATGATGCCCAGTGTGGAGCTTTTCTCGCGCAGGCGTTTGCAGACGGTAAAGCCGTCGATGCCCGGCATCATGATATCGAGCAGAACGATGTCAAAATTGCCGTTCTCCTCGTCAAATTTCTGGAGCGCAGCCTCACCGCAGTTGACATCGACGACATCGTAGCCGGCGCGTTTGAGGTTAATGACCACGCAGTCGCGGATGACATCCTCATCCTCGCAGACCAGGATTCTTTTCATAGTGTTGTCCTCCT
>CAZKHW010000172.1:0-6151 GCA_964552525.1 uncultured Ruminococcus sp. | reverse complement strand
GCCCTACATAACGGACGTGACCCCTTTCCGGGGCATGTACCAAACGCAAAGGATGGGATACCACCCATGCAGCCTATCATCGAGACGAAACAACTGACCCACATCTACTCCGCCGGGACGCCCTTTGAGCACAGGGCGCTGGACGGCGTGGACTTCCGCGCATATCAGGGGGAATACCTGGGCATCATCGGACGCACCGGCTCGGGCAAGTCCACCCTGATCCAGCACCTGAACGCCTTGCTCAAGCCCACCTCGGGCCAGGTGCTGTTCCAGGACACCGACATCTGGTCCGACCCCAAGGTCACCAAAAAGACCCGGTTCCAGGTGGGGCTGGTGTTCCAGTACCCGGAGTACCAGCTCTTTGAGGAGACGGTCTACAAGGATATCGCATTTGGACCGAAGAACATGGGACTTTCCGATGACGAGATCAAGCACCGTGTTCGGGAGACGGCAGCTTCGCTGGGATTGACTGCCGATATGCTGAAACGCTCGCCGTTCGCCCTGTCCGGCGGACAGAAACGCCGTGCTGCCATCGCAGGTGTCATGGCGATGCGCCCCAGCGTGCTGATTCTGGACGAACCCTGCGCAGGACTCGACCCGAAGGGCCGTGAGCTGATGCTCCGGCAGATCCGCGAGTACCAGCAAAAAACGCAGAGTACTGTCCTTCTTGTCTCGCACAGCATGGAGGATGTGGCAGAATTTACCGACAAGCTCCTGGTCATGAACAAAGGCAGGCTCTTTTGTTATGACGATACTCCCAAGGTGTTCCGCCGTGCGCAGGAGCTGCGCGGGCTTGGACTTCGCGTGCCGCAGATCGCCTCTGTGATGGATGCACTGCGCGAGCGCGGCTTTGACCTTCCCCTCGACCTCTACACGGTCGCCCAGGCGTGTGAGGCACTGCTTACACTTCTGAAAAGGGGGGATGCAGCATGCTGAAGGACATCACCCTCGGGCAGTATTTTCCCGGAAATTCGGTCATTCACCGCATGGATCCGCGCTTTAAGATCATCTGCACCATGCTGTTTATCGTGACACTATTCGCCGGAAACAGCATGTGGACGCTTGCGATCGGGGCGGTGTTTGTCATCATGGCACAGCTCCTCTCGCGCATCCCCTTGCGCATGAGCTGGAAGTCCCTCAAGCCCATTCTGCCGATCCTGATCTTTACCGGCATTCTCAATCTGCTGTTCATCGGCGATGACAACATCCTGTGGGAGTGGAAATTCCTCAAAATCACGATGGGGGGCATCCACACGAGCATTTTCATGATCGTGCGCATCGTTCTGCTCATCATCGGCTCGTCCCTGCTGACCTACACGACCTCGCCCATCCTGCTGACGGATGCCATCGAATCACTGATGGCACCTCTTAAAAAGGTGAAATTTCCGGTGCATGAGATGGCAATGATGATGTCGATCGCGCTGCGTTTTATCCCGACACTGATCGAGGAGACAGACAAGATCATGTCCGCGCAGAAGGCGCGCGGCGCATCGCTTGACAGCGGCAGTCTCATGTCGCGCGTCAAGGCGCTGATCCCGATTTTGATTCCGCTGTTCGTTTCGGCATTCCGGCGTGCAGAGGAGCTGGCAACGGCGATGGAATGCCGTTGCTACCGGGGCGGCGAGGGCAGAACACGCCTGCGCCAGCTTTGCGCAGAGAGCCGAGACTATATCGGATTCATAATATGCCTGCTGTTTATGGGGGCATCCGTAACCGTGAACATTATGTTCAAATAACCAGAAAATGAGAAGGAAAAAAGCTATGGCAAATCAGACTGCAACCAATCTTCCCAAGGGCAAGGAAGCCTACGAAAAGGCTGTGAAGAAAAGCATGCGCCGTCCGAACGGAAAGGACTATCTCGCGCTGCTCGAAAAGTTCCACTTCTGGGAGATCCTGACATTCATCGTGAGCTTTCTGCTGATCGGGATCGGATTTTACAAGGCGGAAATGCATCCGTTTGGTGACAGACAATTCCTGGTAACGGATCTGTGGCATCAGTACTATCCGTTCTTCCAGACCCTGTATGAAAAGATACGGGACGGTTCCTCACTGCTCTACTCGTGGCGGTCGGGCATGGGTACGAACTTCATTGCGCTGATGTCCTATTACTGTGCCAGCCCCCTCAACCTCCTGGCAGCATTTATTCCCGAGGAGGAGCTGCGCACGGGCATGATGGTCATCCTGATGCTGAAATTTGCCTGTGCAGGCGGTTTCATGGCAATATGCCTGCGCTACGTGTTTGGCAAAAACGATGTTTCCATCACCATGTTCGGCACGATGTATGCGATGTGCTCCTACATGCTCGGCTACTACTGGAACACCATCTGGATCGACACCGTGGCACTGCTCCCCTTAGTCATCATGGGGCTGACGGCACTGGTGCGCGAGGGCAAGTACCGCCTGTATGTGATCTCGCTGGCACTTGCGCTGCTGTCGAGCTACTATATCGGCTATATGGTGTGCATTTACGTTGTCATTGCGTTCTTCCTGCTGTGCCTGTTTGAGAGCACCCGTCCCAAGACCTTCTTCAAGCGTTTCGGGTTGGTGACAGGCACGTCCGCGCTTGCAGCAGGGCTGGTTTCCTGGGTGCTGCTCCCGGCGTACCATGCGCTCCAGCTCACGCACAGTGTCAACGATTCCTTCCCGACCCAGGCGAAGCTCTATGACGAGACGTGGAAGGATTTCATCGCGAACATGCTTCCCTTTACAGATGTCACCTCTAAGGATGGACTGCCGAACTTCTACTGCGGACTGCTCCCGGTGCTTCTGATCGGTGCGTTCCTCATTGCAAAGAAGATCCGCATTCGTGAGAAAATTGCTGGCATCCTGGTGCTCGTGTTCCTGTTGGTGAGCTGCAATCTCAACTACCTCAACTATATCTGGCACGGCATGCATTTTCCGAATATGCTGCCCTACCGTTTCTCGTTCCTGTTCTCGTTCACGTTGCTCATCATCGGCTACCGCGCTTACCGTATCCTCATCGAGGAGAAGTTCAGTTGGTTCCAGTGGGGCGGCATGATTCTCGTAGGCGGCGTATTCCTCTGGGTTGGCTACACCTCCACCACACAGTCGGAGGATCACAAGTTTGTGACGTATTCCATGATCCTTGGTGCAGTTTATCTGGTGATCCTTGTACTGCGGACGTTTACCCCCAAGCAGATCGTCCAGATGCTGATGGCATTTGCCCTTGTCTATGAGATGGGTGTGCAGAGCATCCACGGTGTCGAGAAAGTCGGCAGCTCCTCCTACAGCAGTTATCCGGCAAACAAGGAGGATGTACAGAAGCTGCTGGTCATCCGTGACCAGCGCGAGGAGGATCTGTTCTCCCGGACAGAGACGACCACATGGTATACCCTCAACGATCCGTCGCTGTACTACTATGACGGCGTATCGCAGTTCTCCTCGATGGCAAATGAAAAGGTAACGACCTTCATGCGGCTGATCGGTGTTTCCGCAGGCGAATCCGCCAACCGTTACTTTTATATCAATAACTCGCCCTTGACCAATCTTCTGCTGAATGTGAAATTTCTCATTGCCAAGGATGGCTATAATGCCGACACGCTCAATTCCTCCAAGATCGGTGAGATCGGCTCAACGGCACTGTATCAGGAGGATCTGAACCTGGGTATCGGATTTTTAGTGGATTTTACGACAGAATTCTATGTCATGGACGAGGCGCTCAACGCTTTTGAGCAGCAGAACGCCATGTGGCGCAAGATGACGGGTGTGAGCAAGGATCTGTTCACGCCGGTGGATATCACCCATGTCGGACATCAGGGGTATGAGGTGCTGCGAAACGACTACGGCTCCTATTCCTTTACCCGACTGGAGGATGCCCCCGAAGATAATTCTTTCCTCAAGTACAACTACACCGCTGCCCAGGACGGCATGCTCTATGCGCATGTCAAGGTAACGGATGCCGAAAAGCTCGATGTCTGGTATGATAACGCGGTCGTGCATACCAACAACATCAGCCGCCAGCCGTATATCACGCCTATCGGAGAATATGAGGAGGGGGAGATGGTCACTCTCCAGGTGCCGATGAAGTCAGAGTACAAGAGCGGCTCTGCCAAGGTCTACGTCTACCAGCTCAACCAGGAGGTACTGCTGGAGGGCTATGAGATCCTCAGTGCAGGAAAGCTTGCGCTGACGGAATTTTCAGACACGCACTTCAAGGGTACGGTCACCGCATCCGGCAACCGCGCATTGTACCTGTCGGTTCCCTATGAAAAGGGCTGGAGTGTGTATGTGGATGGAAAGAAAACCAGGCTCTACCCGATTTTTGATGCGATGTGCGGCGTGAATCTGTCCGAGGGTGAGCATACCATCGAGATGCGCTATTCTCCGCAAGGGTTTGTTCCGGGTTTTTGCCTGAGCGCAGCCAGCATCGCCATCCTGATCCTGCTCTACGTTCTGGAGCGCAGAAAGCACCCCAGAAAGGCGGTCTCTGACAAGCAGGAGGAGACGGTGACCGTTCCGTCGGCACAGGAGGCATGACATGCGGAATCTGAAGGTCACGATGGCGTACCGCGGCACGGCATATCATGGTTACCAGCGGCAGAATAACGGCATTACCATTCAGGAGGTCGTGGAGCGTTGTGCAGGGAAGATCCTCAATGAGCCGGTCACCATCCACGGCTGCTCCCGGACAGATGCCGGTGTGCATGCCAGGCAGTTCTGCTTTCATGTGCAGACCAGCAGCCAGATCCGCCCCCAGGGTTTCATCCGGGGCGTAAACGGCGAACTTCCGGACGATATCAGCATCCTCACCTGTGAGGATGCTGACCCGGAGTTTCACGCACGATTTTCCTGCAAGGGCAAGGAGTACTGCTATATGCTGCATTGCAGCGAGAGCAAGGATCCGTTCAGCACGGATCTGGCATGTCACTACCGTCGCAGGCTTGACCGTGAGCTGGTCTATACCGCAGCGCAGCATTTTGTCGGAACGCATGATTTCCGGTCGTTTTGTACAAATTGTGCAGAAAATGCCAACACTGTGCGGACAGTCTATGGCTTTGATGTAGAAATTCACGGAGACAAGGCCGAAATACTTGTAAAAGGCGACGGTTTTCTGTATAATATGGTTAGGATCATGGTCGGGACGCTTCTGGATATCAATGAGGGGAAGATCCCTCTGGAACGTCTGGATGCCATTATGGCACAGGGACAGCGCAAGTTTGCCGGACGTACCGCGCCTGCGCATGGTCTGTACTTGAATCGGGTCTTTTACGATCCATCGGAGCTTTTATAATCTATAGAAAGGGGAGGGGCGCATGGCAAATAACATCGATCTCGTGCTTGAGCGCAGCAAGCGCAAGCGCAGACGGCAGCTTACCAAGATTGTGATCTTTCTGGTGTTCGTGGCTGTCGGCGTGTTCATCTATCGGATGCGTGATGTCTGGTTTCCGCAGCTTGAGGGCATCGGTTCGCGCTATCAGAGCAATGTAACGCGCAACGAAACTGCCGGTGCTGAGGGCGAGTTTGAGCTGAATGTATCGGGCGGCGTGGATTATCATGCGGATTTTATCGGCAACAACCTCCTCATTCTTTGCGATAAATATTTATATGTATATGGCACGGACGGCACGCTTAAGGACAGCCGCCAGCATGCGTACAGCAACGCAGTCATGAAGGTTTCCGGCAAACGTGCGCTCGTTTATTCCCATAACGGCACATCATTCCGTGTAGATACCCCGAACGGTAATGTCTATGAGGAGCAGACGGAGTTTCCCATCTGGATCGGCGTTCTCGGGGAGGACGGCCGTGTCGCGATCGTCACCGAAAGTGAGACCTACGCATGCCGCCTGAACATCTTTGATGCCAACGGCAAGCTCGTGTACACGCGCGAATGCGTGGATCGCTTGTCGGACATCAGCTTTTACGAGAACGGCTGCATTTTCACGACCATCGGCGCATCGGACGGCGAATTGCAGACTACACTTTCCTATATTACCTTCGACGATGATGATCTGCAGTGGGTGACCTCTCCGATACCGACGCTCTGCCTGGAGCTGGAAACACTGCCGGACGGCGGTGCCTTTGTCATTGGTGATGATCTTGCGGCATATTATAGCAGCACGGGCGCACTGGTCGACAGTTATGACTACAAGGGAACGCTGACCGATTACGCCTATGAGAATGGCAAGGCTGC
>CAZKHW010000171.1:0-6236 GCA_964552525.1 uncultured Ruminococcus sp. | reverse complement strand
GCTCGACAATCGGCATGAGAAGCTAGCGATCCACATCAATGATACCCACCCGACGCTGGCGATTCCGGAGCTGATGCGTATTCTGCTGGATGACTGCGGCTATGGCTGGGATAAGGCTTGGCACATTGTGACCAATACCTTTGCTTATACCAACCACACCGTTATGGCAGAGGCACTTGAGAAGTGGGATGTCAACATGATGCGTCACATCATCCCGAGAGTATTCTCCATTATCGTAGAGATCAACAACCGCTACTGTCAGTCCCTGATGGACAGAAATGGCGGCGATTCTGCCAAGACGACCAGTATGTCAATCATCAAGGACAATCAGATCCACATGGCAACGCTGTGCGTGGCAGCATCTCACAGTGTCAACGGTGTTTCCAAGCTGCACTCCGAGATCATCAAGACCGATGTGTTCGCAGACGAGGCAAGAGATACGCCGCATAAGTTCAAGAACGTGACCAACGGTATCGCATACCGCCGCTGGCTGTACCAGTCCAACCCCGGTCTGACAGCGCTGCTGACGGATAAGATCGGTTCGGGCTTCCTGAAGGACGGCTCGGAGCTGTCCAAGCTGTCTGTCTTTGCAGATGACAAGGATACTCTGGAGCGCATTGCCAAGGTCAAGAAGGAGAACAAGGAACGCTTTGCCAAGTATGTCAAGCACTCTTCCAAGATCGTGCTGAACACTGACAGCATTTTCGATGTTCAGGTAAAGCGTCTGCATGAGTACAAGCGTCAGCACCTGAATGTGATGAATATTCTCGCACAGTACAACTATCTGCTGGAGAATCCGAATGCAGACTTCACGCCCAAGACCTATATCTTTGCGGCAAAGGCTGCACCGGGCTACTATCTGGCAAAGCAGATCATCAAGATGATCTGGGCAATTGGCGAGGAGATCCGCAAGAACCCGAGAATCTCCGACAAGCTGGCGATCCACTTCATCGAGAACTACAGCGTTACGCTGTCCGAGCTGCTGATGCCGGCTGCGGATATCTCCGAGCAGATCTCGCTGGCAGGCACCGAGGCATCCGGTACCGGCAACATGAAGCTGATGCTCAATGGTGCGGTGACGCTGGGTACGCTTGACGGCGCGAACATCGAGATCAAGGACGCTGTCGGTGATGACAATATCCTCATCTTCGGTATGAAGACCGAGGAGGTCAACGCGCTCAAGCCGAACTACAATCCGGAGAGACTCTACAACGAGAATCATATCATCCGCGACTGCGTGAACAGAATGTATCACGGCATCAACGGCTGTACCTTTGCCGAGGTGGCAAATTCTCTCAAGACCCAGGATCCGTATATGGTTCTGGCAGATTTCGAGGATTACAGACGCATTCAGAACTACAGCACAGAGTGCTACAACGACAAGATGCGTTGGGCAAGAATGTCCCTCATGAACACCGCCGGCGCAGGCGTGTTCTCCGCGGATCGTTCTGTCAGAGATTACGCAAGAGATATCTGGGGTCTGTAATCGGCAGGCTTCGGCGAAACAAAAGAAAAGCACGCCTTTCCCTTTTGGGGAAGGCGTGCTTTTTATTGTGATGCCGCAAAAATCTCCCCCTGACCAGAGGATCAGGGGGAGATTTGGGGTTTCACATCATTCGCAGGGAACGAACTGCCCGTTTTCGTAGCGGATCCTGCGGCAGCGAAGCAGCGGAATGACCGTTTCAAGGACGCGTCCCTCGGGGATGCAGCCCTCCTCTACCAGTGCCTGCGCAGTGCGCGGCTCTGCATAAACGGCACGCAGTACCGTCACCTCATAGGGCGTAGGCTCTGTCTCCAACACTTCTTCCTCAAAGTCATCTGTATCCTCAGAGATATCCGCATCCTCCTCGGAGAACTGCTCGGGCATCGGCGGATGGGGGAGATCCTCCAGCTCCTCGTCAAAACCTTCGGCATCGTCAAACGTATCATGATACGCTTCGGAATCAATCGGCTCTGCGAGGATCTCCTGTACCTCTGCGGCGGTATCAGAATCGTCCTTGGCAGCTCTTGCCTCCAGAAGAACGTTCTTGGCAACTGCATAGGCATCCTCAGTTTCGTCGATAACAACAGCAAGTGCCACGTCGTCACGCGAATGCTCGGCTGCGATCTCGCTGATGGCCTCCCGGATGTATTCGTCACCAGAACCGAACAGTGTGCAGGCTGCTGCTGTGCGCAGGATGCCTGCGCCATCGACCATGCGGCGTGTCAGGTAATCCGCACCATCGGTAAAGAGCGCAAATGCGAGGAATTCCGACTGGTCGAGCGTACCGCCCCAGGCAGCCATGTGATCTCTTGCACCGTCGGGATCGTTGGTGTAGACGGTGCGGTTCTTGCTCCCCTCGCGGTAGGGGGGGATCAGAACGGACGGATTCAGATCCTGATCGAAGGCAACGACCGTGCCGTCACCAATGGAAAGCGCCAGAAATTCGCCGTTTGCACGTACTGCAACAGCGGAGACCGTTGCACGAAGCTCGGAGAGGGCAAACTCCTCACCGCCAGCTACAGTTTCAAGAGAGCCTTCCAGCATGCGCAGTGCGCTTTCCTTAAAATCGTTCTTTTCTGCAATGCGCCAGGTGGCGGGATCGCGGAAAAATGCGATGATCGTGTCAATGTTGACCTGTGCTGCGGCAACCGCAGCAGCCGGAGCGTTTTTGCCTGCCTTGCCGTCAGCAACGGCGATAATGGTCAGATCCTCGTCACTGTAGCTTGCTGCAAGATCCTGACAGAGACAAAGCTCCGGATCCTGCTCGGCAGCGTGACGGCGGCCTATTGTGTAGCCATATCCAGCTTTCATTCAGCAGCGCCTCCCTTCAGAATTCCAAGCTCCTCATAATCGAGCATCAGACGCTCAAAGATGTTGTTCCACTTGCGGAAACTGCACACAGAACCGCCGAGGTAGATATGCTCAAGGTCACTGAGGAACGGCGCAGGAACATCCTTAGCGGCAGTCAGCACCGGGAGCATTGCGCCGAGAACATCACCAGTCTCCTCCGCGCCAAAGAGCAAGAGGAAGAACAGGCGGCGGATGGCGGCATCGCGGTCATCGGGCGTTTCCCAACCAGTGACAAGGGCGTGTCCGGTGCGAAAGACGAGGGTACACTCAGGTGCAGGGAGCATGCTGTCATTGCGGAGCTTGATCTGTGCATGCAGATTTACGGCTGCGAGGGTGCGCGTGGTGAAGTCGAGCGTATCGTCAGCAAGCAGCTCTTTGGTGAACGGAGTCGGGAGAATAGTGCCCCAGAAATCACGGAAACGCTTGTCATACAGCTTTTGACCGCCAAGCTCGGACAGGGTGTCACCTGCTGCGAGCAGTTTCCCGTCGGTGGATGTATAGATGCCCGGAATGATCTCCGTTTCCACATAGATGGTTTTGCCGGACTCATCCGTGAGCATGCTGCTGATGCGGCGGATCTCCTCAAGTGCCTGGGCAGCATCCCAGGTCTCGTTCTCGTACAGTGCCAGGTGATTGTCGCCAAATGATTGGTTCAGGACACGCGCAAGATCTGCCGTCATTTTGGTCTTGGTCACAACGACCAGACGCTTGTCAGACTGGAGCTGATAAATGCCGTCTACCAGCTCCGGGGGTGTTGAACAAGTCAGTGTGGGCAGGGCTGCCAGGAAGGTGGGAACGACAGCACCCTCCTCTATTATGACCGTATCAGTGAACCTTGCCAGCAGTCGTTCATCCTCGGGAGTGAGCGAATTCAGGTCAGGCGCATCATGCAGAATTGTTTCGTCCATACTGTGCTTCCTCGCTTTCTGTGTTCGATTTTTCCCGATCTTATGGGATTTGTTGCAAAATCTGTTCCGGCGCAGACAATCTGCCGGACGGTCTTTGCAGATGTGCGCGAACGGGAAAGTAGTTCTATGTAATATTATAGCATTTTTTCGGGGGCATTGTCAAGATTTTGTGCCGAGTTTTGCGGATTTGGGCGAACAAACGAAAAATGACAGATGCAGTTATTGATATTGCACAAATATGGATGCTGAAAACCACGGAATGTAGGAAATGTAGTACGGACGCCTACGCTGGCGTGAAATTTCTGCCATGTCAGCTTTGCCCTCTTGCCGCAGGCAAAGGGCATTGCGGACGTCAGAGCCTGATCAATCCCTTACCGCCAACTCGCAGATCTGAAAAAAACTCTTGCAATTTCAAATAAAGTATGCTATACTATAATTGTATGTGCAGGCGGTGAGCCTGCGAAAATCTAAAATGATGGAGTGTATTATCATGGAATGGCGTGGACTCAATGATCTGCGTGAGCAGTATCTGTCCTTTTTTGAAAGCAAGCAGCACACCAGAATGGCATCTGCATCCCTGATCCCACAGGGTGACAAGAGCCTGCTGCTCATCAACTCCGGTATGGCACCGCTGAAGAAGTTCTTCCTCGGACAGGCTGTACCGCCCAATGTGCGCGTGACCACCTGCCAGAAGTGCATCCGCACCCCCGATATCGAGAACGTGGGCAAGACCGCACGTCACGGTACATATTTCGAGATGCTGGGCAATTTCTCGTTCGGCGACTATTTCAAGCGTGAGGCAATCGCCTGGGCGTGGGAGTTCTTCACCAAGGTGCTGGAGATGCCGGTGGACAAGCTCCACTGCTCCGTATTTCAGGACGATGACGAGGCATACGACATCTGGACAAAGGAGATCGGCGTAGACCCGTCCCATATGGTAAGAATGGGCAGAGAGGACAACTTCTGGGAGCATGGCTCAGGTCCGTGCGGTCCCTGCTCGGAGATCTATTTCGACCGCGGCGCGGAGAAAGGCTGCGGACAGCCGGATTGCCATGTCGGCTGCGAGTGCGACCGCTTTGTTGAGGTGTGGAATCTGGTGTTCTCCCAGTTCGATTCGGACGGCAAGGGTACTTACACCGAGATGGAGCGCAAGAACATTGATACCGGTATGGGTCTGGAACGCCTTGCCTGCGTGATGCAGGGTGTGGATAACCTGTTTGAGGTCGATACCGTGCAGAATATCATGAAGCATATTTCCCGTTTGGCAAATGTGAAGTATCACGAGGATCACGACACAGACGTGTCCCTGCGTGTCATCACCGACCATATCCGTTCCACCACGTTCATGATCGGCGATGGTGTTCTGCCGTCCAATGAGGGCAGAGGTTATGTGCTGCGCCGCCTGCTCAGACGTGCAGCGCGCCACGGTCGTATGATCGGCATCAAGGACACCTTCCTGCATGAGGTGTGCGATACTGTTATCAACGAGAACAAGAACGCCTATCCGGAGCTGGAGGAGAAGCGCGCTTATATCAAGAAGATCATCAAGGTCGAGGAGGAGGCATTCGCCAAGACTGTTGATAAGGGCATGGAGCTGCTCACAGACATCATGGATCAGGCGGATTCCAAGACGCTTTCCAGCGAGGACGTGTTCAAGCTTGCCGATACCTACGGTTTCCCCTTTGATCTGACGGTGGAGATCGCCGCAGAGCGTGGGTTTGCTGTGGATGAGGAGGGCTACCGCGCCCTTGTCAAAAAGCAGCGCGAGACGGCAAAGGCAGACCATGCTGCCAAGGCAAGCTCCTCCTGGGCAGACAATTCGATCAAGCTTGATCTGCCTAAGACGAAGTTTGTCGGCTATACCGAGAACGAGATCCCTGCCAAGGTGCTGGCAGTCCTCAGAGACGGCGAAATGGCGGAAAACCTCTCCGAAGGAGACAAGGCTGTCATCGTTCTGGACGTATCGCCGTACTATGCAGAATCCGGCGGTCAGGTTTCGGATCACGGCAAGATGTTCACATCTGACGGATTCTTCAAGGTAGAATCGGTGACCAAGGACGAGGACGGTCATTATCTCCATTTCGGCACGATGCGCGAGGGTACTCTCAGCGCAGGCGAGACCGTCAAGGCAAAATACTGCACCTGCTTCCGTCCCAAGGTGATGCGCAATCACACGGCAGCGCATCTGCTCCAGGCGGCACTCCGCGAGGTGCTGGGCGACCACGTGCATCAGGCAGGTCAGCTTGTCAATGATAAGGCATGCCGGTTCGATTTCAGCCACTTCTCTGCCATGACCGCAGAGGAAATTGCCAAGGTCGAGTCGCTGGTCAACGAGTGGATTCTTGCAGCAATTCCGGTCGAGGTCAATGAAATGCCCATCGCAGAGGCAAGACAGCTCGGCGCAATGGCACTGTTCGGTGAGAAGTACGGTGATATCGTCCGTGTTGTCAAGGCCGGCGATGTTTCTGTTGAGTTCTGCGGCGGTACGCATGTTG
>CAZKHW010000170.1:0-6245 GCA_964552525.1 uncultured Ruminococcus sp. | reverse complement strand
AAGCAGGACTTCTTCCTGGAGAAGGACGAGGCAAATCTGGACGGTCTGAACTTCCTGTGCGGTCAGAACATGTCCGTTGTCAACCGCAAGGCGCAGGAGGGTACGATCCTGGCACATACCGAGGGCGGTGTTCCGCAGGTGATCCTGGAGCTGGAGGATTGTACCGAGTTCAGTCTGGGCTACCTGATCTACTTCTTTGAGAAGGCATGCGCAGTATCCGGCTATGTTTTGGGCGTCAACCCGTTCAACCAGCCCGGTGTGGAGAGCTACAAGAAGAACATGTTCGCCCTGCTCGGCAAGCCCGGCTATGAGGGCGCAAAGGCGGAGCTGGAGGCAAAGCTCGGTCTGTAAAAACAGCATTCATCGCCGGACGGCGAGAATATAACAAGTACCATCGCCCGTTACCGGGCTTTGAAAGGAGAAATTACCATGATCAAACTCATTACCGGAAGAAAGGGCTCTGGCAAGACCAAGACCCTCATCGACCAGATCAATACCGCTGTTGCAGAGACCAACGGCTGCCTCGTATGCATAGAAAAGGGCGAGACTCTGCGCCGTTCCATCAGCTACAAGGTTCGCTGGGTAGGCGTTGAGCAGTTCGACGTTGCAGGCTATGATGCATTCTACGGCTTCATTGCTGGCATGCTTGCAGGCAACTACGACATCAAGGAGATCTTCATCGACGGTATCCTCAAGATCGGCGGCGCAGATTTCGATGAGCTGGGCACGATGCTCGGTAAGCTCGATAAGCTCACCGGCAACGATACTTTGGTGACCTTCACCGTATCTGCTGACAATGCAGAGCTGCCGGAGTCTGTGACCAAGTATCTGTAAGCGTCATACATGCATAAATTTCCGAAAGCTGGGGCAGTGTGCTTACAGCTTTCGGTTATTTCTCCAAAAATGTTACAAAAGGGCTTGACAAATTACTGCTTTTTAAGTATAATAGAATTTGTGATGCTTTGCAAGGAGGGTATCTGTCCATGCTCATCAATATCAAAAGTGTCCTGAACGTTCCGGGGACAAAGCTCGATCTCGACTTTTGTGTTTCACAGGAGCGTCTGGATGAAGTCAGGCATGCGGTGTTTGCATCACCTGTACAGGTGAAGGGTAGCATCGAGAACCATGCCGGTGTTGTGCTGCTGGACATGCAGATCACCTTTTCACTGCTCGTAACATGCGACCGCTGCCTGAAGGAGACAGTGCAGGATTTTTCCTATCACGAGGAGCATACAGTCGTTCGCCGGCTGGAGTCCGAGGATGAGGAGGAGCGCTACGTCATCGCCAAGGCTGAGAGCATTGACGCAGAGGAGATCGCTCTCACGGATCTGCTGCTGGAGCTGCCGACTAAAATGCTGTGCCGTGAGGACTGCAAGGGGCTTTGCCCGGTATGCGGCTGCGACAGGAATGAGACCGACTGCGGTCATTAAAACGTGATAACCTCCGGATCGCTCCGGAGTTGTCCTCAAAACCATCTGGGAGAAGGAGGTGCCAAAAATGGCAGTACCGAAGAGAAAAACGTCCAAGGCAAGAAAGAACAAGAGACGCAGTGCTGTTTGGAAGCTGGAGGTTCCGGCTATGAGCAAGTGCGACCGCTGCGGTGAGTTCAAGGCTCCGCACAAGGTTTGCAAGAACTGCGGTTTCTATAAGGGCGTAGAGGTTCTGAAGATTGATGCTGAGTAAGCAACATAACTAAGGGCGGAGAGAGGTAACAGTCTCTCCGCTTTTGTTTGACATGAAAAGGAGGTGAGCTGTTGGTTTCCATCACAGGTGTCATCCCGCATTCTCCTGCTGCCAGGGCAGGCATCGTGCCGGGGGAACAGGTCGTATCCATTAATTGCCACAAGGTTCGGGATGTGCTGGATTACATGTTTTATGCTGCTGAAACACACGTTGTGCTGTGCATCGACAGCGGCGGAATACAGAGGGAGGTCATCATTGAAAAGGATGAATATGATGATCTGGGATTGGAGTTCGGGAGCTTCCTGATGGATCAGAAGCAGAGCTGCCGCAACAAGTGCGTGTTTTGCTTTATCGACCAGATGCCGCCCGGCATGCGCGATACGCTCTACTTCAAGGACGACGATGCACGTCTCTCGTTTTTGCAGGGAAATTACGTCACCCTCACCAACATGTCACAGGAGGAGGTTGAACGCATCATTGAGATGCATCTGGGCATCAATGTGTCGGTCCACACCACCAATCCGGAGCTGCGCTGCAAGATGATGCAGAATCGTTTTGCCGGAAAAACGCTCGATTATCTCTGGCAGATGGCAAAAGCCGGCATTCAGCTCAACTGTCAGATCGTGCTGTGTCCCGGGCTGAATGACGGTGCGGAGCTGGAGCGCACGCTGACGGATCTGGGCAGCATGATGCCGCATCTGACGAGCGTTGCCATCGTTCCGGTAGGACTTTCCAAATTCCGCGAGGGGCTGTATCCGCTGACAGGCTTTACCGCAGAGACCGCCGCGCGTGCCATTGATACCATCGAGGGCTTTCAGGCGCGGTTTCTGAAGGAATTCGGCACACGCGCCGTATTTCCGTCTGACGAATTCTTTCTCATGGCAGACCGTCCCATTCCGGACGCGGCATACTATGAGGGCTATCCCCAGTATGAGAACGGTGTCGGGATGCTGCGTTCCCTTGCGGATGAGTTCCACGAAGCTCTCGAAAGTGCCGAGCCGGAGCATCTTCCCCGAAAGGTCACAATTGCCACGGGACACGCCCCCTACGAATTTCTAAAGGCACTTGCGCACGAGGCAGAGACGCGTTTTGAGGGGCTGACCGTGCAGGTGATTCCCATCCGCAACGATTTTTTCGGCGAGACCATCACTGTCACAGGGCTGATCACTGCACAGGATCTTATGACACAGCTTGCCGGCGTGGACATCGGTGATGCGCTGCTGCTCTCGGAAGCAATGATCCGCCGCGGGGAGGACGTTTTCCTGGATGACTATACCATTGCGCAGGTCGAGGAGACGCTGCATACCACCATCAGGCTCTCGCCGAATGACGGCTGGGAGCTGCTCGATGCCATTCTGGGCATTCGATACGAATAGGGGAAACTACCCCTGACATCGGAAAGGAGGCAAATATGCCATTACCAGTCGTAGCTGTCGTGGGCAGACCGAATGTCGGCAAATCCACGCTCTTTAATAAGCTCGTTGGAGCGCGTATCTCTATTGTAGAGGACACGCCTGGTGTAACGCGCGACCGCATTTACTCGAAGTGCGAGTGGCGCGGTCATAAATTCATGGTCGTTGATACCGGAGGCATCGAGCCGAAGGAGGACGACAAGATGCTCACGCTGATGCGCCAGCAGGCGGAGATCGCTATCTCACATGCGGATGTCATCGTGCTGGTGACTGATGTGCGCTGCGGCGTGACTGCCAATGACTATGCAGTCGCTGATATGCTCCAGAAAAGCGGAAAGCCCGTGGTGCTTGCCGTGAACAAGTGCGATACGCTCGGAGAGATGCCGATGGATGTGTACGAGTTCTACAATCTGGGACTGGGCGATCCGTTCCCGATCTCGTCCGTACACGGTCACGGGACGGGCGATATGCTCGACGAGATTATCGGCTACTTCCCCGAGGAGGAGACTGAGGACTACGCTGACACCGATATCAAGGTCGCTGTCATCGGCAAGCCGAATGCCGGAAAATCTTCGCTCATCAACCGCATTGCCGGAGAGGAGCGTGTGATCGTGTCCGATATCGCCGGAACGACCCGTGATGCAACGGATACCATCATTGAGCGTGAGGAGGGACGGTTCGTCTTTATCGACACCGCCGGAATCCGCCGCAAGTCCAAGATCACGGAGAAGATCGAGCATTATTCCGTACTGCGTGCCTATATGGCGGTGGACAGAGCAGATGTGTGCGTCATCATGATCGATGCAGTGGAGGGCTTTACTGAGCAGGATTCCAAGGTCGCAGGCTATGCCCATGAGCAGGGCAAGGCATGCATTGTTGCGGTCAATAAGTGGGATGCCATCGAGGACAAGACCGACAAGACGATGCAGGAGTACCGCAAAAAGCTTGAGAACGACTTCAGCTTTATGAGCTATGTGCCGTTTATCTTCATCTCTGCCAAGACGGGGCAGCGCGTAGAGAAGCTCTTTGGCATGATCAAGAACGCTGCGGAAATGAACGCGATGCGCATCTCTACGGGTATGCTCAATGACGTTCTTGCCTATGCTGTTGCCAGAGTGCAGCCGCCCTCGGATAAGGGACGCAGGCTTAAAATTTATTATATGACACAGGCATCCTCCAAGCCGCCGACATTTGTGCTGTTCGTGAACCGCGCAGATCTGTTCCATTTCTCGTATCAGCGGTATATCGAGAATCAGATCCGCACAACGTTCGGTCTGGAAGGGACACCTGTCCGCATGATCATCCGTGAGCGTGACAGGAATGATGCATAGGAGGCAGAGCATAGTATGATTTGGCTGGCAATTCTGATCGCGGCTGCCTTGGGATATCTCCTTGGCGGCGTGAACTTTGCGATTACGACCGTTCGCATCCTCAAAGGTGAGGACATCCGCAACTTCGGCTCGGGAAATGCAGGGCTTACCAACACACTCCGGTGCTTTGGCAAGGTGTGTGCGCTCCTGACGCTCATCGGCGACCTCGGCAAGGGGGTTGCGGCAGTGCTGCTGAGCCAGTGGCTCGCCGGGCTGCTTACCGGCAATACCGCCGACCTCTATATGATCGGCTGCATTGCAGGCATTTTCGCGATCCTCGGGCATGTGTTCCCCCTGTACTACGGCTTTAAGGGCGGAAAGGGCGTGCTGGTGGGCGTGAGCATTTTCCTCGTGCTGGACTGGCGCGTGTTCTGCGTCCTCATCGCACTATTTGCGGTGATCCTGCTGCTCTCGCGGTATGTGAGCCTTGCCTCCGTCATTGCATCTGCCTGCTGTCCGGTGCTGATCGTGTTGGCGCAGATCTTCCTCAATGACATTCACCGCCAGACCTTTGCACCGTGGCAGATCGCACTGCATTTCGGGCTGACGGCGGTCATGGCTGGCATGATCATTTTTATGCACCGCTCGAACATTCAGCGGCTGCGTGAGGGAACTGAGCGAAAATTCGGCGAAAAGAAGGAAAGGCAGGGGTGATCTTTGGGAACAAAAGAGACACAGGTGCTGCTGACGAGCCGTTCTCCTGTCTGTGATCTGGAGGCAGCACTGACCCGGGAGGCGGATGGCTGGTATTTCAGCCTGCTGTATCATCCGGACGCCGAGCGAAAGATCATCCGCAGATGCCGCATCGGAGATGCGGATCTTCCGCTTCATGCCGACAGATCGGTCATTGTATGGTATCCCTCATGTGACAGCGCGGCGGTGTTTCATGAAGATGATCTGCTTTGCGCAATTCCGCCGGAGTCCAGCTCGGACGACCCGGGATTTTCACGCTATGTGAAAGAACCGACACTGCAGGCACGACCGTTTTCACCGGATCCGGAAACGGAAGAAAAAAGAGTGCTGGAGGGTGTGAAATTCTGGGGATGGTTGAGCAAAAGTGATTGGTGGACAGACATCAAGAACCACCACTTACATCTTCTGGAGAACTTCTTTGGAAAGCATGAGAAGTATTTCGCCATTGACGGCGGTAAGTTCCCTGCGAGGGCACTGGCTGTCGGCAGACGCGGCGGCACAGTATACGGAATGACGATCGGAATGTCCCTTTTCCCGATGCCGAAAGCATCGCTGTTTTGCGGCAAATATGCACAGGATTTCTGCCGGACAGAGCTGGGATTTGCGGCGTCGGAGCAGCTACAGGGATTTACAGAGATCATTGCGCCGCAGATCTCGTGGATGGCAGCACATCCATGGGAGCATTTGACGATGCTGATGCATGGGGATACGGTGAACCTGCGTGATATTCCCGGTTTCCCGGCGGCAATTCTGCTTCATCCTGAGGCGATCGGAACGGAAAAGCCGGACTATCCGGCATTTTGGGGTGATCCGATCAATTTGCTGTGGGTCGTGCCGATCACACAGCAGGAGTTTGAGCTTCGCTATGCCAAAGGGGGCGGCGTACAGGCACTGCTGAACCATGCAGCATCTGCCGGGAAACTGCACATTTTTGACGGAAAACCAAAGTTTTTGCGTTAAGAGCCTGTTCAGTATCTTCCAATAGCCGTCTTTTTGGCATATTTCCGCCCTGACTTAGCCCGAAATCCTTGAAATACATACAGTATTCCTGCGGATTTCGTTCGTCGTCAGGACGAAAATATGCTCG
>CAZKHW010000169.1:0-6246 GCA_964552525.1 uncultured Ruminococcus sp. | reverse complement strand
CTGCACCTCTGCACCGCAGCTCTCAAGGGATTCGAGCGTATGAGACTTGGAGGAACCTGTTGCACCGCCGCAGCCGTCACGTCCGGTCTTGCCGCCGAGCAGAATGACCACATCGCCCGGAACTGGTGCTTCTCTGCGGATATTCGATGCCGGAGCAGCACCGAGTACAGCACCGATCTCCATGCGCTTTGCCATGTAGCCCGGATGGTACACCTCGGAAACATGTCCGGTCGCCAGACCGATCTGGTTGCCGTAGGAGCTGTAGCCATTGGCAGCACCAACGGTGATCTTACGCTGCGGCAGTTTGCCGGCGATGGTATCCTCCACCGGAACCAGCGGATTTGCCGCACCGGTCACGCGCATTGCCTGGTATACATAGGAACGGCCGGACAGCGGATCACGAATCGCACCGCCCAGACAGGTCGCTGCACCGCCGTAGGGCTCGATCTCTGTCGGATGGTTATGGGTCTCATTCTTGAACATGAGAATCCAGTCAGCTTCCTCACCGTCAATGTTCGCCTTGATCTTGACAGAGCAGGCGTTGATCTCCTCGCTCTCATCGAGATCGTTCAGCAGTCCCTTTGCCTTGAGGACACGTGCGCCCATGGTTGCCAGATCCATCAGGGTCAGGGGCTTTTCACCGCGTCCGAGAGCCTCACGGTCAGCGAGGTACTGCTCATAGGTGCGGCGGATATATCCGGTCGGGATATCCACATTCTTGATGTTGGTCAGGAACGTGGTGTGACGGCAGTGATCCGACCAGTATGTGTCGATCATGCGGATCTCCGTGATGGTGGGATCACGCTTTTCGGTATTTCTGAAATAATCCTGACAGAACCGGATATCATCCAGATCCATTGCAAGACCGAATTCCTTGATGAATGCCTTCAGTCCAGCCTCATTCAGACGGATAAAGCCCTCCAAGGTCTCCACGGTAGTGGGAATGTCGTAGTTGGTATCGAGCGTATCATAGAGACTCAGGGTCGCCTCACGGGACTCCACGGGGTTGATGAGATACGACTTGATGGTCTCGAACTGCGCATCGCTGATATTGCCGGAAATAATGTAAATACGCGCATTGCGCACACGGCAGCGTTCCTTCTTGGTCAGCAGCGAGATGCACTGCTCACAGGAATCAGCTCTCTGGTCGAACTGCCCGGGCAGAAATTCCACTGCAAACATCCTGTCACCCGGCTGGAGGACAGGCAGGGTATTGTAGACCTCATCGACAGCCGGCTCTGAAAAAACGGTCGGCACAGCCGCCTGGAAATCCTCCTCGGTCAGGCGGTCGGCATCGTAACGGTTGAGGATGCGCACACCGGTAACATCGAGCCGCAGGGCGGTGCGGATATCGCCGAGTACGGACTGCGCCTCAACGGCGTAGGCAGGCTTTTTTTCAACATAAACACGGAAAACAGACATGATACTATCTCCTTTGTGAAGCGTTCATTCTCCCATGCCTTTGCAGGATGGGACATGTTCTATTATATTGTATCACATTTTGCGGAAAAAGGCAAGTCTTTTTTATGAATTCTCACGGAAATCAATTTTCCACAAAAAGCGGTTTCCAAAGATATCAATCTTGGGCAGCTCTTGCATGAAACGTGCAATGAAAGGCAACAAAATGAATTTCCGTGTTCGTTACAGTTTCGTCACTTGACATTTTGGGCACACTATGCTATAATAAAGAAAAACCTGAAAAGGGGTGGGATCGTTTCATGCCTGAAGTAATTATGATCGTAGCTATCGTTGTACTCAGTGTCCTGTACAGCAAAGAGAAAAAGAAAAACGGCACACCAAGCACCAAGCCCATAGCAATGCAGGGCGGCAGACCGCAGCTCACCACGGAGTTGGTCGGACGCGAGGCGGAAAACATTCGCCGCGCTGCCGAAAGCGCACTGCGCACACGCGCCGAGGCACTGGTTGCCCGGTACGACCAGTCCGCACTGGTTTCCGATCTTGTGAAAACCATCCGCGACTGCATCCAATACGGCATTATCTGGGATATTGACCTGAAAGACACGGAGATCGTCATTACAACAATGACCGATTCGCTGGAGAACCGCATCTGCCTGATGAGTGAGCGCTACGACTATTCTTCGATGGGTTACCAGGATCCGCCCCGTGAGAGCGAGCATCGCCTGGCACTGGCGCTGGCACTCCAGAAAAAGCTCGGCACGGAGTACGGTATCGAGTACCAGTTCCAGTACAATCCCATCAACGACAACTTCCTCATGTCTGACCTGACCGTCTCCTACCGCAAGAAAGAGCAGAACGGCGAACCGCTGCGTTCTCCCATCTGACGAATATTTCCACAAAGCAAAGCCTCCCGGTTGATGACCAGGAGGCTTCTGATTTTTCAGGCTGTTATTCTGTCGGTGTCACAGTTTCCGTAACCGTTCCGGTGTCAGTCCCGGCAGAATCCTCTGTGACCTCGGTAACGGGGTATGTCTTGGGAATGGTCTCCGTCTCGGTGGCAGCAACTCCGCCTGCATCGTTAAAGCTGTTAAATGTAATGAGCAGCCCATACGCCGGGAGCGAAAAGCTCGCAGGTGCGCCGTCCTCTGCCAGTGCCAGAGTATATCCGCCGACCTCCAGCTCACCCTCGCAGACCAGAAGATCATCCTGCGTCCGCGTGTCCAGCTCCGTCTCCGGCGCAAATCCGTCCACGACCGTCATCAGCTCGGAAAACTCCGTTTTCAGTGCCTGTGCAGACTGCGGCACAGAGAACTCTAGCCCCTTGTAGGATGCCTTGACCTCATCATCCAGATAGTCGAGCTGCACGCCGTCAAGTGCCGGCGGATCGGTGAACACCACGCACCAGGCATCCGTTCCGTACCGCGTGAGAACGGCATGCGTCTCGCTGTCAGCCGTCGTGACTGTGACCTCCGCGGTAAAGCTGCCAGCCATGCGGTTGGCAGTCTTTCCCGGCAGAGACGGCACTGCCGAACAGCCGTAACTCAGCAGCACGGCTGTCATCGAAATTCCTGCAAAAAAACGTTTCATTGAAATCACCTCATCAATAGATTAGAGGTTTTACAGTCCGTGATATTTGCAGTAGCGCGTCTCTATTTGCCCAAGATCACGCGAGTGTTACAACTTCCTGAAGGTACGCGATGATGTCCTGCGGCAGCATATAGCCCTGCGATAGCTCAGAAGCTGCGGCATCTCCGGCAGCGGCGTGGAGCATGACCGCTGTGCAGGCTGCATCGAACAGGTCAAGCCCCTGCGCGGCAAGTGCGCCCATGATGCCGGCAAGCACATCACCAGAGCCTGCCTTCGCCATCCCGGGATTGCCGGCGTTGCACACGCTCATGCGTCTGCCGTCGGTCACGATCGTTCCGGCACCCTTGAGCACGACAACAGCTCCGGTCTGACGTGCCAGCTTTCGTGCCGCCGCCGGACGGTCGGACTGAACATCCTCAGTCGTTGTGTGCAGAAGTCTTGCCGCCTCCGCCGGATGCGGCGTGAGGATGGTTCGTCCCTTTGGTATCCATTCTATGTGAGATGCCGCTATGTTTAGACCATCGGCATCAAGAATCACCGGACATTCGCTTGTTTGCAGCAAAAACCGCATCAGTTCTGCCGTTTTCTCCGTCTGCCCGATGCCGCATCCGATGAGGAGCGCATCCTTGCCAGCCAGCGTCTCTTGCAGATCCTCACAATTCTCACTGCCCAGGAAAAATCCCTTGGCATCGGTCAGCAGCGGCAGACAGAGTGCCTCCGGAATGCGTGCAGAAAGCCCGGACAGCACCGTCTCGGCACTGGCACAGGTGAGCATCCCTACGCCGGAGCGCATCGCCGCCTCGGCACTCAGGATCGCCGCACCGCGCATCCGTGCGCTGCCCGTCACAGCCAACAGATGACCGCGCCGGTTCTTGTGCGTATCTGCGGGAAATACGGGAAGATGGGCTGCTGCCTCCTCAAGCGTAATGCGCTCTGCCGGGGGCGGCAGGAGCATGGCATCCTCCGGGATGCCGATATCCACGACAACGATCTCGCCGCAGTGCGCACGCATCGGGAACTGGCTCATGCCGATCTTTTCTGCGCCAAAGGTCACGGTCAGATCGGCAACGAACGCCCCCCTGGCTGCCGCACCGCTGGATGCAAAGCATCCCGAGGGCACATCACAGGCAATGCGCACCTGCTCCTGATGCGGTTTGAGCAGCTCCTGCACGGCAGGTGACAGCATACCGCGAAAGCCCGTGCCGTAGAGTCCGTCCACCACGATATCCTTGTCCTGAAGCACGAACTCATATGCCTCGGAGAACATCGGGATGCCCTCACGCTTGGCGCGGTCACGTGCAGCCTTGGCGATATCGGAAGTCGGCTCTCCGGTGGGAGCAAGGATCTCCGGCATCCATCCAGCCTGTTTGAGGTGGAATGCCGCTGCATAGCAGTCACCGCCGTTGTTCCCTGTTCCGGCAAGGAACAGGACGCGGCGCATCTCCGGATAGCGTTCCCTAATGATGGCAGCAAGGGCAGTTCCGGCATTCTCCATCATATGACCGTAGGAAATGCCGGACTGGTCGGTGAGTGCTTCAAGCTGCTGCATTTGTTCTGGGGTAACTAACATGGTAAATTCCTCCTGTTATAAAAATATTTTATGAAATTTCAAAGGTTTCCGATCTGCTCGGCAGTCAGCACCTGGTATGGGATCTCCAGCTCCGAACAGTCGTCATGCCACGAAGCGTACCACGCCTCATACTCGGTGACATCAACAGGATTATCACTGCGGATGCAGTAAACGCGGCCTGTACCGCTGGTATCGGCATCCTCAGGGTACTCGTCCAACAGATCAGCTTGCTCCAGCGCATCGCGGTCGATCGCCGAAACATAGGCAATTTCGGTGAACACATCCTGCTCCCCATCATAGCTTGCCACGGCGTAGGGGATGAAGTCGTTCTCATTCTGCGCCGCATCATGGTACTCCGCAACGGCAATGCCGCCGGTGAAAAACCGGATGGCAGTCTCGTAGCGCAGCTCACGGCGGAGGTCGCCGTCCGCATCAATGTCGTACACGGCGGTGAAGCAGTCAAGAACATCCGCCTGCGTGATCTCAAGGATCAGCTCCTCGCGTCCGTCCCCGTCAAGATCGAACACCGCAAAACGGTTTTCCTCGATATTTCCAACCGTTGCCAGCTCCCTGCCGCCCGGAAGGATGCCGTCATCGTGCAGCATCTCCAGCGTCTCGCGAAAGCATTCGCGTGCATCCCGTCCCTCGGTTGGTTTCTCGGTCACCGCCGGAATGACGGCAGGCGGCGTTTCCCCGGAATCAGGGGAGGTTTCCGTCTCTGCCGCAGTTTCTGACGGCTCGGTGCGGTGCAGCTCCGGAAAGGGATCGGGCAGCGGCGATGCGCTGCACCCGGTAAGCAGGAGCAGGGCTGCAAGAGACGCGGCAAGGCGGCATTTCATCTTGCACCTCCGCGTGCACGTTTCAGCTCACGGGAAAGGAACGGCTCGATCACAGAACGCATGTTGGCATCCGGCGAAAAATAGAGACAGCATCTGCCGTATTCGGGGTGATCGAATTCGGCATAGTAAGTCTCATTCTCCTCCTGACCGCCCATCAGTGACTGTCCCATCGCGGAAAATGTGGTCATATCGCCGTCAGATTCGGGCGTTTCCCCAGCCCTGCCATAGGCAGTGAATGCACTGATCTGCACCGAAAGCATGGACTTGCGGCGGTTCTGCCCAAGGATCTTGTCGATATCCAGCTCACCGTTCGTGCAGGAGTACTCATATTCAACATTCTGCATTTTCACGAGATAGTACGCCGCCCAGATGACGCACACAGGCAGCACCAGTGCCAGCGGAAATCCCATACATACCAGCAGCACGGAAAAGAGCGAGATCACGATGGCTGCGGTGATGATGACAGCGCGTTTGAGGTCATCCTTTGACGAGTGATGTTTTTTGACAAGCTGTTCTGCAAACTGATCCATGATGGAGATCCTCCGTTTTCGTGATGATGTACTATTTATTATACCATAACGGCGAGAAAATTGCAAGCCCCTACAAAAATTCATTGTACATTGCCGCTGTCCTGCCGGTGAATTTTTTACGGAAATCAATTTTCCAAAAGACGAATGCTCATAAAGAAGTTTTCGCCATAGCACTTATGATTTTCAGTCAAAAGTACTATGGTTTTTTATTGACAATGTAACGGCTTTGATGTATGATTAAAATTAAAATAAATCGGAATTCTAAGGAGGATAATACCTAATGAAAAACTATACTCAGGTT
>CAZKHW010000168.1:0-6275 GCA_964552525.1 uncultured Ruminococcus sp. | reverse complement strand
ATCTATTTGGCTCAAAACCTTGATTTTTATGACCCGTGTGCAAGTCGGGTTTTTAGAATAAACGTAAAAGATTTGCTCTCAGGGCTTCTCTTATTTGCTCTATTTATAATTTTCTGCATGCTTTTTGAGGTTTTAGAACAAGTCTATTATATTCATAAAAAATAGTCGCAGGGTTCTATTTTTCCCTGTGACTATTTTCTCTTTTCTTAGCTATAAATGAGCACACACTGTCATTTTGAACAAAAAGCTATACTATTTATGCCCACTCTGCAATCAAAAGTAGGATTGTTCTGTAAAAAATACGCCATAATTTTGTGCAAAACGCCGAGATTACTCAATTGTAGTTCTTAGCTTAATGATATTAGGGCAGGGGTTGGGCGACTCTTGCATGAAACTCACAATGAAATGCAACAAAATTGATTTGCGTGCATCATTTTTGGGATACCTTGCATAAAGCTAAAAAAAATGCCCATGCTGATGCATGAGGTGATTTACATGAAACGTCTGAAATTTGCTGCCGCCATCGGCATCCTGCTCGCAATCGTATGCGGAAACTACGCGGAATTTTCAACGCGGCTACAGGGTCTGCACGAGAACGTGCTGCGTCTGCACATTTTAGCCAACTCCGACAGTCAGGAGGATCAGGATCTCAAACTCCTGGTGCGCGATGCCCTGCTCTCGCACTCCGAGCAGCTCTTTGCCGGATGCGATACGCTGGAGGAGATGAAGCAGCGTGCCTGGGAGGAGCGCGAGACCATCCGGCTCATTGCGCAGAGCGTCCTCGAGGACAACGGCTGTGAGGATACGGTGACAGTCCAGCTCGCGCAGATGGAATTTGACACGCGCGAGTACGAGGAGATCACCATGCCCGGCGGTGAATATGAGGCACTGCGCATCCTCATTGGCAGCGGTGAGGGGCATAACTGGTGGTGTGTGATGTATCCGCCGCTGTGTCTCCCGGCGGTCTCGGCAGAGGGGTTCTTTGACGAGCCGACAGCGGATCTGCTGGAGCATCCCGAGCAGTACGAAGTCAAGCTCAAATGCGTGGAGCTTTGGGAATCGCTGACGGCATCCTAACAAATAAGCCGCTGCACAAGATCCTGTGCGGCGGCTCTATCCGGAAACGATCACTTAAAATCCATACCTGCCCTCGTGCAGCCCGATCACGCCGGATGTGAGGAGACCCGAAAGCTTGCGGAACGTGTTCCGCTTCCGGTGTGTGCGGAGGGCGCGTGTCATCCGGCACTCCGGAACACCCTCGGGGTGTTCCGCAAGCAGACGAAAGCAGTCATGCATCTGCCGGCACACGCGGCGCGGCATGCTTTCGGGAAGATAGAAGATCATCCGGCGCAGCTCCTCATCCATGCCGTCAAACACGCCCCCTGCCATGCGCTGATCCGCCACCATCGCATAGGAGGCATCATCGTACATCCCCATCTCCTTATAGTAGGCGGTGAGCTGCTCCAGCTCCTCCGTCATGCGCTCCCGGGAGAAGAACACGCTCATCTGGAGCAGGAGATCCGCCTGTGAGGTCATCCACCCGGCATCGAATGTCATCAGGTATTCCGGTCCGTCGCTGGTGACGAGAAATGCCGCAACACCGCCCTTACCGCGCCCGATGTTGTACGATGTCCCCGGAACGGTCACAAAGGTCGTATAGTTGCGTGCGACCTCATGATAATACTGCGAAACGATCCGGCAGATCCCACAGGCATCACATGCCGCAATAATGCCGTCACCGACATGAAAGTACAGATATCGACCGTCCGGCGCCATGGCGGCACAGACCAATGTCGCAGACAGTTCACCCACAGGACATGCCAGCGACTTCGCCTTGTTCTCCAGCAGCGCACCGATCCTGCCGAGCAGCCGCGCGGCAGCATCCGCATCCGACATCTGATAGAGCGCATCAAACTGCGAGAGCAGCAGCTCCAGTGCTGCCCGTGCGGTGATCTCTGACCCTTCCCTGGCATACCGGCATGAACCTGCGCCGTCACTGACAACAGCCGCCGCTACACCGGTCTCGGGATCTCTGCCGGTTACCGCCGTATCCTCGCAGTCCCTGCCCATACGGATGTGACTTTCGCCTACCTCGCGGTAGGCACTGAGACGGAACATGCTCCCTGTTTCCATAGCGTTTTCCTCCCCTTTGGAATTTCATTCTAATTGTAGCATATTTTCCGTCTGTTGTCAATACGATCAGCCAGCTTGGATTTGCGTGGAGAATCAAGTTTTGTGAGTTCCATGCAGGGGATGTAGGGGCAGCGCAGTAGTTCGCGCCAGCCTTGCCTTGCACGAACTACTGCGCCGCTTTTGGGAAATGCTGACTGACCGGCTGTCATCGCACCAGCTTTGCCCTCTTGCCGCTAGGCAAAGGGCATTGCGGACATTAGAATTCTGTCAATCCCTTACCGCCAACTCGCCAGCGCGGGCTCCCGCGCACGATTGACAACTGCCCGAATGTGTGGTATACTAGAGTCGGCATCACACAGTGCCTACAATGTATGAAAGGGCAGAGAAATGATATGAAGATCGACAAAAGTTTATACCGCAAGCTGTTCGGGATCGTTACCCCGATCGCATTTCAATACCTGATGGCATCGCTTGTTACCGCAAGCGATGCATTTATGCTGGGATTCCTCGACCAGGAATCACTTTCCGCCTCCTCTCTGGCGGGGCAGGTCGCGTTTGTGTACAACCTGTTCTATGGGGCGTTCGTGTCCGGTCTGACGGTGCTTGCCTCGCAGTACTGGGGGAAAGGCGATGCTCGGACAACTGAGGCGGTGCTTGCCATCGCCATGCGCTATTCGCTGCTCGTAGGACTGGTGTTCACCCTGGCGGCAGCACTGATCCCCCGGCAGATCATGCACTGCTTCACGCCTGACCCGGAGCTTGTGGAGGCTGGGGCGGTCTATCTGCGGACGGTTTCGCTCTCCTATGTGCTGACGGGCTTTACACAGGCGTATTTCGGCATGATGAAGGTCTGTGACCGGGCAAAGCGCAGCTCACTGATTGGCTCGCTTTCGGTGGTGCTGAACATTCTGCTCAACGCCTGCCTGATCTTCGGACTGGGATGCTTTCCCAAAATGGGCATCGCTGGTGCGGCACTTGCGACGGTGCTTGCCAGGATCTTTGAGACGGTATTTGTGCTGATCTCCGTTGCTGCCGGGAAATGTCCGCCGCTGCACATCGGACTGGTGCTGCGCATGGGTGACCGCGAACTTCACCGTGATTACTGGCAGTACACGGTTTCGATCCTCATCAACCAGCTCGCATGGGGCGGCGGTGTGACGATGTATTCGGTCATCATGGGGCATCTCGGCTCGGATGCCACGGCGGCAAATTCCATTGCAAGCATTGTCCGGAACATGATCGCAAGCCTTTGCCTGGGCATTGCGGCAGGCGTTGGCATCATCATGGGCGGCATGCTCGGGCGCAATGAGTTTGAGAAAGCACGGAAAGCCGGCAGCAGCTTTGTGCGGTTCTCGCTGGTCATCGGGGCTGGCTCGGGACTGGTGATCCTTGCACTGACACCACTGGTGCTGCGCGTGATCCATCTCGAACCGCAGGCACAGATCTACCTCAAATATATGATGTTCATGGCGGCGTACTACATTATCGGAAATTCCCTCAATTCCACGATCATTGGCGGTATCTTCCCCGCGGGCGGAGATACGAAATTCGGGATGTGGTGTGATGTCATCACGCTCTGGGCAGTTGTCGTGCCGCTGGGAATGATCGCGGCATTCTGGCTCAAGCTCCCGGTACTTGCGGTCGCGGCGATCCTGACGCTGGATGAGTTTGTAAAGATCCCGGCAGTGTACCGGCATTACGTCAAATACAAGTGGCTGCGCAACATTACCAAAGAGGAGTGCCGTGACGGCGCAGCCTCTCCCTCGGCAGAAGGATAACTGCCGATCTCTCTATCTACTCGCCTCTGATCCAAAATGCACCGATCCCCGGTATGCTTACATTTTGGCGGCTTGTTCAAGAAGAAAATTGTTAAAATTCCTTGCCTTTTTCAAAAAAACGTGATATAATAGAATTACATTTTATACAGGAGGAAGTCATATGAAATTTCAAAAACTGACAGCCGGACTGCTTGCGCTGTCCATGCTTAGCACCCCTGCCGCTGGCACTGTGCAGATGCTGACCGCTGTCGCGGAAGAAACTGCCCCCACCTCCGGCACATGCGGCGAGAACCTGACATGGGCATTTGACGAAAGCACCGGAACACTGACCATTTCGGGAACAGGGGAGATGAAGGATTATGATTGGGAAAATGAATCTCCTTGGTATAGCAGTGATTTGGAGGTAAAATCCATTATCATTAAGGATGGCGTGACAAGCATCGGGGATATGGCATTTTGCTACTGCGATAGCCTGACCGATATCACCATCCCGGATGGTGTGACCAGCATCAGGGATGGTGCATTCTCCTACTGCACCAGCCTGACCAGCATCACCATCCCGGACGGTGTGACGAGCATTGGATGGAGTGCATTCTCCGAGTGCTCCAGCCTGACCGACATCACCATTCCCGGCAGTGTGACAAGCATCGGGAGCGCGGCATTTGCTAGATGCAGAAATCTGACCGGCATCATTATCCCGGATGGTGTGACGAGCATCGGGGAATGGACATTCAATGAATGTAACAGCCTAATCGCTGTCACGATCCCCGACAGCGTGACGAGCATTGAGGAGCAGGCATTCTTCGGCTGCATCAGCCTGACCGAAATCACCATCCCGGATAGTGTGACGTACATAGGGTATTGGGCGTTTCACTCCTGCGCCAGCCTGTCCAACATCACCATCCCGGATAGTGTAACGAGCATCGGGAATGAGGCATTCTCGTGG
The DNA here is from genome assembly GCA_964552525.1 of uncultured Ruminococcus sp. GTDB lineage: Bacteria > Bacillota > Clostridia > Oscillospirales > Ruminococcaceae > UBA3855. The sequence continues at coordinate 1,418 of CAZKHW010000168.1, read as the reverse complement.
TGCGAAAGTCTGACCTCTGTCACCATCCCGGACAGCGTGACGAGCATCGGGGATGGGGCATTCAGCGTCTGCACCAGCCTGACAAATATCACCATTCCGGACAGTGTGACGTACATAGGAGATGGTGCATTTTCGGAAACGCCGTGGCTGACTGCAAAGCAGAAAGAAAATCCAGTTGTTGTTATCAATGGTTTTCTGATCGATGGAACAACCTGCTCCGGGGATGTCACCATCCCGGACGGCGTGAAGTGCATTAAGGGTAGTGCATTCTACCACTGCGAAAACCTGACCTCTGTCTCCATCCCGGACGGCGTGACGAGCATCGGAGACTATGCATTCTTCGAATGCCAAAACCTGACCTCTGTCATCATCCCGGACAGCGTGACGAGCATTGGAGAAAAGGCTTTTGATAGTACACCATGGATTGCTACAAAGCAAGAAGAAAATCCGCTTGTGATCATCAATGGCTTTCTGATCGATGGAACAACTTGCTCCGGAGCTGTCACCATCCCGGATAGTGTAACAAGCATTAAGCGCAATGCATTCGCCGAATGCCAAAGCCTGACTGCCGTCACCATTCCGGACAGTGTAACGACCATTGGGGACGGAGCATTTTATCTCTGCGAAAAACTGACCTCTGTCACCATCCCGAACAGTGTGACGAGAATCGGGGATTGGGTATTCTGTGGCTGCGACAGCCTAACCGAAATCACCATTCCGGATAGTGTGACATACATCGGTGACAGGGCATTCTACGTCTGTACCAGCCTGACCGCTGTCACCATCCCGGACAGCGTAACAAGCATTGGTGACGAGACATTCGGCGAATGCGGAAACTTGACTGATATCACCATCCCGGACAGTGTGACGAGCATTGGGCACTATGCATTCTTTAAATGCGAAAGCCTGACCGATATCACCATCCCTGACAGCGTGACGAGTATTGGGGACAATGCATTCGATGAATGCACCAGCCTGACCGATATCACCATCTTGAACCCCGATTGCGAAATTTATGACGAGAATTACACCATCAGCAACGGACGTGACGAGGATTACAATGTCATTTTCACCGGCACCATCCACGGCTACAACAACTCCACCGCGCAGGCTTACGCAGAGAAATACAGCTATGCCTTCGAGTCCCTCGGTGATGCCCCCGAAGCTCCCACCCTTGCTGTGGGCAACGTCAACGGTGATGAAACGATCGATGCATCCGATGCTGCCGATCTCCTCATTGCACTTGCGAACATCGGCGCAGGACAGGACAGCGGTCTGACCGCCGCACAGGAGAAAGCCGCCGATGCGGACGGCAACGGCGAACTTGATGCCGGAGATGCTGCTATCATCCTGCAATATGCCGCTTACCTCGGCTCGGGCGGCACAGGAACGCTTGCTGATTTTCTGAATCAATGATA
>CAZKHW010000167.1:0-6331 GCA_964552525.1 uncultured Ruminococcus sp. | reverse complement strand
TATAGAAGTAATGCCCGAAAGTAGTTTTTGGAACTGCTTTCGGGCTTATTTTAATCAGAATTTAGTCTTCCGGAAACATTTCATCGTAAATCGTTACCCATTTTTCGTGAAAGTAACCATTCGCATAGGATTCCAGTTCATAGTACATATCATCAAGCATATCGTTAAAAGAGTCAAACTCAGTGATTTCTTGCATAACGTCATCATAGGCAAGGGGCTTACCGTTTTCTAAGTTAATAAAATACTCTCTCGCATAAGTGCCTATATCTCCAATTGCAATCATTTTATAGCCGTCCTCACTGTCACCGACTTCATTCGGCATATAAATGTTAAAATAAATTTTTTCCACACGGACACATTTGGTGAGTTTCAACCACTCTTTATAGTCATTCGGAAGTGCGAATCCTATTTTTTGCTCACATTCTGTAGTTTCTTCTTCTGTAGCAGGGGCTTCAAATTGATATGAACATCCAAGAGCTCCTAAAACCGTGCACATCTTTAAAAAGTAGTCATACCATTCAAAAATTTCTACATTCATAATCTATCCTTTCCGCTATCTCGCAGGCGCGGTCACCGCGCCACCGCGCCCAGCTCATATCCGATGATCTGCTTAGGAGAACGAAACCGCAGGGACACCTGATATTCTGCATCCGGGAGCAGGCACTCGGTGGGAATGTAGAGCGAATAGCCGTTGTCGCCGATTTCCTCCTCGTCCAGCAGATCTGCCTCGTAGCAGTGATATGCCAGGAAATTTTGCTCCGTGCCGTCCGGCGCGGTCAGGGTCACGACGTAATCACACGCTGTGACGAGATCCTCGGGGAGGTCGAGCGTCCCGTAAAGCTGTAGGTAGAGCGAACCGTTCTGCGCGGTGAAAAGTGTCCCTTCGCGCATCACATGCGGTTCGGGCAGCGGCTGGGCATCCGGTGCCGGATGCATCGGCGCTTCCTTCTGAAGCCACGCCAGATTGCGCTCGGCGATCTCCATCACCACGAAGTCGAACGTCTCATTTTCCAGTGTGTAATAGGGATTCGGTCTTGCACGGGAATACCGCGCAGATGCAAAATTTTCCGAAAGATAGGGAATTGCCGCACGTGCGAACGAATCGCGGAACATCAGGAGACTCCCCTGTCCGGCAGTGGACTGCGTGTTGATGGTGATGTCGTCCGTGTCCCTGAACCGTCCCAGATACTGGTAGGTAAATGCAATATCGTACTGATGCTGGACATCCCGCACCTCCGTGCCGGGGAACAGCATATTTTCAAGATCCCCCTCCCAGCTCTGCTCGGCGGTGTAGGAGGCATCCGCAAATGCATTGTACGTCTGCCCCGTACAGTCGAGGATCGCACAGCACCCGATGCGTGCGCCGGTGTTGTTCCAGTGTGTGTCCTGCTTGTGGTAGATCAGCTCCGGGGACTGCGCGGCGGCATCGCGGAGCGTCTCCGACAGCGGACACCACACAAGGTCGGTATCCCGGACAGCGGACGCAAGATTTTCAAGATTGCCTGCCACGCCCGACGGCTTGCAATAGAATGGCAGGTACTGCGGGTAGACGCTCGCCTTGTTCGGGACAACGGCAACAATGAGCTGTGCATCCCGAGAAGTGACATAGGCATCGGACATTTGCAGATTATAGACAATGTTCCGGATGCCAAGGGGCGTGATAGTCGGAATGCCGCAGGCATCCTGCAATGTCTGCGTGTAGTAGAGCCAGCCGTCCTGTCCGATGGTCACCTTCGGCTCGGCGGAAACATGCAGCAGCTCCGATTTGAGCGTCGCATCCGCTGCCACAAGCTGTGAACGAAATCCGAAATGATCGGAGACATACGCGATCGCCTCGCCGCTGAAATTTTTGTTAAATCCGCCGCCCTCGCACATAAGGGTCGGCTTTTCGGCGAGCGTTCGCTTTTCGGCAGTGCCGTCCTCACCGGAGGGGAACAGCAGCATCGCGCCCGGCACGGCACATGCTGCGAAAAAGACAAGGCTGTACGCAATAAAGCCTATTTTCTGAAATAGTTTCATGCCAAGCACCTCCTTAGAAATTCAGGTAAATGAATGGACTGTATGTTCCTGCCGAAAGCGACAGCAGACACAGTGCCAGCAGGGCAAGCGTGCCGATATAGGACAGCACCTGCGCGGTGATCCGGATGCCGGAGCCGGCGGTTTCGAGCTTACGGCGGATAAACGGCAGGATCGGCTGCGAAAGGATGCATGCCAGCAGCAGCGTCACGAGCAGCAGCGGCGTAAATTCCTGCCAGAGCAGCGCAGTGCCGATGCGTGTCTGCACACCGTCTGCGATGCCAAAGCCGAACATCGTGCGCCAGAAGTGCATTCCCTGCCCGATGCTGTCTGCCCGAAATACCGTAAAGCACAGAATGACCATCAGGATCGTATAAATGCGCCCGAAGCCGCGCAGGAATGGATGCGCGTCCGCCTTATCCTTTCTGCCGATGCCCAGCAGACTTTCGAGCATCATCAGTGCGCCGTTGAGCAGTCCCCACAGGACAAATGTCCCGGCTGCACCATGCCACAGACCTGTGCAGAAGAACACCATCCACTTGTTGAAGATGGTGCGCCCCTTGCCCTTGCGGTTACCGCCCAGGGGGATGTAGAGGTACTCCTTGAACCACGTGGAAACGGAAATGTGCCAGCGCCGCCAGAATTCCGTGATGGATGCCGAGCAGTAGGGGTAGTTGAAGTTCTCCTTGAAGGTAAAACCGAACATTGCGCCAAGTCCGATCGCCATGTCACTGTAGCCGCTGAAATCGAAGTAAATTTGCAGGGTATAGCACACCGCGCCCAGCCATGCCAGCGGCATCGTCAGCGAGGTGTCCGCGAGGGAAAAGACGTGATCGGCCGCGATCGCCACCGTATCGGCGATCAGGAGCTTTTTCGAGAGTCCCACGATAAAGCGGCGGATGCCCTCTGCCGTTTGCTGCGCCTGCATGGGACGGAAGGCAAGCTGGGACTCCACGTCCTTGTACTTCACGATCGGCCCTGCGATGAGCTGCGGAAACAGCGTGATATACAGCAAAAGCCGGAAAGGATTTTTCTGCACGCGGATGTCGCCGCGGTATACGTCAATGACGTAAGACATCGCCTGGAAGGTGAAGAACGAAATGCCGATGGGCAGCGGTATCTGCGGAACAGGCAGCTCCACAAGCGGCAGGCAGTTCACGATCTCCGTGAAAAAGCCGGCATATTTATACACACCCAGAAGCCCCAGATTCCAGATGACCGAAAGCCAGAGCGCGGCTGTCCTGACCGCTTTTTTGCCGTTCATCATCAGTCCCAGCAGGTAATTGATGAGAATGGACAGCAGCATCAGGAATACCACGAACGGCTCGCCAAACGCGTAAAAGACGAGACTTGCAGCGATCAAAAGTCCGTTGCGCACATGCCGCTGCGGAATCAGGCAGTACAGCCCGAACACCACCGGCAGGAACACAAACAGAAAGACAGTACTGCTGAAAACCATGATGGAACGTTCCTCCTAATACAGATCCTGCGATAAACTGTGCAAGCATGACAAAAAGCCGCCGTCCTTACCGGGCGGCAGCCCTCTTGTCGGAATTACTGAATATCCTTGTTGTAGCTGATAAACGTTACCGTGCCGTTACTCATGGTAAAACGCAGACTGCAATCACCGTCATAGCGGTACACAAAGTCGCTGTTCTCCTCGGTATAGCCCGTACCGTAGGCAGCCGTCACTTGCTCCGCACTCGAACCGATGGTAATGCCGCGGCTGGTGCTGGCACCTGCTCCGGAAATGTCGATGCCGATGGTCTGGTAGCTGCCGTTGTCATTCCAGACATACAGCGTGAAATCATTATAATAGTAGTTGATATCCTCGCCGTTGCCCAGGCAGCTCGGGGATTTCTCCTCGGAATTGAACGGCACTGCCGCTGTAAAGCCCTGGGCATTCTCGCCGATGTTCACCGTTCCGTTCCCGAAGGTAAAGCTCATCTCGGGTGCATTGTTCTGCGCTGGAGGCTCTGTCGGCGGATCGGTCGCTCTCTCGGTTGCCGGCGGCTCGGTATTGGCATTGGTCGGTGCCTCGGTAGTTTCCGGTGCTGCGGTCGTTTCGGTCGCTTTCCCGGTCGTCTCAGAGGTGTCCGCATCCGTCTCGGCTGCTCCGGTCTCAGATGCACCCGTAGTCTCGGTAGACTTGTCTGTCTCCGTCTCCTCCTCCGTTCCGGATTCGTCCTGTACCGTCTCAGTGGTCTCCTCAGTGGAAGTCTCGGTCATATCGCCGGGGGTCATCCCGGGTGTTTCCTGTTTTTTGCCGCAGGCAGCAAATCCCGCCAGCATTGCAAAGCTCAGCACAAGGCTGATGATCCTTCTGTTCTTCATCGTATTGTCCTTTCTTTATTTTTACTAATCAATATTTTCCCAAAAATCGGTTTCCAAAGGCGGCAGCCTTGGGCGGCGGCGGTGCGCAGCACCGCCGCTCTCACCCCCTCCCCTCCGGGGAGGGGGCAGGGGCAGATTTTGTATGCGATTTATACATACTTGGGATCGACATAATCCAGCAGAATATAGTCGCCGTAGGCGATCATCTTCTCCCAGGTATACGCCTTAAGATTATTGGTCGGATCGTAATTGACCCACACACCATCGATCATCACCTGATTCCAGTAGTGGTCACCCGAACCGTGCGTGGAATAAACGATCCGGCTGGTATAGCCCGAAAGTTTCAGGATATAGTCCATCTTGGCTGCCATATAGTAGCAGACGGTGTAATAGTTGCTGCACGCGTAGTGAACAAGCGATGTCCAGCCTGCCGCATTGAGCTGATCGAGCGTTCTGGTCGCCTCGGTCTTTTTGTAGCGGTTGGTCGAACGCATGTAGTCGAAGATCTCATCCGGAGTCGTACCGTACTCCTTCAGACCTGCCTGGATCTTGATCGTTGCCTCACAGAGCTGATCGGACATGGCATAGCCGTTTGCCTGGATCTTCTGCCCCTCGATCACGGTGTCGGTTGCCATCACGCCATCCTCATAGAAATAGTAGCGGATGTTGTTGATGGTCTGCCAGCCCGTTGCCATATTGCAGCCGACCGGAAGGAAGTAGTAGCGTTTTCCGTCCACCTCGCGCCAACCGGCACGGCGCACGCCGTTCTCGTCAAGGAAATAGGTCTTGCCCTCGACCTTGGTCATGCCGGTCAGCTTGATGCCATCCGTGCCAAGATAGTAGGTATCCGCGCCGATGATCTGCCAGCCGCGGAGCATCGCGCCTGCCGCGCCGAAGTAGCGTGTGCCGTCCTCAAGGGTCAGCCACCGATCCGTCACCATGCCGTAGGTTTCGGGATCGAAGTAGTAGGTCACATTGTCAATGTCCACCAGACCAGTGGTAAGTACGCCGTTTTCATCGGCAAAGCACGTCATGTCGCCAAGGACGATCAGCCCCTTCTGCATGATGCCGTTTGCATTGAAGTAGTAGCCCAGACCGTCCACCTCGCGGATGCCGACAGCGCGGCTGCCGTCTGGCTCAAGGTAGACCCTGCCCTCCTCGGTGTCGAGGAAACTGCTCACAAGCTTGCTGCCGTCCTCCGTGACCCAGATGGTACGTCCGGTCTGGTCGGTGATCCACTGGTTCACTGCCATTTCGCCGTTGGTGTCAAAGAACACGGCAGTTTCGCCCTGTGCGGTCTGGATGGTCTGCCATCCGGTGCGCAGGCGTCCGCCCTCGTCCGGCCAGTAGGTCTTGCCGGTGGTCTCGTCCTTGAACAGTCCTGTCTGGATGATACCATTCGCATTCGCGACATACACACCATAGCCCAGTGCCGGCAGATCCGGATCAGCACCCAGCTCTGCGGCATAGATCAGCAGCGCCGCCGCATCAGACGCGTCGATCATGCCGCTTTCATCGGCATCGGCGAACGCCTTTGCCTTTGCCTCATCGGTCAGGAAATCTGCGCTATTGCCGATCAGGTACTGCTCCGCCAATGTGCCGGTGCTGCCCTGCTCTGCGGCTGCCAGCAGGATCAGTGCGGCATCCTCGGCATTGATGATGCCGTCACCCGTCACATCACCCATCTGGAAATTCGGCGCAAGGGTAAAGCGTCCGGTCAGGATCTCGCCGTTTTCATCCACTGCATACCGCTCGCCCTGCTCGTTGGTCTTGAGCTGGTCGGAGGGACGCAGATAGACCGTTGGCTCTGTGCTGTCGGTGGAGGTCGTCTCTGTCGTGGACTCCGTGGTGGTCGTCCCGGTGTTGGACTCCGTGGTGGTCGTCCCGGTGTTGGACTCCGTGGTGGTCGTCTCCGTTGTGGACTCCGTGGTGGTCGTCTCCGCCGTGGACTCCGTGGTGGTCGTCGCGGTCGTGGATTCTG
>CAZKHW010000166.1:0-6432 GCA_964552525.1 uncultured Ruminococcus sp. | reverse complement strand
CCTGCTTTGCCTTCGAGATCATCCACGCCTTTATGCACTTAGCGCCGGTCGTGTCGTAGGTATATGCTCGCTGGCATTTTGTCGGTGTGTCATAACGGCAGAGACCAGCCGCCTGCATTATTTTGGCGGCTATACTCAGTTCTTTGGCTTCTACTGTTTTTTTCATTTGCTTTGCTCCTTTGTGTTGGTTTTAGTTTTCTGCCTTTACGTCGCAGCGGCTCGGCTCCACATAAACGACGCTGCCGTGGTTCTTTCCTAAAATCTGGAGAAAATAGTGCGGCTCACCTTTGTCGTTGTAGCCGATTCCGACTTGTGTTATTCTCTCAAACTCCATACCGTCAAAAATCACCGGGAGCAGCTGTCGCGCTGCCTCGTTCGCCTCCGTTGGTGTCATTGTATCACTCCTTTGTTATCCGGATTTCGGATCGTAGTCCTCAAAGCGCTTGACCGTTCCGAAAATCCGCTTGTTATTTACCCAGCGCTGCAAACGCCGTATTGTGTCCGTGCTTTTTGTCTGCTCTTTGTTGTAAATCATTACATAGGGCGTATAGTCAAGCTCTCTCAGCGTGTAAATGCGTTCCAAATCCTCGGCGATCGTTGTGTTGAAGTTCGTCAACACATAAACGCCCGTTTTTCTCGCTCTCCAGCCGGTGATCTCTTTGAATTGTTTAAACTTCGGAACGATTAGCTCCTTGTCCTCGTATCTGTCCCATGCGAAGTGAACGGAGTCAACTCTCAGCTGCTTGATCATTTCTGCCTTTTCTGGCGTCATTATCCGTATGTCGATCCCTTGGTTGATGTTCACGCGCGCTTTGCTGTCAATAAGCTGCTGGAGCAGGTCTTTCCAGTCCGGGCAGGCTATGAGGTTAGGATCGCAGAGCACAATATTTTTCTGCCCTCTCCAAAACTCTGATAGATCGGCGACTTTGTGCGAGCACCTGCCCTCTTTAGCCTCGACGTGGCAAAACTCGCAGCCACGCGGGCAGCCTCTTGTCAAAAAGCCGTAGGCCGTATCTTTGCAGAGTTCCGGGTATAGGTCGTAGTCCGGATATATGTGTTCAATTTCATGCGGCAGCTGTGTGTCCTTTGTTGTGTCGAAGATTTCGCGGCCGTTTTCTGTTCTGATGGCGTACCCGCTGCCGTCTCTCACTATCTCGTCCGCGTCTATTGCGTACTCGTAGTCCGGAGTGAATGAAAAAACTTTGCTTATGTAAACCTTGTCCATGTGTCCGCTAAACATAGGGATGTACCACTCGACGTGATCGCCTCGTGCTTTATGCCACGCAGACAGCTTCATAAGCGGCAGATTTGGGAAGTTGTGGCCGTCTACGTCAATGAGCCCGACGTTCAAGACCGCCCCTCCATTTCCGCGAGCGTTGTCCCCACCCCGTCCAGCAGCTTGATCACTCCGGCGATAAACTTCACCCGATATTGCGCGAGTTCCGTCTCCTTGATGTATTTCCGGCCGTACAGTTCCTTCATGTCGCGCCAGACGCTCCACGGGATCCGGTAGAAGTTCTGGAGCTTAAAGCTCACCATGACGTAGGCAGCAGCGCCGAGCCGGTCGTGATCCGTGAGGCTGTCCACCTGCTCAGAGGTCAGCCGGTTGTATTCGATTCGGTCGTCCCCGGTGTGTTTTGCCTCGAATACGATCGCGCGGCCGCCGATCAGCGTCCCCTTGAAGTCCGGCTGCCCGGCTTTAGTGTAGCAGGCTTTAAACTGCCCCTGTTTGTTAGGCGGGCCCAGAGGACGCATAGGTTCCGGCGTTTTCTCCACATACGCGAGCCCCTTTTCCCGGTACCAGTCGAGGCTCGTCTGGATCAGTGTCTCGAAGTATTCACCCTCGATCCTGCTCTGGAGTCCGCGCTGGCGCCGTTCCTCCCGTGCTATGTTTGCGAGGGCGGTTGTCGCCGTTGGATCCGGGTAACCCTCGCTGTTCTTGCCCCGGATCTCCCTCCAGCTGCTCACGGTTCCCCCGTGACCGTCAGATCGCGGCCGGGATTTCGCCGGAGCTGTTTCACCAGCTCGCACAGCAGCTCCCCCTCGATCGTTACTTCGGCAGCGGAGCAGGCGATCACGCCCTCAATGTCAGAGCGAGACGGTGGCGCCGAGATCGTGACGCTGCCGAGCTGTGAAGCCTGCTCCGGGTTTCTCCCGGTCTTGTAGAGCTCCGCAGCGTCAATGACTGGGATCCCATGCTCTTTGGCGTGCTCGATCTCTGTGATCATGCCGGCGCTCGGATTGTCGAGGCCGTACACCCAGAGCTCGTCGCACATATCCAGCAGCGAGATCCCGGCAGCCAAACCGAGAACCCTCTCACGCTCCACGCTGTCGTCCAGAAATTGCGTAAAGTACACATGAGGCGCGAGCGGCAGGACGTCCAGCCACATCTCCATAGCCTCCCGGCAGTATTCCTGCGCCTTCTGGACGTTCCGATCAGGATCGTCCTTGTATCTGGAGCAGATATACACCAGCCGGGTGCGCTTGCCGTTGTCCCGATCTTTGAGCCTCTGATCGTTTGCGAGGATCTGCGTCTTGACTTCCTCCGGAGCACCGGAGAGATCTGTCGCGGTTGCGTGTTCGTCTTTCATGGTGGTTTCTCCTTTCGGTATAAAACGATAGCACCAGTCGTTCGACCCGTTTGTCGGGCCGTTCCAGCGTGCGCAGAAATAGCCGGTGCCGTTTCTGATTGCATAGTCACAATTTGAGCAGGCGCGCTCATTCTTCATTTAGTCGCCCTCCTTTGCTCTCGTGTGCGGACGATTTTCCTCACCTTGACCTTGATTGGAGTCTTTGGAGCAGGCTTTGGCCCGATTTCTTCGAGTGTCCAGTCGTCCCGGAGCACGTCGAAGGCGTCGCCCAGCTGGATAATGTCGGGGTAGTTCTTCATTGCTATGGCTTTTGCGCTTTCGTCTATCTCGTAGGCGTAGTATTTCACATTCGTGAAGCCCAGCGCGTCTAACACATAGCGCCCGGTTGCGATCCCGTCAAACATAGAGAGAACGACGATCTGCTCGTTTTTGTCCGCGAGGATATGGCTCAAAATAAACTTGATCACCTCGGCTGTCCAGCCGTTGCCGAGCGCTTTGTAGCGCTGTGAGTCCTTCACGCCCTCCGTGTACCCGTCCGGCATTGTCTGGAGCCGTTCGCACTCCACCGGCTTTAGCTTTCGGATCACATAGGCGCCGTCTGGCAGGTTTATGTCCTGCACCCCGTACCGGGTTTCAATTTGCCCCCCCGCTACGACGTGGTAGCTGTCCGGCTCCAGCGTGTATTTGGCGAGGTCGATCGGGCACATATAGAGCCCGGTCTTTGTTCCGCCGCCTCCGTCGCTTGCTTTTATAGTCACGGCTTTGCCGTATGGAGAGTAAACGCGGTGCGCCTGTGCGGTTGTCTGAATATCACCGAGTCTGATCGGCTGCGCCACATAGTTGTCTTTCTGCACAGTCGTGAGCGTGTTCGTCTTTCCGTCTGTTCTGACTTCGAGGTGCTGCCCGATTGTGCCGTCCTCCTTGTAGCGCCCACGGCTTGCTACGCAGCGTGCGCCTTTTGTGACGTGCTCCAGCTTGTAGAACATCTCGTCCTTGCTGGAGTCCAGAATGTCGTCGAGGACGATCCCGCGATCCTCCGGTTGTCCTATGTCCCCGAAGTTATGAACGTAGAAGCGCTGGCGGTTTTGAGCGCTTACCAACGCGCTGTTTATGTAGTGCAGCGGAGCGCCGAGCTCTGCACTGATCTGATCCTTGATTGCCTGCGCTGCGCTTTTGTTATTTTCGTAGAGGAAATAGTCGGGCATAAATTTGGCTTTAGCTGTTAAATAGCATTTGAACAGATCCCAGCCGAGCCCGCTCGTCTCCTTTTCGCGGCCGTTGTGCTGTGCTATGCTCCAATGCGTGCACGGAGAGCCGCCGATCAATAGCTTGATCATGGTGTTTTCTTTCTCCTTTTCTTCGGCTTTTCCTCGAATTGGAAGGTGTAGCCGTTCAATGCGTAGGGCTTTTTGACTTTGTTGTGGCAGCGGTCGAGCACGGTCTGATAGCTCATAAAATTGGCTTTTGCTGCCTCTCGTGCCGAGCGGTAGATCTCCACGACGTTGCCGTCTTTGTCTACCTTGAAAACGATCGCCCGCGTGTCTGCCATTGCTCCGGTACGCTTGCCGAGTGTCTGCCGATCAATAAATCCGATATTGTCGGCCCGGTTGTCTGTTATGATGCCATTGATATGATATGGCACCTTGCCGGGCGGCGTTTTGCCGAGCCATGCAGCAGCCACGATTTGCAGCAGCGGTTCCTCTTTTGATTTCCCGTCTTTGGTCAGTTTCACAAAAAGCCTGCTTCTGATGGTGTATGCTGACATATCATGCACCATCCCGGAGTCAAACACGCGCCGGACTTCTCCATGCCTGCTCACTTGGTACTTGCCGCCATAGCCCACGACATCACGCCACCATCCCGGATCGTTCACCGGTTTGTATGCTTTGCCTTTTTTCACGGAGCTGCACCTCCCGTAGCTTGATCATAGTTTTTATCATCCTCCCACTTGTTTGTCGTTTCGTGTATGCCCCTCAGAAATCGCAGAAGGCTCTGTACGGCATCCTGTTTTTCGGGGTGTAAGTTTTCCACTTGAAGTGCGTCGGAGGGCGTGTAGAGCTCGTCAGTGTCCTCAAACCGCATTGTATCGCCTTGCCGCCGTTTCTAACAAGCTGCTCAACTCCGGAATAGAGACACCAAAGTGGTTGTACTTGTGCCATGCTCCTGTCTTTCCACAAGTCGAGCAGATGATCCGCACCTTGCCGACGTAGTGTGTACTGAACCTGTCACCGTCACACTCTCCGTACTCGTATTCCGTCTGGTTTTCACAAACACAAATCGGAGGGCGTGTCAGCATGGCAGCTATTTCCATTGCCTTGTCTTTCATGCTTTCACCTCATTTCTGCCGCATGCCTCTCAGAGCTCGCAGAAGGCTCTGTACGGCTTTCTGGTTTTTTGGGTGTAGTTTTCCGCTTGAAGCACGTCGGAGGGCGTGTAGAGCCCGTCAGCATCCTCAAATCGCACGAATTGACTTTGGTTTGTCTTACAAAGCTTTTGTTTCGGAGGTTGATATGGTGATCATGGTTTTCGGCGGCTGCCCCATGACCTGTCTCCAATTGTTCTCGTTGTCGAGACGATCCTGTTGCAGTTCTTTGAGCAGGTGCTGATCTCCGTCCGGCACTGTGTTGGCGATTGCCTCGATTTGAGACGATACCGTTCCGGGCGTCATGCCCTTGGCTTTCTCCCGTTCATACATTGGCGCATACTGCTGAACAAATGCCACCCGATCCATGCCGGGCTTGCTGTCTCCATATCTGCCCCGGTGCATTTCGTACAGTGTGCGGTAGCCGATCACCTCGACAGCACGAGCCACAAGCGGCGGCAGGCAACGCCCCAGATCCGGTGTCTCGTATTCTCCGTGCGATTCAAGCATATCGGAAACGGCAGCCCATGCTATGTCCGGCGCGAGCAGCTCCGGTCTTTGCATTTCCAGCATGATCTCCCGGAGTTCTGCCACACTCGGCGGCCACTTGCTCGTCGCTATGTGTTTCTTGACTGCGAGCCCGACGATCCGGGCATCGTCGCTGTCGAACATAGTCGCCCAGAGATCAACAGTTGAGGTGATTGCCTGTGCGTCCCGGAATTTGTCAAAGTTCGGGTAGGCGGTGACTATGATCGCCACCAGTTTTGCCGCGTCTGCTCTCGTCATAGCGGTGTCCCTCCTTCCTCTGCTGCGATTATACCGGCGAGCACGTCCATGGTGTTAGGTTTTCCACCTGCCGGCGGTTGAAAGTATGCCGGAGCCGGGATCTCGTCCTCCCAGCGTTTCTGGTTAAGCCATGTCGCCGGGTTAGGAATAAAACGCCCATTTTCCCGCTGCCATTGCTCTGAGCTGATAGCCGCTCCCACGGCTGCCATGATCTGATCGAACATCTCCGCGGTGGGTTTGATCTTCTTCCACGCCTTCTCGGCTGCTCCCTTGCCTTGCTTTTTCGGGTAGAGTTTCCAGAAGGCAGCAAAGCGCTCCGTCTGCACGTTGGGGGGGTAGGGGGGATTATTACCCCCTAATATATACTCTACTCTACTCTTCTCTACTCTACCGTCGGTCTGTCCGCGGTCTGTCCGCGGTCTGTCCGTGGTCTGTCCGCGGTCTGTCCGTGGTCTGTCCGTGGTCTGTCCGTGGTCTGTCCGCGGTTCGTCCGTGGTCTGTCCGCGGTCTGTCCGTGGTCTGTCCGTGGTCTGTCCTGCGGTCGTTTTAGATTCCCGCCGTTTTCTGGAGCGCTGTTTCTCTGCCTCTCGTTTCTCAATTAGACTGCCGGTGTACTCCTTCCAGTCGTGCAGCTCCAGCTCGCCGTCCGGCGTTTCGTCCTCCTGCCCGTCAACCCCGGGCCGGGAAAACGCG
>CAZKHW010000165.1:0-6499 GCA_964552525.1 uncultured Ruminococcus sp. | reverse complement strand
CCGGAGCGCGCCCTCACCGCCCACAGCGGTGATGACCGCGCTCTTGCCGATCTCAAGATCCTTTAGTGTCATGGTACTCCCTCTTTCCTATACTTGTTAGCCTTCCCTAACATTATAGCACGAAGTTCAATGGCTGTCAAGCGGGGTTAGCCGGGGAAACGGCGGCGCGTAGCGCCGCCGTCCAAGACTTCTGCATCCGGTCTGTCGTCATCGCAGCCTGTAAGCGCGATCACCGCGCCGCCCCCTGCCGCAGGAAGTCCTGCCGCAAAAGCCAGTCCCTTGCTTCAAGCAGTGAGCCGAAGGTTTTCCAGGAGAGCGCATTGCTCTCAATGCCCGGGATCTGCACATCCGGGATCTGGACGGTGAACATGCCGGCACGATAGGCACTGCGCAGACCGTTGCGCGAATCCTCAAACGCCAGACACTGCGCCGGTGCAAGCCCGATGGCATCGCATGCTTTCAAAAAAATCTCCGGATGCGGCTTGCCGTTTGTGACGGTATCGCCTGTGATGACCTCGTTGAAATAGTCCAGCAGTCCGGCACGTCCAAGCTGGTCGCGTACTGTCACCTCACGCGTGGAGCTTGCCACAGCAAGGCGCAGTCCGGCTTCCCGGAGTGCTGTGAGGATCTCGGCAGCACCGGTCTTGACGGGAACTTGTACATCTGTCACGGCATGGGACAGTTCCCGGGCACGCCGACGGAAATTGACGTAATCGAAATCCGGGGCAGCGTTGACCTCGAACCAGTGACGCATACCGGCATCATTCAGACCGCGGCAGCCGTTGATGGCTCTCAGCGGATCCGGCAGACCAAATTCCCTGCCTGCCTGCTCCCAGGACATGTCCGCGACACGCTCGGTATCGAGGAGCAGTCCGTCCATGTCAAAGACAGCACCGCGGATGCGCTGCGGATCTCCGAACGGGAACAGGCGTGTCCCCGGAAAGTGCTTCTCATACAGATCGAACAGAAAGTACTGAAAGCTGTAGGGAATGACCTGATGCGTGGCAAGGAGCGCCTCCCATTCCGTGCGGTCTACCCAGCGTGTCTCGGCGACCTCCTCGGGCTGGAGCTTCAGCGGCGTAT
Organism: uncultured Ruminococcus sp.; assembly: GCA_964552525.1. GTDB lineage: Bacteria > Bacillota > Clostridia > Oscillospirales > Ruminococcaceae > UBA3855. The sequence continues at coordinate 5,416 of CAZKHW010000165.1, read as the reverse complement.
CGTGGTCGATCACCGCCATCCAGTAATCGTCAAATGTCTTGGGCGCACGGAAAGTGAACACCGGCTCTGTATCAGAGAGATCGAGGGACAGTCCCAGCTCCTCGAATGCCTCTCGCTCGACGGCACGGCGGCTGTCATCTCCGCTCTGTGCAATGCCGCCGAGCGAAATGTCCCACATACCCGGCCATGATGCCTTGTCATCCACACGCCGCTGGACGAGAAAACGCCCCTCCCGATCAAAGAGCAGCAAATGCACCACAAGGATGTACTCATTATCGGCGCGAGACGCCCCGCGAAGCAAGGTCTTTCCGGTCAGCTCACGGTGAATGCTGTAAATGTCCTGATACTCTGGCATAATAGGTTCCTCCTCATCGCTTTTGTATCTATTATAGGGCATCCGGGCGAAAATGTCAAGATGGCAGCGCGGTGACCGCGCTGGCGAGTTTGCGAGGACGACAGCTCGGATTCTGGTGTCCGCAATGCCCTTTGCCTAACGGCAAGAGGGCAAAGCTGGTTCGGCGACAGCCGACCAGCCAGCGGTTTCCAAAGGCGGCAGCCTTTGCCCGAAACTCTCAAAATAAACTCTACACTTTCTTATCACTTGACAAAATCCGACAATTGTGGTATGATATCCATAGAACAATCTCCCGGCAGTGCCGTCAGACATACGGCTGCCTGTACGAAAGGATGTGACAGTGATGAACCTGTGTGCCGGACATTACCGCTATCTGCTGTGTATCTATCGCCTGCAAAAAGAACGGAAACGCATCCGCTGTGTGGATATTGCCTCCGACCTTGGTGTAACACGCCCGAGTGTCAGCAAAATGATGAAATGCATGCTCCGTCTTGAACTTGTTGAGCCGGAATACTGCGAGGCTGTGCGTCTTACGCCTCACGGCACAGAGCTGGCAGCACAGCTCGACAAGGACTACGAGATGACCTACGCTTTCTTCCGCCGCATCCTTCGACTTTCTCCGGCAGAGGCAAAGGAACACGCGTTTTTGTTCATCTCCGATTTTCCCCAGACGACCGTCAAGAAGCTCGCCGGCATCACCGGACGCAGCATTGATCTTGCGCGGCGCAGATCCCGACAGAACACGGAGGACACCGAGGTGTGAGCCGCTGTTTTTCAGAAATTTACAGATATGAATAGCGCAAGACCCGTGCAGGGAGCTCCTCCTTTGCACGGGTCTTGCTGTGCTCACGCATCTTTCGTTTTCTCCCCGAGAAGTGCCGGAAATCGTTGGTCAAGCACCGTCCAGAGATACCGGTCTGTGAGGATGCACACGGCAGCGGCGATCCCTGTACCGAGCAACATCCCCACAAGCACATCGGACGGAAAATGCACGTAGAGATACAGCCTTGTCAGCGCAATGATACCGGCAGCGATCACCGCAGGAATTCCGGCGCGTTTGCTGTAATGCAGGAGCGTCACCGATGCACCGAAGCTTGACAGCGTATGGCAGGACGGGAACGAGTAATCCCTTGGAATGGAGATCAGCATCACCTCCGGCGGCGAGATCCAGCAGGGACGCTCCCGGGCGATCAGAAGCTTGAGCAAAAGATTGCCCACCAGAAGTCCTGCGATAAGTGCGGCTGCCATCGTAATGCCGCATCTGCGCCATCGCCGGACGGCAAGACAGGTGAGTGCCAGCACAATCCAGAGAATTCCGGCATTGCCAAGGCTTGTAACATACGGAACGATCAGGTCAAGGACATCATTCCGGACGCATTCCTGTATCCAGTTGAGCACCGAAAAATCAAAATTCTGAATCACCTCTGGCATTGTCCCTACCTCCAACGATCGGAATTGCTTTTTAGTATAACACATATATTCCGATTTGTCAAATTCTGATGGAATTGCATATACGCCCCTCTATTGCACCCCCCCACATCTTCCGGATAAAATTTCACCATCCTATTGAAATTTCCCCCGGATTATGCTATAATAGGAATATCGTTCAGCGGCACACAAGGACGGCGAACCGTCCCTGCGCGGCGCTGCCCTAATTCATACACGGAAAGGAAATCACCCATGTCCAATATCGTAACGCGTTTTGCTCCGTCCCCAACGGGATTTATGCACATCGGCAATCTGCGCACGGCTCTGTACTCCTATCTGCTCTCCAAAGCGCAGGGCGGCAAATTCATCCTCCGCATTGAGGACACCGATCAGGTGCGCTTGGTCGAAGGGGCGACGGATGTCATCCTCAAGACCCTGGAAATGACCGGCATTGACTATGACGAAGGTCCTGTCAAGGGCGGTGAGCATGGTCCTTACATCCAAAGCGAGCGTCTCCCCCTCTACAAGGAATATGCGCAGCAGCTCGTGCAGTCCGGTCATGCCTACTACTGCTTCTGCACCCAGGAACGCCTTGACTCCTTGAAGGACGACAAGGGCATCGGCGGCTATGACGGTCACTGCCGTGATCTGTCTGCCGAGGAGATCGCACAGAATCTGGCAGAGGGAAAGCCCTACGTCATCCGTCAGAGAATGCCTGATGACGGCAAGACCGCCTATTTCGATGAGGTCTACGGCGAGGTCGAGATCGACAATTCCGAGCTGCGTGACCAGATCATGATCAAGGCGGACGGATTCCCGACCTATAATTTCTGCCACGTTGTGGATGACCACCTCATGGGCGTGACACACGTTGTCCGCGGCAATGAGTACCTGACCTCCACCCCGAAATACTGCCTGCTCTATGATGCATTCGGCTGGGAGCGTCCGCATTATGTGCATCTCCCCCTGCTCATGGGCAGAGATGCGGACGGCAATGTTTCCAAGCTCTCGAAACGTCACGGTGCGGTATCGTTCCAGGATCTTGTGAACGACGGCTATCTCCCCGAGGCGATCATCAACTACATTGCTCTCCTTGGCTGGGCACCCAAAGACACGCAGGAGTTCTTCACGATGGACGAGCTGAAAGCCAATTTCGGGCTGGACGGTCTGTCCAAATCTCCGGCAGTCTTTGATTATGAAAAGCTCAGATGGTTCAATTCCGAGTACATCAAAAAACTCCCGGAGGAGACCTACAACGAGAAGGCACTTCCCATCCTGCGCGAGCTCTGCGGTACGCACATTGCCATCGAAAAGCTCGCCAGTCTCCTGCATACCAGGATCTCGGCATTCTGTGAGATCAAGGAGCAGGTGCAGTTCGTGGTGAATCGTCTGGAGATGTCCTCCGACCTCTACACCAACAAAAAAAACAAGACCACGCCCGAGCTTTGCAAGACCATTCTGGAGGATACCCTGCCGCTGCTGGAAAGTGCAGAAAACTGGGACAATGACACGCTGTTCGGCATTCTCAAACAGTATGCCGCCGACACTGAGCGCAAGGCAGGTGCTGTGATGTGGGCGATCCGCATCGCCATTGCACGGCAGGGCATCACACCGGGCGGTGCGACCGAGCTGATGGAGGTATTCGGCAGGGACGAAAGCCTTGCACGCATCCGTCAGGCAATCGCCGAGCTTTAAGATCTATCATAATTTGAAAGGAAGTATCATTCCCATGAGCATGAATCTTGACGATATGAGCTTTACCACACGCGCCATCCATGCCGGCAGCGAGCCGGATCCTGCGACCGGCGCGATCGAGCCTGCGCTCTACATGGCAAACAGCTTTCTCCTTCCCTACGATGCCAGCCAGATGAACTGGTCGGCAAGCGAGGCAAACATCTACACGCGCAACGGCGGTGTGAACCAGGGAATGCTGGAGAAGAAAATTGCAAACCTTGAGGGCGGCGAGGACTGCGTTGTCCTGGCAAGCGGTGTGGCAGCACTTTCCGCGCTGTTCTTCACCAAGCTCAAAAAGGGCGATCACGTGATCTTCTCGACTGTGACCTATATCGCGACCTACCGCATCTTCCACGAGCTGTGGACAGAGAAGTGGGGCATCGAGACCTCCATCGTGGACTGCACCGATCTGGATGCCATCAAGGCTGCCATCAAGCCTAACACCAAGCTCATCCATTTCGAGACTCCCGGCAATCCAACGCTGTGCATCTGCGACATTGAGGGCATTGTGAAGCTCGCGCATGCGCACGATATCGAGGTCTCCGCTGACAATACGTTCTCCTCCCCCTACAACACCCGTCCTCTTGAATACGGCGTGGACTACGTGGTGGAGAGCCTGACCAAGTACATCAACGGTCACGGCGATTCCATGGGCGGTGCGGTCATCGGCAACCACGAGATGATGGAGAAGATCCGCTATCAGGCACAGGTCAACATTGGCGGCTGTATCAGCCCGTTCAATGCATGGCTCATCCAAAGGGGTGCATCGACATTTCCGCTGCGCATGCAGGTTCACAACGACAACGCCCTTGCTGTGGCGCAATGGCTGGAGCGTCAGCCCTGTGTAAGCTTTGTCGCATACCCGGGTCTTACGTCTCACAAGGGTCACGAGCTTGCCAAAAAGCAGATGAAGCATGGCTTTGGCGGCGTACTGAGCTTTGGTCTGAAGGGCGATCACGACCTGTACAACCGTGTGATCACGCATCTGAGCATCTTCACCTCTGCAGTTTCTCTTGGAAATGCGGCATCTCTCATCGTTTTCCTCGGTGAGGATGACGAGAGAATGTACCTCTATCCGCAGGAATTCCACGGCGGCTTCTACCGTGTGGCGATCGGCATCGAGGACAAGAACGACCTCATCAGCGACCTCCGGCAGGCATTTGCTGCCGAGGGACTTGCAGTTGTAGACTGATCCGATTCTTCCCAAGATACAAAACATCCCCCGATCCGGAGGTTTCCGGTTCGGGGGAGCATTGTATCTTATTCTAAGCCGGGGCGGCTCATGCCATCAGCTCATCGGCAAGTGCCTTGATCTGCTCACGGCTCTGCTGATTCAGGGCAGATCGCAGCGTGACCGTATTTTCCGCAAAGGTGATATTTTTCGACTTCTCGAACAGACCCTTCATGACCTTAGCCGCTGTCGGTGCCCATGTGCCGTTCTCGATCAGACCGATGGTGCGGTTCTGATAGCCGCGCTCTACGAGCGCATCAATGAAGTGCTTCATGAACGGGAAGATCTCACCGTTATAGGTGATCGTTGCCAGAACGAGCTTGCCGTAGCGGAATGCATCCTCCACAGCCTCTGCCATATCATCCCGGGCAAGGTCGGTGATGGCAACCTTCGGGCAGCCGCGCTCAAGCAACGCTGCTTTCAGCAGCTCTACTGCCTCCTTGGTATGACCGTAAACAGAAGTGTAGGCGATGCAGATGCCCTCGCTCTCCACGCCATAGGATGACCAGATATTGTAGAGGTTCAGATAATACGGCAGGTTCTCCGAGAGGATCGGTCCGTGCAGCGGACAAATGGTCTGGATCTTCAGTGCCGCCGCCTTTTTGAGAACAGCCTGCACCTGTGCGCCGTACTTGCCGACAATGCCGAAATAGTAGCGGCGTGCCTCG
>CAZKHW010000164.1:0-6541 GCA_964552525.1 uncultured Ruminococcus sp. | reverse complement strand
CACATCGTGTGTACGGAATGACCCGATGACTGTGTTTGGCGTAAAATCCACACACCAGATGCCCATCCTGCTCCGTGACAGGATACTGCGCCTTGTTGCGATACGCTGTGCGCGAATCCGCCGTCAGGATCGGCTCGAATTCCGGATGCAGCCCTCCGATGCGCTCAAACGCATCACGCACCTGCTGTTCTTTATACGATGCCTCCGTCTCGTAGGTCACGTGACGATACGTGCAACCGCCGCACTGGCGAAATACCGGGCAATCCGGCTCACATCGCCCCTCGGCAGGGGAGAGCAGCTCCGCAATGATTCCGAACGCATAACGCTTGAGCACCTTGACGATGCGCACGCGCAAACGGTCGTGAACGGCAGTCATGGGGACGAATACCGCCATGCCGTTTACACGGCATACTCCCATTCCCTCGGCGGTCATTCCAGTGATCTCGGTTTCAAACAACTCGTTTTTCTGCATGATTCTCCTTTATCGCTCGCTGACGCGCTTTCCCGTTATGTGCTCTGGGATGAGTGCCAGAAACAGCGTCTTTTCCCAGAATTTCTCGATCTCATTCTCAATATACGCCATGTCCTGCGTAAATTTCAGGCTCAGTTCCCGACTGATGCGCCGTTTTGTCTCATCATCCTCCACAACGCGCAGCCGCCCGAATACGATGACGCTCTGAAATTGCAGCCACCAGCCATGCTCCGCCGGAACACCCTCATCTATGACACAAAACGATGCCTTGTCGTGGGCTTTCAGTGCATCAACTTTATGACCTGTCCTGCCGCTGTGAAAATAGAGCACACCGTCCTCCTCACAGTACCAGTGATCCATCGGAACAGCATAAGGGTACGACGCATCCCCCAAAACCGCCAGCACTCCGCGCTTGGCATTTTTCAGAACCTCTTCACAGGTCTCTCTGGGCAGTGCCTGCCCCTTCCTTTCAATCTCTCTGAACATCCTCGTTCCTCCTGTCTGAACATATCCATTACGAATCCTTTTTTATGTGTGAGAGCAGTATACGCGCCCTTGGATCGGAAATGCTCTCTGGATTCGCATGTGCGGCAAACTGCTTTATATAGACCTCAGTTTGTGCCTGATCGCCAAGCTCCGCACATGCCTGCGCTGCCAGATACGCCGCCTGGTACATCGTGCTGTCGATGGCAAGAGCGTGCTTGGCATGCTCGAGCGCATCGGACATTTGCCCGAGCTTGATGCAGAGCGCGGCAAGGTTTGTGTACGCATAGGCACTGCGGCTGTCGTAAGCGATCGCCTTGCGGTACGCCGCCATTGCCTCCTCATTGCGGTCACTGTCTGTGTAGAGCAGCCCCAGATTTGACCAGGCACGGGCATTGGTCTCGTCCGTTTTCAAAAGCTGCTCATACGTTTCAATGGCTTGCTCAGGGTTATGATCCTCCGTTTCACAAAGCGCCCGAAATAACAGGACGGCTGAGGTGTCGCGGCTTGTCACACAGTACGCTGAAAGCGCATCAAGAATGGTACGCGCCTTAGCAAAATCATCGCGGTTGTATGCCTCGATCGCCTGCATCAGGCGGCGGTAGCTTTTCTTATCCTGTGAAAATGCATCCCGTAGGATATCCTGATACTGCTTGGCATACTGCTGATACCGAAGTATCCGGCTACGTGGGGACAGCCGGATACCTGCCAGTGCCAGCACATAGGTCATTACGAGTGTTGCCCCCTTGCTGATGAGCTTGAAGTCCTTCTCCTTGGCGAATGCGAGCTGGTAAATGAGCATAGCGATGATGAGGAGCAGGATTACGAGCAGCAGGAGCTTGTACCAATTGATTTTCTTTCCGGACATTGTTTGATCCTCTTTTCTTAAAGCTGCCGCAGGAGCTTTTCGATCTCCTGTTTTTTCTCCATCATCAGCGGAAAACGGCTGATGTACTCATAGGGGAACTTGTAATTCATCACGCGCGTGATATTCCCTCCCGGCAGGACGAGCTTGGTCGATGCGCCGCATCCGGCGGCAAGGATGGTCTGTGTCTCGTCCATGATCAGGATGTTGTACAGATTCTCCTTGCCGGGCTTGGCATAGCCGACATTCTCCAGATTTCCCAGTGTATTCTTCTGCCGGTAGAGGTAGTACGGCCGCCAGCCGCGCTCGGGAAGGTTTTGGGCAGACAGAGCCGCCATCTGTGCGATCTCGGAAATATCCGCACTCCGGCTCTCCTCGCCGTGATAGAGCGTGGCGGCGCGTTTGAGCGTCAGGGTATGGACAGTGATGCTGTCGGGATCAAGTGCCATGACGCGCCCGAGCGTGTCCTCAAATCCTGCAAGGGTATCGGTCGGAAGTCCTGCGATCAGATCCATGTTAATGTCGTCAAAGCCAAGCGACCGCGCAAGCTGAAAGGCATCGACCGCCTGCTGTGCCGTGTGCCGCCTGCCAATGGCGTCAAGCACGCTGTCCTGGAGAGTCTGGGGATTGACGGAAATGCGCGTTGCGCCGAGCGTCTTGATGACACGCAGCTTCTCCTCGGTGATGGTGTCGGCGCGTCCTGCCTCGACCGTATATTCACGAGCCGCGCGAATGTCGATATGTTCGCCGATCGCCGCCATGACCTGCCGGAGCTGATCGGCAGTAATGGCAGTTGGCGTTCCGCCGCCGATGTAGACCGACTGCACCGTCAGACCGTTGTCCCGGATGATGCGCCCATAGACCGCAATTTCCTCGCAAAGACGCTCGATGTATTCCGGGATCAGCTTGTACGCAGTCTCCATCGAATGCGACACAAACGAGCAATAGCTACATCGCGTGGGACAAAACGGAATCGACACGTAGAATCCGATCTCCCGTTCGCTGTGCGGCAAAATGGGGAGCTGCACCTGCGCCGTCTCAAGCGCGAGACGCATCTTTGCATCCGAAATGCGGTAGCGGCTTTGCAGATGCTGACAAGTCTCCGCAGCACTCTTTCCTGCCTGCAAGTGCTCGATGACCTTTCGCACAGGGCGGATGCCGGTGAGCATTCCCCAGGGAGGCGTGTACCCGGTGATCTCCTCCAAAAGCTCGTAGAGGAGTGTGCAGAGGGCGAATTCTGCCGCATTTTTTGACGGATCTTCGGGACTGGGCGCACGGCGAACCGCATACCGTCCGTGGAGAGTGACCTCCGCCTCCAGCATGCCGTCCGGCGTGACCGCCGTGCGGATGCGATGGGGGTGCGTGAGATCCTCCGCATCATGAAAGAGTGCAAAGCGCACGCCGGGGACGAATATTTTCACGACCGCCTGCACCTCGTAGGCAAAGGGGTGTCCAATGAAGATCAGGGCGTAATCTGTCGTTCGCTCCATAATCAGCCTCGCAGATAGGGATTGTTGGCGCGTTCCCAGGAGAGTGTAGAGGATTCAAAATGACCGGGATGTACCTGATAGTCTCCCGGGAGTGCGGCGATTTTCCGTAAGGATTCGCGCATCTGCACGGGATTGCCGTTCAGGTCTGTTCTGCCGATGCTGCCGCGGAACAGGGTGTCGCCGGACAGAATACAGTCCTCTACAATGTAGCAAACGCAGCCGGATGTGTGACCCGGGGTGTGCATCACGCGGATGGACAGTTCGCCGATCTTCAGCACATCACCCTCATGGATGGTCTCAAATGCCTGCACAGGGATAAACTCCTTATACGTAATTGTGTCGGACAGGTTGGCATGCGCGTCCGACAACATGAGAGCATCGTTCTCGTGAATGTAGACGGGGCAGTCGAAAGCTGCGCGGATCTCCTCCACACCGCCGATATGGTCATAGTGACCGTGGGTGAGGAGGATCGCCTTGACCGTAAGGGAAAGTTCATCCAGTTTTTGCAGTAAACGCGGTACATCGCCGCCCACATCGCACACAACAGCACCGCCCTCGCCGCAGGGGAGAATGTGACAATTGGCAGCCAGGCTGCCAAGGAGAATGGTTGTAACTTGCATCATGTTTCGCACCTTTCGTAGGAATATATTAGTACCAGTATACCATATTCCAGTCGAAAAGTCAATGATGGTGCAAGCGAAAGAAGGGCAGCAGTATTGACTTTTGGGGACTAAGCATGGTATAGTCTTGGCATTATCGGGAATGATAACAGATTGTTTCAGTTTTTCATCATATAAGCGAAAGAGTGGAGAACACCTCATACTGATGTTGTTGCGTTGGTGATTGTACATAAAATAGATGCTAATTTGTTAATAGTTGTCTACATATAAAATTTGCGAAAAAGGGTTGACAAATGGAAGAATTTGAGGTATAATAATAAAGCAGTCAGCGAGAGCGTGCAAACAACTCGCAGGGCTGTGGAATGAGTTGCGAGTGTGCTGGAATTGGCAGACAGGCTAGCTTGAGGTGCTAGTGTTGGAAACGACGTGTGGGTTCAAGTCCCGTCACTCGCACCATTTCTTTTTTATGTAAATTTCATATATGGACAGATGGCTGAGCTGGTCTAAGGCGCACGACTGGAAATCGTGTAAGCGTTAATAGCGCTTCGAGGGTTCGAATCCCTCTCTGTCCGTTCTTTTCCCCGAAACTTTGAGGTTTCGGGGGAATTTTGTTTTTTTCTTGTCTATCTTGTTTTGCTGCGCGAAAATGCGAGTACGACACTTGTCATCCAATATATCGTTTCACAATTCTTTCGCATAATTAAAAAATCCGGCGGAGGAATCAACCCTCCGCCGGATTCGCTTTACCTACTGTCAGCTCCTCTTGTATCGTTACATGCCGTGTTACGATCTCTTTCTGATCGGGTGTCGAATCACTGTCTTTAATCGGCTCACAGCGCATTTTCTCGGGTCACTTAAATAGATCTCATGATGGAATCTGGCATCGTTTATATCCAATTCGTAGCCGCTTTTCTGCATATAATCATGCATAGCAGCAACGGTTGCGGGTTCGTCATCATATGAGCCAATGTGCATGCATTGCACACAGATCCCCTCATCATAGGATAAAAACTCCACTTTTGAAAAATCCTGCTTTTTCTTTTTGGATGCTTCTTCAACTGCCCAATCAAAATCTGCTTTTGTTACAAAATCAGGCAGTCGGATGAGGGAAATAAAATGCATCGTTTCCTTGCTGGTATAGTCAAGATCGCCGTTCTGACCATCCTGCCACCAGAATCCCTCAAGCGGCGGTACAACATACTCAAAATATCCTTCGATCCTATGCTCTCCCTTATAACTCATCCTGATCGTAAAGGCGATTCCGTATAATAGCCCGATTGAATTTTTGTAATCCCCGTTTTCATCATTGGGATCTCCCGTTCCTCTGACAGCAATGTAATTCATTTGGGGAATTTCTACAATGCCCGGTTTGTTTTTGGGCATATAAAATTCCTTATACTCTTTTTTAAAATCAAAAGCCATAGTCAACACTCCTGAAAAATGATTGGTATGTGTGTGATCCCGGGGTTCGCTCTTTCCGTATCTGCTTAACTTTGCTCGTTCAGCGTGATCTGCGCACGGCTCTGGATCATGTTCGCAGTCTCCTCCGCACTGCGATCACCGCTGAAATACCTCTCCGCCTCCTCCATGACGATCGTTTCCACATTGTGATCGAGCATCATGTAGGTCTGACAGTGACGGATGTAGTCCTCCAGACCGTCTCGCTCCTCCTGCGTCAGGGGATAGACATCATCGTAGCATTCTGCATCAGAACGCTCATTCCCATCCCAGATGTACATCTCGTCATCGAGTGCAGTCTCAAACGCATCCTCAAAGATCGGGTAGCCCGTTCCATAGAGATCTCCGGATTTGCTTGTCACAAAGCCTTTCAGAATCTCCCATGCCTTTTCCTTGTCCGAGCAGGTGGAGAGGATGCCCATCTCCAGTCCTGCCCGGATCTTGCCGCCCTGCCCGTTGTCCGAGGGGTAGCCGACCAGCGAAAATGCACCGCTCAGATCTGCCTTGGTGTAGGCATACGTTGATGCACTGGAGAAGTTGGATACGCCCGAAAAGACGGTGGGGAACAGGTAATCCTGATCGTTCTGAAAACGGAAGTCGTTATCGCTAAGCCATTGATTATACAGGCGCATCTGCGATTCATCTTCATAATTCTTGTCAGGACAGGTGCTGACCGCCGGATAGCGGTCGCAGAATTCTAAGATCTTGATAAATTCCGGAGAATCAAAGCGGCATGTGCCTGCGATCTCGTCCGTAAAGTCCGTTCCCGTCAGAAACATGCGCAGGGTATCCGCCTTGGTGCTCCAGTGATAGACGATATCGTCCGCGCCGTCATACAGGGAGATCATATCATCTACCGTCCAGTTTTCCGGTGCGCCAAACTTCTCCTTGACCGCCATGCTGATGACATGGAACTTGCCGGACAGCGAGTACAGCTCGCCATTGGGATGCTGCATGGCAGTGAGATAGTTCGGAACGATTTTGGACGAATTCACATCGGGATCTTCTGCCATGAATGTATGCAGATCGGCAAATACACCACGGCTGCCCAGTATTTGAAATAGCTCGTGCCTTCCAGCCATGACAATCAGATCGGGGGCATTATCGCTGATGACATCCATCTTGAGCTTGTCAACCGCGTCATCCTTGCCAA
>CAZKHW010000163.1:0-6588 GCA_964552525.1 uncultured Ruminococcus sp. | reverse complement strand
AAAGCCCTTGACCTTGTTTGTTTTCATGATGAAAACCTCCTTATAAAATGAACAAGAGGAGGCATTCAAAAACGAAATTTGTCTGAAAAATAGATAAATTTCAAGGCTAATTCTTGACACAATTCGCAGAATATGCTATACTAAATAGGAAGAGCATACCAAAAACGGTAGGCGGTTAATCCAGCTCCCGGAAGGGAGTGATACTTATGTCGTGGAATGATTTCTTTCAATTTATGATCGCAATCTCCAACGTACTGCTTGTCATTAAGGCATTCAGCGGCACAAACGACAAAAAGAAATAACCGCCCTCTGCTGCTAACGTAGGTGCGGTCATTTCTTTGTCGTATCCACTGGGAGCAACCGTCTACAGGTATGCTCTTCACTTATAGTATACATCTTTTTTCGAGAATTGTCAAGACCCTTTTTCCATAAAAACACAACTCGATTTTGGGGAATAACATTACGCCCGCATTTCTCCGATCGCCGTTCCCGTTGCGTAGGCGTTGAGCGTCATGTCCGCGCGCATTCCTGCCAGGAAATTGTAAGACCCCTGACACGCGATCATGGCTGCATTATCACCGCACAGCGACAGCGGCGGCATGTAGAGCGTATAACCGTGACGACTGCACATGCGCTCCATCTCGGCACGCAATCCCGAATTCGCTGACACGCCCCCTGCCATGGCTATGGTCGTGTAGCCCGTCTGCGCTGCCGCAAGCTCCGTCTTTTCCGTCAGGATCTCGGCAACCGTGCGCTGCAGGCTCGCTGCCATCGAGGCGCGGTCGATCTCCTCTCCCTTCTGCTCGGCGTAATGTACCATATTGATGACCGCCGTTTTCAGACCGGAGAACGAGCAGTCCAGCTCACTGCCTGCCACCCGGGGACGCGGCAGCGTGTACAGGTGGCTGTCACCGCTCTGTGCCGCCTTGTCGATCTGCACACCGCCCGGATACGGATAGCCCAGCACCCTCGCACACTTGTCGAAACACTCTCCTGCCGCATCGTCACGCGTTGTCCCCAGAATGCGGAACTCCGTGTAGCTCACGACCTCCGTGAGCATTGTATGACCGCCGCTGACCACCAGACACAGGTACGGCGGTTTCAGCTCCGGATGCGCCAGATAATTTGCCGCGATATGCCCGGTCATGTGATGCACTGGGATCAGCGGCTTTTTTGCTGCAAATGCAAGACCCTTCGCAAAGTTCACGCCCACAAGCAGTGCGCCGATCAGCCCTGGCGTGTAGGTCACGGCGATGCCGTCAAGCGCATCGATCGTCACCCCTGCCTGCTCCAATGCTGCCTGTGTGACACCCAGAATGTTCTCACAGTGCCGGCGTGATGCCAGCTCCGGCACAACACCGCCGTATTCGCGGTGCTCCATCGCCTGCGAGGCGATCACGTCTGCACGAAGCTGTGTGCAGTTTTCCACAACGCTCGCTGCCGTCTCGTCGCAGGAGCTTTCGATTCCTAAGATCAACATGCGCTTTCCCTTTCTCGTTTCATTAATATCGCGTCCTCACGCGGATTTTGGTAGTAATTCCGCCGGATGCCGCACTCTGTAAAGCCGTGCCGCCGGTAAAATGCCATCGCTCCGGCATTCGAGGCACGCACCTCCAAATGGATGACCGCCTCCGTGCCGTCAAATGCGGCATCCAGCAGCATGCCGGCAATGCCCTGCCTGCGCCATTCCGGCGCAACGGCGATGTTGTCCAGCTCCGCAGTGTCCAGAACCCTTGTGACGAATGCATAGCCCAGGACGGTATCATTCTCGTCAAGCACTGCATACAGCGTGGTTGCCGGTGCAAGGGCTGCTGCCTGCATGCTTGCGATGCTCCACGCATCGGTGAAAATGCGTGATTCGAGCGCGGCACACTGGCGCAGAAGTGCCTCGTCAAAACCGCCCACGACCTTAACCCTTGGCATCATACCACGTCTCTCCGCGGTTCACATCCGCTGTCAGCGGCACGGAAAGTGCCGCAACACCAAGCATTTCCTCGTGCAGCACCTGTGCGGCGGCATCGGCATCCGCAAGCGGTACTTCGACGATCAGCTCATCGTGTACCTGCAACAGCAGACGGGCACTTGGCACTTCCTCCGCAAGGCGGTCATGGACATGCACCATCGCCAGCTTGATGAGATCCGCCGCCGTTCCCTGCACGGGGGTGTTCATGGCGATGCGCTTTCCTGCCGCCTGCATCACCTTGTTCTTCGCGTTCAGCTCCGGAACGTAGCGGCGGCGTCCCAGCATGGTGCAGACATAGCCGTTCCGGGCGGCATTTTCCACCGTTTCCTCCAAAAATGTGGAAACTCTGGGGAACGATCCGAGATAATCTGCGATATACTTCTTCGCCTGTGACAGCGATACGTGGATGTCCTTGGACAGCGAGAACGCCCCCATGCCGTAGAGGATGCCGAAATTGACAGCCTTTGCGGCACTTCGCATTTCCGGCGTGACGAAATCCTCGGGCATGTCAAAGACCTTGGCGGCGGTAGCGGTGTGGATATCCGCGCCCGACCGGAACGCCTCCTGCATCGCGGCATCGCCGGACAGATGCGCCATCAGGCGCAGCTCGATCTGGCTGTAGTCGGCATCGAGCAGGATGCAGCCGTCCTTGGCACGGAAGAACCGGCGCATCTGCCGTCCCAGCTCCGTGCGCACGGGAATGTTCTGCAAATTCGGCTCGGTGGAGGAGATGCGCCCGGTGCGCGTCTCGGTCTGCTTGTAGTTGGTGTGGATTCTGCCATCCTCTGCGATAGCGCCCAGCAGTCCCTCCACATAGGTGGACTGGAGCTTGGTGTACTGGCGGTACTCCAGAATCCGCGAAACGATGGGATGCTGCGAGGCCAGCTCCTCAAGCACCTCGGCATTGGTGGAATAGCCGGTCTTGGTCTTTTTCTTTGCCGGAAGTCCCAGCTTTTCAAACAGGATCACACCGAGCTGCTTGGGCGAGGCGATGTTGAACGTCTCCCCGGCGTACTCATAGATCTGCGCCTGCAATTGGGCAATGCGGTCAGTCAGGGCATCGCCGAACTGCCGGATGCCCTCCGGATCCACCAGAATGCCGGTATGCTCCATGGATGCCAGAACGCGCGTGAGGGGCAGCTCCACGTCATTCCAGAGGGGGAGCATCCCGTCCGCCTCCAGGCGTGCGATCCCCTCCCTGGCAAGCGAAGGAATTGCCTGCACATCGGCAAGCAGCCCCAGACTGTCAAAATAGGGTGCGCCCAGATTGGCACAGACGGCGGCGGTGCTGTAGTCCGTTGCAGAAGGGTTGAGGAGATAGCCGCAGACTGCCGCATCGAACACCAGCGCACAGAGCTTGCCGCCCCTTGCAAGGACGTAGCGGTAGTGCGGCTTGGCATCGTCCGTGGCTTTCCGGATGTCGGCGGACAAAAAGGCAAGGATCTCGTGCTCCTCCTGCGTCCGGTAGACCTCGTTTTCCGCACAGACAATCAGCTCCCCTGATGACAGCGTGTAGCCTACGGGCTGTGCATGGGCGGCGATCTCCTCCATGCTCCACGGCTTTTCGGTCAGGGTGGGGGAATCGGCGGCAGGCTTCTCCTCATAGGCGGCAGCCTTGGTCGCGCCCAGCGGTGTCAGCCCGAAGCGTTCGAGGATCTTGTACATCTCCAGCTCTGTGAGCAGCGCACGCAGCGCATCCTTGTCCTGCGGCTTGGGACGGTAGGCGTCCAGTTCAAGGGGGACAGGGGCATTGCGCACAATGGTCGCGAGAAACCGGCTGTGCTCGGCATCCGACCTGCCCGAGGTGAGCTTTTCCTTGATGCGCGGCGTTGCCTGCACCTCGTCCATATGCTCGTAGAGGTTTTCCAGACTGCCCCACGCCCGGATCAGCCCTGATGCGGTCTTTTCGCCGATGCCCTTTATGCCGGAGATGTTGTCCGAGCTGTCGCCCATGAGGGCTTTGAGGTCGATGAGGTGGATCGGCGCAAAGCCGTAATCCTCCTGAAAACGCTCCGGCGTATAGGAGATGGTCTCGCGGTTCGTCACCAGCCGCACCGTCACGCGGTCGGTGATGAGCTGGAGACTGTCGCGGTCTCCGGTCATGATGCAGCATTCCGCGCCCTGCGCATCGCAGGCAGCGGCAAGCGTTCCGAGGATATCGTCCGCCTCAAAGCCCTCCGCGGACAGGCAGGTGATCCCCATATAGCCGAGCATTTCCTTCAGATAGGGCATCTGCATGGCAAGCTCCTCGGGCATGCCCTTGCGGTTCGCCTTGTAGTTGAGGTCGGCTTTGTGGCGGAATGTGGGGCTTTTCAGGTCGAATGCCACTGCGATGGCATCGGGCTTGACCTCTCCGGTCTCCTTGAGGTACATCTGCGCAAATCCGAACAGCGCGTTGGTGAACACACCCTTATGATTGGCAAGGGCGCGGACGCCGTAATAGGCGCGGTTGATGATGCTGTTGCCGTCAATGACGAGTAAACGCATGAGAATTCCTCCGTTCAGGGCATCAGCATAAGGGATGCCCGGCATATTCATTCTTATTATACCATATCCGGGACGGGATTTCCAGTGCTTTTGGAAAATTCATAAATGTTCTGAAAATTCGATCCGGATAGTTCTTTTCATTATATACAAATAGTTATTGGCAATCAATAAAAAATAATCGGAATATGGTGGTTCATCACAGGATAGCACCCTCAAAATTGTGCAAACAGACGAATTTCATCAACGGAACTTATGGTATTTCACGACTTCTTGACAACTTGGTGATTTTGTGCTATAATACAGACAGAGATAATAATTAAACGTTTCAGTGTAGAAATATTGAGAAAAGGAGGTACGCGTTATGTTTGATATCTTTGAAGATCCCTGTTCGATGGTCGGCATGGCAAATCCGCACAGCTACACGCCTGTCGGCGATATCACGGTCGTGGGAATGTGCATACTGATTTTTCTGCTGCTGATCCAGACGTGCATCCGCAAAGACAGGGGTTTCATCGTTTTGATCATGATGCTCGTGCTGACCTGCATTTCCGCCTCCACAGAGATCTTGTACCAGATGGTGCAGGCCGCCGGCACGGTACACATTCTGCCTGCCTATCTGTTCCGCAGTCTGCATCACATTGCGCTGAGCCTGCTGCTGGTGCTTTACATCCACTATCTGCAAAATTCGTTTCGCGTCTCCTCGGCGCTCAAAGATCGCGTCTTCAAGGCGGCATCCGGACTGACACTTCTCACAGCGGCGGTGGATACCCTGGGCACGCCGCTGCATTTTTCCTTCTACATCGAGGGGGACGGAACGGTTCATAATCTGTTTAACGGTTATGCGCTGCTCTTTGCCGTGTTCAACATTGCGGTCTTTTATCTTATCATCCACTACCGTGTGCGTGTCATCAAGCAGATCTTCTGGGGATTGCTCGGTGCAAACCTCATCTCTTTGCTGCTCATGGCGATTCAGCGGATCAACGATCAGATGTCCTTTACGGGTGTGACCTATTTCTTCCCGATCATGGCAATTGTGTTTATCTTTCATTCCAACCCCTTTGATCTTAATACGGGAGCTGCATCGGATACCTACCTGTTCCATGCGCTTGATGTGAGCCGGAAACCGCTGCTCCTGATGAGCTGTCAGATCAAAAATTTTTCACGCATTATTGTGGAATCCAAAGATCTGGAATACGAGTATCACCGCTTTTTGCGGCACAATGTCCGCAAGGGCATTATCTACCGTCTGGAGAATGACCGTCTTGTCCTCACCATGCCCAAAATGGATGACGAGATGCAGGAGCAGTTCCTGAAAAAGCTGCATGAGAGCTTTTTGGAGAGCTATGCCAAACTTGAACTGGACTACAAGATCGTCGTTATGGAGACGACCGATGAGGTGCAGTCCGGCACGGATTACATCCGCATCATGGAGGATGCTGAACGCACGATGCCGTTCAATACGGTTCATCGCATCACCGATGCGGACATTGAGCTGTACTACAAGAGCAGCTACATCCTCAGCGAGCTGGAGGACATTGCCGCACGGCATGACCTGGACGATGCGCGCGTGCTGGTCTACTGCCAGCCTGTCTTTAACATCTCCACCGGCACGTATGACACCGCCGAGGCGCTTATGCGCCTGGAGCTTCCCAAGACCGGAATGGTCTTTCCGGATCTGTTCATTCCCCTTGCGGAGCAGTACGGGCACATCCATGCGCTGAGCATGATCATCCTCAACAAGACCTGCGGCGCGGTTCGCACGCTGATGGAGGATGGACTGGACATCAAGCGCATTTCGGTGAACTTCTCCACGCTTGACATCCGCTACGACAGTTTCTGCCGCGAGGTGCAGCAGATCATTGACCGCAACCAGATCCCCTACAGCAAGATCGCGATCGAGATCACGGAGAGCCGCAGCGAGGCGGACTTCAACATCATGAAGGCGAGAGTCGAGGAGCTGCGCCAGCTCGGCATCAAGTTCTATCTCGATGACTTCGGCACAGGCTACTCGAATTTTGAGCGCATTATGGAAATTCCGTTCGATATCATCAAGTTCGACCGTTCCATGACCATTGAATCGAACAAGAATGCGGATTCGTTCTACATGGTCAGCACGTTTGCGAACATGTTCTCCAATC
>CAZKHW010000162.1:0-6610 GCA_964552525.1 uncultured Ruminococcus sp. | reverse complement strand
CGGACTGTGGATTATGCAAAGTAACAAAAATAGGGACGGCTCACGCCGTCCCTATTTTTAGCAACACCGGAAAGGAGCTAACCCATGCCAAAAACGATATTCGGTACGACCGAAAAATCCAACTTTATTCTGAATATGCCGACACACCGGTACTGGCGGTATAACCTCTGGATCCTGATCGGCTTTATGATCCTGATGCCGCTGATGTCGGTGCCTTTGGAGTTCTTCCGGGTTTACAGCATCCCGGTCATCGCGCTGGCGATCACCGGCGTTGCAGCAATCGTGTACACGGTCATCGGTTTCATGAAATCCGTCACCCCCAAGCATCTGTGGCTTGTTGCAGGGCTGTTCGGCGCAATGGTCATCTGGGGCTATGTGAGCCTTATGAATTCCTTTTGCGGCGGCGATCCCTACAATTACACCGTTGCAACATTCGGTGCGGACGGACGCGGCGAGGGCGTACTCTCGATCCTGTTCTACGGCTGCTTCTTCATGCTGGGCGCACAGCTCGGCACGGATGACAACCGCCGCAGGCTCCTGAATGCCGCGTTCTGGATGGGACTTGCCGAATGTGCATGGGGACTGCTCCAGGCACTGCCCATCGGGTTTCGCTCGTATTACAAGAACCTCGAACCGCTGCTGGTATTCCGGACATTTCTGCCCTCCGGACTGACCGGAAGTCCCATCTTTCTGGCAACACTGCTCGTGATGCTCAGCTTTCCGGCAATTCTCTCGGCAGCATTCACGCAGGAAAAGAAACCGCGCGTGTTCTATCTCATCTGCGCGGTAGCCTTCTGCCTGATGGCAGTCAAGACCCAGACGCTCATCGGCATTGCCGGGACAATCTGCTCCATCGTTTTTGCGCTGCTCTATATTCTCTGGAAAAAAGCCGGAAAGCGCGGTCTGACTGCAGTCGGGGCTTCACTGGCGGCATGTGCGGCAGGCATCGGCTGGTGCATTGCAGCCCCTGCCATCAACGGGACGGAATTCTCCTCCGGACAGCCGGTGTCCGGCTATCAGCTCTATGACGGCGCGATCATGTGGGAGGACAGCTCCTACCGCCTTGCTGCCAGCGGCTATTACGTGCCGAACTACGATGCCAATCCGAATGGTACGTTTGATATGGAAAGCATTCCGGATACCTACCGTTTTCTCTGGAGCAGCACCGCGAACATCGCCGGAGACTATCCGCTGGTCGGTGCCGGTCCGGACAGTCTGGTGTATCCGCAGCTCTATCAGAGCCTGACGATCACTTCCAATCCGAACACATTTGACCGGGCGTACAATTTCTTCCTGCATACCGCAGCAACGATGGGATTCCCGATGCTGCTCCTGGTATGCGCCGTGCTGATTCTGACATTCCTCCACGGCGGCAGGGCAAGTGCATACGGCGGCTGGCTGCAAACGTCATTCCTGGGGGCAGTGCTGCTGTATCTGCTGACGATGATAATCGGCACAAGCACCATTACCGTTGCGCCGGTCTTCTGGATGCTGGCAGGCTGCTGCTGCAATATGGGCAAGACAGAATCATGATCGTCCTGCATGCTCCTCCAATTGGGGGAGCATGCTTTTCTATGTCCAAAAAGCACCGCACAAGCCGCAAAATTTTAGCGTAAACGTCAAAAAATCCGCAGGGACTTGAAAATTTCGACAGGGTATGGTATAGTATGTATAGAATATTAGTAAGGGGGCATTCATCCATGGCAGAGGTCGTACTGCAGCAGGCAGTCATCATGCTCATCCTGATCGTAATCGGAGGGATCTGCTATCGGTTAAAGCTGCTGTCCAAGGACACAGTGAGCCAGATCTCCGCGCTCGTACTTAAAGCTGTTAATCCCATCGTCATCCTGATGTCCTTCCAGCGTGATTTCGACAAGGAGCTGGTGGGCAATCTCGGATGGACATTTCTGCTCTCACTTGTCTCGTTTGTTGTGGCTTTCGGAATGTCCTATCTGTGCATCCGCAAAAAAGAGGGGCGCGATACGGTGATCGAACGCTTTTCCGCCGTTTATTCCAACTGCGCCTTTATGGGAATCCCACTCGTACAGGCAATGTTCGGATATGAGGGGGTATTCTACCTCACCGCCTATATCGCGGCATTCAACGCACTGGTATGGTCGCACGGCGTGATGCAGATGTCCGGCAAAAAGTCGATCCGTTCCCTCCTGAAGGTGCTGCGCTCCCCCTCGATCATCGCCATCGTTCTGGGACTTGTCATGTTCTTTACACGCCTGACACTTCCCGTTCTGCCCGTTTCAGAGGATGTGCCGTCGTGGTATCGCTGGGCATTGGTGTTCGCCGGGCTTGTGCGCGAGAGCTTCGAGCTGGTGGGAGGTCTTAATACGCCGCTTGCCATGCTGGTTGCCGGTGCTACCATTGCACAGACCGACCTGCTGGCTGTCCTGAAAAAGCCGCGTGTCTTTTATGTATGCTTTCTGCGGCTGCTGCTGATCCCGGTGCTGACGCTGCTGGTTTTCCTCCTGTTCCCGGCAGAGCGCATCGTTGCGATGACTGTTCTTGCCGCTGCCAGCGCTCCCTGCGCTGCCATCTGCACTATGATGTCACTGCAATACAAGCGCAATGCCGCATATGCTTCGGAGATCTTCGGCGTGAGCACGCTGCTTTCTGTAGGAACGATGCCGCTGATGATGGTGCTGTATGAGCAGCTTTCATCCCGGCTGTAAAGGAGAATTCTATGAAATCAACCGGAATACTTGCCGCTGCGCTTGTAGGCGCACTGCTTTTGACGGTATCCCCTGTCTGTGCGGCGAAAAATGAGGTAAAGGACTGGCAGCTTGCCTACCAGAAGGTACTGACCACTTACAGCCGCATGCAAGGCTTTGAGGGCGGTGCCAGCAAGGAGGATTACGGCGCGCGCTGGGATCTGTTCGATATTGACGGCGACGGCACACCGGAGCTGTTCATATCACCGGACAATTCCCATGCCTATGGCGTGATGATCTATACCTGCTCCAAGGGTGAGCCAAAGCTCCTGCAAACAGCCGATCAGCAGGCATTCGGAGAATTCGGCATGGCTGCTGTCAATGTCGAGCAGCATATGCTCGGTTCATTCCACACAGGCTCCGGCATCGTGCAGCAGGCGTTTTACAGGCTCGAACAGGGACAGCTCGTAGAAATCGCCAGCTTTATGAGCGATATTGAAAGCTATCCCGAGCCGCAGAAGAATTTGGCAGTCTGGCAGGTGAACGGCAAAAATGTCTCCCAGACAGACTATGAGGCGGCATATGCAGACTACGAAACGCTTGTCTGGAAAGAGGATGTGGGCAGAGCTTATGCCTTCAGCGACCGCAGTCCCCTGGCGTCGGATGCAAAAATGACGGTCGCGGCAGCTCCGCCGGATATGAAAGCGGCACTGGCTGCCGGGAGCGTCTCGGCTGTCGTTGTAGCGGCAGCGGCGGCACTTGTGTCGATCCTGATGCGCCGGAAACGGCAGCGGCGCGAAGTCCGCGCTGATGAAAGGCAACCAAATTGATTTCTGGTTTTTTTATGTTTTGTCTTGCCTTTTTCAGCGAATTATGGTATAATGTTAAATAGAATGAGCCATGTGGAAAGGAGATGGAGATGTGTTCAGCGGTATTAGCAAACTGGATTTGAAACGGATCAATCGGATGCAGGTGCTTCGCACCGTTTGGGGGGCAGGTCCGATCTCAAGGGTGGATCTCTCGCAGATGCTCCAGATCACACGCGCCTCCATCACCCAGATCACCAATGCCATGATCGCCGAAGGGCTGCTCACCGAGATCGGCGAGGCACCCTATCAGAACCAGCAGGACAACAAGCTCCCCAAGGGACGCAGAAAGATCCTGCTCGATATCAACGCCAACTACAAGTTTGTGCTTGGCGCAGTCATCGGCGAACAGGAGATCACGGTCGGACTGTGTACGATGCACATGGAGATCCTGGACAAGGTGAGCATGGCATGCACCGACCACACCAGCCGCAAGGAGATCCAGCAGTTCATCATCTCCGGTGCGGAGCGCATGATGAGCAATGCCTGTCTGACACGCGATGATGTGCTGGGACTTGGCGTGGGCGTAATGCCCATCATGATCGGTCGCATGCGTGTTTACTACAAGGACGGCACATTGGATTTCAGCGATCTGGCAAGGGCACTCTCTGTTCCGCAGATGCCGCCGGTGTTCTGCGGCAATGCCATGTGGCTGCTGTCGCTTGCCAATGCCGACCTGCAGCGTGACGGTCTGCATGGACAGAACCAGGTGTATGTCCACCTGGGCAGTCACATCCACATCTCTGTTCTTCGACCTGAAAAGACGGAAAAGGACTATCTGACCTACAGCTATCTGACCGAGCGCGTCATCATCCGCCCGGGCGGCAGACAGCAGGACGGCTATCCGGCAGGCTCTGTCCGTGCACAGCTCTCCATCCAGGCGATGCAGGCGCGTATCGCCGAGGTGTATTCCAAGGAGCGCACACCGTTTCTCTATACGGCGACAGACGGCTACATTCAGCATGTGACCCTCGATCGGATGTACCAGGCAGTCTCCGCAGGTGATGTCAGGTGCGAGGAGGTCGTGCGCGAGATCATGCAGGACTGGAGCGTTCTGCTCCACAACATGGTCTGCTGTTTCCAGTCGCAGAAGGTCGTGCTGCACGGCTTTGGGCTGTCGGAGCGAGGATTCAGCCAGTTCCGCGCCTATGTCAAGGAGTTCGCAGGCGATGATATTGCCGACCGCATCGCGGTTAGCAGCGTTGAGGACAAGACCGATTTTCTGGCAGGATGTTCTCTGGTACTGATGAAGAATTTCTACCTCTGCGGCGGTGTTCCGGAAAAGGAAACGCCCGGCGGACTTCGCGCAAGACGATAAAAAAAGCAAGCACCGTCCCTCCTGTCTGGAAGGGCGGTGCTTGCTGGTTATGCCGTCGTGCTTTCCTTTTTTACGCAAAAATACGCTGCTGCTGCATGGGGGAGCTGCTCCGGGCGCACGCCCGTCTCCATCAGGAACTTCGTAAAGCCCTGTGCATCCCCGAGATCCTCGGTAAACGACTTGAGTACGGCATTATTCTTTGCCCCCGGACGGGAGATCTCCACCGAATAGGACTTGTCCTTCTTCGGGGAAATCAGCCGGTAGCAGCATCCGTTATAGCCATACAGCTCCAGGTAGGTGACATTTCGCGGTCGGCGCGGTAACAGCGCAGAAAATACATTGGACATATCATGCATGTCCGATCGCTCCTTTCTCTTTGCCTTCAGCAGCACCGCGGCAGACTGTCAGCTCTGCCCCAGTGCTTGATCTTATTATACCACAGCCGCCGTATCGAAATATGCCCGTTCCTGTCAGCGCGGCAAATTATGCCTTTGCCCGGTGCTTGAACACGAGCGACGCCAAAAGTCCTGCTGCCAATGCTGCGGTAATGCCGGCAGAGGCTGCTGTCATGCCGCCGCTTAAAATGCCGATGAATCCATCCTCATGGATCGCCTTTCGCACACCGTCCGCCAGCAGATGACCGAATCCCGTCAGCGGCACGGTCGCGCCGGCTCCTGCAAACTCCACAAGCGGCTGGTACAGCCCGATCGCCGACAGGACTACGCCTGCCACCACGAACGCAGTCAGAATCCGCGCCGGGGTGATCTTGGTGTAGTCGATCAGTACCTGCCCTATGGCACAGATCACGCCACCGACTACAAATGCCTTTATCAGATCTGCTATCATTGTGACAACTCCCTTCTCATCCCACTATTTCGACCAGGTGACAGATGCCCGGGATGCTCTCCCCCTGCTGCGAGGACATCGCGGACAGGAGTGCTCCGGTCGCACAGAACAAAATGCGTTTCAGCTCCCCTGCTGCCAGCTTCGGGAGGAAGTACGCGCACAGGAGACTCGCCGAGCAGCCGCATCCCGAGCCGCCTGCATGGGTATCCTGCTTGTCATCGTCAAACATCATAGCACCGCAGTCGCGGTGAACGCCCGAAATGTCGATGCCCTGCCCCTGCAGCAGCTCAATGAGCAGCGGTGAGCCGACCTGCCCGAGATCTCCTGTAATGATCGCATCATAATGTCCCGGAGACGTTCCTGTGTCATGCAGATAACGCGAAATGGTATCCGCGGCTGCCGGCGCCATTGCCGCCCCCATATTGGTAGCATCGGTCACGCCAAGGTCGCAGATGCGCCCGATACATCCACCTGCCACAAAGGGCGCATCACCCTCTGCGGTCACGATGACCGCACCGGACGCTGTACAGGTCCACTGGGCGGTGGGCGTCCTCTGACCGCCGTAGGACAGCGGAAACCGGAACTGACGCTCTGCCGTTGAAAAATGTGAGCTGGTCACGGCACCGGCGCGTTGAACATAGCCGCCCTCGGTCAGGATGCTTGCCAGCAGCAGACTTTCTGCCATCGTGGAGCACGCCCCGTACAGCCCAAGAAACGGCACGTCCGTTCCCCGGACAGCAAATGCCGAGCCAGTGCATTGGTTGATGAGGTCGCCTGCCAGGATGCAGTCGATCTCGGAGGGCTTGAGCAGCCCCTTGTTGGCGGCGAGATGGAATGTCTCGGACTGGAGAAAGCTCTCTGCCTGCTCCCAGTTTTTCTGTCCGAGGACGGGGTCCTGCTCAATACGGTCAAAGTAT
>CAZKHW010000161.1:0-6621 GCA_964552525.1 uncultured Ruminococcus sp. | reverse complement strand
GCTTGCTGCGGCACATGAAACGATCCGCTTAATGCTGCTCGGTTCCCCGCCTGACATGGTTCACAGTACTTCATTGCACAGGGCCCGCACACCTATATTCCGAATTGCGTAACTCACACTCGAATCTATCTCATTATACCACAGGTTCTGAAAAAATGCAAGTCCCACACAAATTTTTAGGCAACCTGCATTATATGAATCCATATTTTTTGTGCAAACATACGAATTTCTAAAACCCTCTTGTATTCTTTTCAGATTTTTGTTATAATGATGACAGGAATTGATTTCTAACCTCTTTCTCTTATTTTTTGTGGGAACGGCACGGTGATTCACCGTGCCGTTTCTATTTGTATCGTTTGCGGCGAAAAATCGGGCATCCCATCGTGGGATGCCCGAACATTTATCCTTACAGTATGGCAGATCACTTGGTCTTGGTGGACTTTCTTGTGGTCTTCTTGCCAGCCGGCTTCTTCTCATCAGCCGGAGCATCCGCCTTCTTGGCAGCAGCAGACTTTCTGCCGCGCTTCTTGGGCTGCCCAGCAGCAGTCTCAGTCTTGGCATCCGCCGGCTTTCTGCCGCGCTTCTTAGGCTGCTCAGCAACAGTCTCAACGGTTTCAGCAGCAACCTCAACAG
Source organism: uncultured Ruminococcus sp. (assembly GCA_964552525.1). Classification (GTDB taxonomy): domain Bacteria; phylum Bacillota; class Clostridia; order Oscillospirales; family Ruminococcaceae; genus UBA3855. The sequence continues at coordinate 5,988 of CAZKHW010000161.1, read as the reverse complement.
TCTCAGCAACGGCTGCCTCAGCAACAACAGCCTTCTTTCTCGCAGCAGCCTTCTTGACCGGAATGGTAGCAGCCAATGTCATTACCTTGTCATAGTTGCCCTCGCAAGCGACCTTACCCTCTGCAATGGCAGCCTCCATCTGGAGCTTGCCCTGTGCCAGTGCCAGCACCTCTGCGCCATCAGCAGTCAAAAGTGCATCGCGGTCGTTATAATCATAGGGAGCTACGTACAATACGCCGCCGGAGATCTCCATATAGAATGCGCCCTCAGCTTCTCCGGTCACATTGACCTGTACCGCAATATGCTCCTCAACCTTGGAAGCATCTGCCTTTGCAAGCGCAGTCTGAACCTTTTTCACTAGCTCATGATATGTCATTGCCAATCACCTTTCTTGTGTTCCGGGCACAGCTTGGTGCATCCGTACTGTTTGATTTTTGTTATAGGTACATTATACAGGATATTTGCCGATTCGTCAATGAAAATTCCGAAATTTCCGCATTTGACACAATAATAGCATCGGATATCCCTCTTTTTTTAGCCAAAGAGTGCATAATTTGGCAAACCCCTGTATTTCGGGCGTTTGCACCGCTTTTTGTACCTGTTTTTGGGCTCTGATTCCAGTATGGACAAGCCGCCCCGGTTTATACAGTTCCTGATTAAAATTTGTAGTGCACTTTAGCGTGGTTTGATAGTTTTCGACCGGATATTTGGTGGATTTCTACAAACAGACAAACAATTTGTGTAATTTCCCTTGACGTGCGCATAAAAAAGGAGTATAATAATAGCAGAATAGACCTCCCAGGAGGTCAAAATCACAAAGGAGGGATCTACCTTGACTAATATTTTATTTGCAGCATCCGAATGTGTACCGTTCGTCAAGACCGGAGGTCTTGCCGACGTTGTGGGGGCACTGCCCAAGAATCTCGATAAAGAGCGTTTTGACGTTCGTGTCATCATCCCCTATTATTCGTGCATTCCCGGCAGATACCGCAATTTCTTCCACTACCGTCACCACTTCTACATGGACTATGCCGGCAAGCAGGAGCATGTCGGTATCATGGAATATGAGTTTGACGGCATCAAGTTCTATTTCGTTGACAACGAGTATTATTTTAACGGTGAGTCGCCCTACTCCAATGATCTTCACTGGGATATCGAGCGTTTCACCTTCTTCTGCAAGGCGGTTCTGGCGATGATGCCGGTCATCGGTTTCCATCCGGAGATCATCCATTGCCACGACTGGCAGACCGGTCTGATCCCGGTACTGCTGCACTCCACGTTTGCGACTCATCCGTTCTATCAGGGTGTCAAGTCCATCATGACGATCCACAACCCGAAATTCCAGGGTGTGTGGGACATCAAGACCTTCAAATACAACACCGGACTTCCGGATTATATGTTCACGCCGGACAAGCTCGAATTCCACAGGGATGCGAACATGCTCAAGGGCGGTCTGGTGTACGCTGACTATATCACCACCGTTTCGGAGACCTATGCGGAGGAGATCAAAACGGCAGAATTTGGCGAAAATCTCCACGGTCTGCTGGGAGCGCGTGCGGCATCGCTGCGCGGCATCGTGAACGGCATTGACTACAACATCTTCGATCCGATGAAGGACAAGAAATTGTTCTGGAACTACAGCAAGGACAACTATCTCCAGGGAAAGGCGGAGAACAAGCGGCAGCTCCAGGCGGAGCTGGGACTTCCGCAAGACGACCGCGTGATGCTCATTGGTATCATTTCGCGTCTGACGGATCAGAAGGGGCTGAATCTGCTCGGCGACGTATTCGAGCGGTTTCTGGATGAGAACACGCAGTTTGTTGTCATCGGCACGGGTGAGCCGGGCTATGAGAACATGTTCCGCTACTTTGCAGGCAGATATCCGGACAGATGCTCTGCCAACATCTGCTATAACGACGAGCTGGCGCACAAGCTGTATGCCGGTGCGGATATGATGCTCGTACCGTCGCGATTTGAGCCGTGCGGTCTGACGCAGCTTATTTCACTGCGCTACGGTTCGATTCCGCTTGTCCGCGAGACCGGCGGTCTGAAGGACACCGTTGTACCGTACAACGAGTTCGAGCTGACCGGTACAGGCTTTACCTTCCACGACTTCTGGTCGGAGAGTTTCCTCGGTGCAGTCAACTACGCGAAATCCGTATTCTTCAACCACCGCGACAACTGGAACGACATGATCCGCCGCGGCATGGAGCAGGACTTTTCGTGGACGAATTCCGCAAAGCAGTATGAGGGTATGTACGAGTGGCTGCTCGGTAAATAATTTTGTAAATTTTCCCATCACTCCTTATTCTTTTGGATGCGGAGCGTCTGCTGCTGCGGCGCTCCGCATTCCTTGTGAAAACCGCAAAAGGGATGCTCCTAAGGTCGATACTCCTATAGAAATTTTTAGCCGTAGTATTTTTGATTTTATAGTCAGAAATACTATGGTGTTTCTATTGACATATAACTCCTCTTGATGTATAATTTTAGTAAGACAAATTAGAATTTGCGCGGCAGCCCGCGCTGGCGAGTTGGCGATGACGACAAATCGGATTCTGGTGTCCGCAATGCCCTTGCCTAGCGGCAGAGGGCAAAGCTGATGCTGTGCTAAATCGGAATTTAGAGGAGATAAAAAATTGAGCTTATTTAAAAATACCAAAAACACAAGGTCAATTATTAGGAATAGTTTTCGTTATATTAGAAGTGATGTTCCGATTTATCTCTCTGATAAAGAACGGCAGTTTCTAATAGATAATGATGTTAGGACCGTTGTTGATTTGAGAGAAAAAAATGAACGTCAACAAAAAACGTGTATTTTAGAAAATGATTGTGATTTCAGATATATTTCCTTGCCAGTGAAGGGAGGAAATACTGTTCCAAAATCGACAAGCAAAGTTGCTGTTTCCTATATAGATATGGTCGATGATACTATGGAAAACATTATCAATACAATTATGAATGCTAACACAAATGTGATATACTTTTGCAATGCAGGAAAAGACAGAACAGGTGTAGTATCAGCTATTATACTCAGTAAACTTGGATATAGCAAGCAATATATTATTGATGATTATTTGTTATCTGGAGTAAAACTAAAAGACGAACTAAAATTGTTTGCCAAAAATAATCCTGATATTGACATAGATGTCATAACACCAAAATCTGAATATATAGAGAAATTTTTAGAGTGGTATCAAGGATAAATTTTGATTCAGCACAGCACCAGCTTTGCCCTCTGCCGCTAGGCAAGGGCATTGCGAACACTAGAACCCGATTTATCGTTATTGCTAACTCGCCAGCGCGGGCTGCCGCGCAAATTCTGATTTATACGAATAAACCAATCATTAAATCAAGCCCGAAAGCAGTTCCAAAAACTACTTTCGGGCATTACTTTTATATGCGTACTCGTCTGATCGGGCAGCCCTTTTGTCACGTCTACTCCGGATCATCGCGGACGACATAGAGCGTCCCCTCATCCGGATCGGTGAGAGCATCATAGCTGCTCTGACTAAGCACCACGATCGGCATACCGCCGTCAGCCTGTTCGAGTGCCAGAATGCGCGTTTCATGGCTGTCTGCCGTACTGGTCAGCAGGCTCACCGCACCCTCTACCGCGGCAAGACGCGCCTCCAGCCCCGGAGGGAGCGTGAAGTTATCCAGCATAGCGCGCATCTCGGCAAGGGCAGTTTCTGCTGAACTGCGCACCTCAAGCAGAAATGCCGTATAGCTGGCACTCTCGAGCTTGTACTTGCTGTCCGGAAGTGGTCGCACCAGAACCGGAGGGAGCTGGTAACGTACCAGAACATTCGGCGGACTGGTTTTGGCATCTGTCCCCTCATCGTAGCGGTACGCAAACAAGTCAAGCGACAGCATGCCGCCCTCTGCAGTGAATTTCGGAGAAACGCGCCATTTCAGGTGCAGCACCGTTTCCTGCGCCTCCTCGATGACGAGAATGCTCTCCGTTTCACCGCCGCTTTCAGTGATACCGCGCATCATGAATCTGAAATGCGAAAGATCATAGTCATCATGATAGCGGTCTACCTCGATGATGACCGTATCCGCATAGCGTTCCTCCTGCGAGAACAGCCGCATCAGCGGCAGGGTGTCGATATACTTTCCGATTGCTTTGAGCATGTGGATCATTCCTTTCAGGTTGGATTTCGACCATCCCGAAAAAATCCGGAATATTGCACGCTCATGTGCAATTCCCCGCAAAAGGAAACCGCCCTGCATCACGCAGGGCGGTTGTTTGTCAGGAATTTCCGTGTTTATTGTACATATTGACACCGTCGCTTACGGACAGCACGACCACAACTGCCAGACAGCAGATCGCCGATGCTGCCATCAGCACGCCGTTGACAGCACCGCTGCCATCCTTCTGGCTCAGCAGCGGAATACCGGGGAACAGCGACAGGATAAATCCCAGTCCATACAGGAATTTGGTGATGCCCTTCAGCGGCGGCACAGGTGCTGCCAGCACCAGTGCGCTGACACCCATCGCCACGCCGAGGATCGGTGCAAACGAGGTCACCTTGGACATCCAGCTCTCCGCGACCTCCGGCTTATAGCCCAGACCGAACATGCCTGCTAAATAGATCGAGAAGCATGCCGCGCCGATGACACCGACCACCGTCAGGATGATCAGTGTGATAAAGCCCTTGTGCGCCATCTCACGCTCGCGCTCCTCACGCAGCTCGTTCATGATGCGGATGTTCTCCTTTTTCTTCTCCGGGGTAAGCTCCACCTGCGGCGGAACATACCGCTGGGGTTTCTTGGATTCCTCCTTGATGCGCTCCAGCTCCTCGTCCTTGAACTTCGGAACATACTCCTCCGGCTCGGGCGTTTCCTCCAACTGCACATCGGCAGCCTCGGGAAGTGCCTCCTCCACCTTGGGACGCAGCGCATTGGGGATCATCGGCGCAGGGATGCCAAGCTGCTTTGAGCGCATCTCTACCACCTGCTGCTGCTTTTCAGCATCGAGCTGCACAAAGGATGCTTTCAGATTCTCGTCAAACTGGAGACGCTGGCAGAACTCCGCCACCTCGTCATACGCGGCAGGCTCACCGCCGCCCAGCAGATCCTCCGCATTCACCCCAAGCTGCACATCGCCCCGGGGGGCTTGCTGTACAGGGGAAACGCTCGGATCATCGAGCTGCACCTGCTCATCCAGCACCGGCGCACCGAGCTTCTGGTCATTCCAGCTCTGTCCAGGATCGTCAAGCAGCACTTCATCCTCAATGACTGGCGCACCCTTTTGCTCTGCACTGCCCGTCCAGACCTGCGGCTCCTCGCCAAGCAGTCCGTCCAGATCCGCCATATCCAGCACCGGCGCACCCTTCTTTTCCTCATTGCCCGTCCAGACCTCCGGGGTCTCGCCGAGCAGATTGTCGTTATCCGGCATTGTCTGATTCACCTCTATCTGGTGGATTTTTTTATCTTATCGCTCGATCTGCTGCTCACGGTCAGGGCCTACACCTACCATGCAGACCTTGCACTCGCAAAGCTCCTCAAGACGCTCAATGTACTTACGGCAGGTCTCCGGCAGCTCCTCAAATGTGCGGCATCCGCTGATATCGTCATCAAATCCCGGGAACGACTCATAGATCGGCTGGCAGTCTGCCAGCTCCTCCAGACTTGAGGGGAAATCACGGAGCTTCGTGCCATCCGGCTTGACATAGCCTACGCAGATCTTCAGGTCACCGATCCCAGACAGGGTATCGAGCTTATTGATCGCCAGACCGTCCAGACCGTTGACGCGCACAGAATGGCGCACGATCACGGCATCAAACCAGCCGGTTCTTCTCGGACGACCGGTCGTTGTACCGAACTCGCCGCCTCTCTGGCGAATGGTCTCGCCGATCTCGTCAAACAGCTCGGTCGGGAACGGACCCTTGCCCACACGGGTAGTATACGCCTTGGCAACGCCGATGATGTTGTCGATCATCTTCGGACCAACGCCCGTACCAACGCACACACCGCCGGACAGCG
>CAZKHW010000160.1:0-6691 GCA_964552525.1 uncultured Ruminococcus sp. | reverse complement strand
CTGCATTGTGCTTTGGCTTCGTGTACTCGCTTAACTCGTGTAGACACGCTCTAAAGCATATACACCATAGCATTCACGCTTGCTTGATTCTGATCTGCACAGCGACCTCTGAGAGTCTTTCTAAGAGGTCGCTGTTTTTATATGGGAATTCTCTGCCAGAAAACAACAGACCTCCTCGGAAATTTCCGGGGAGGTCTGCTTTTTTAGAACCCGTCTTCACAAGGGACGTGAGCAGATTTTCGAGCAGATTTGCGCCGTATCAACGGACGAAATCCGCAGGAATACTGTATGTATTGCAAGGATTTCGGACTAAGATACGGTGCAAAGATGCCGAAAAGCTGCCACGGCATCTTGTGAAGACGGGTTCTTACAAAATCCTTGTATCAGCTCCGCTTGATAAACTGCGGTGCATGCTTGACCAGTCCCTCATACAGAACGACCGATGCGGCAGCACCAAAGATGCCCTGCACCAGATTGCCCGAGAGCGAGAGCAGTCCTGTGGCAAGCGAACCGTAGAGGATCGCCTCAAACACGGCATATCCGAGGATCATGATCAGCTCCGCCGTCACTGCCGATACGATCCGCGCCCAGATGCTCTGCCACTTCCTGCTAAGCTGATGGTAGACTGCAAACGCCGCGGCTGCCATGAGTGCTTTGATGACGAAAGTCGCCAGCGCGTAATTCGTGTACCCTGCAATCAGATCAGCAAGCGCAGAGCCAATGCCTGCGGCTGCCGCACCATAGGCAGATCCCAAGAGCCATGCCGCCAGATTTACCACGGTATCGCCGAGATTGATGTATCCCTTTGTCGGTGTCGGAATGCGGATGAGCAGTGTCGCAACTGCTGTAAGTGCCGCAAGTGCTCCGGTCAGGGTCAGCAGCCGGAGCTGCTCGGAATGCTTTCGTTTCATGTCAGATCGCCTCTTTCTGTGATTTTCACGGAGGAGAGCTGCCTGTGCAGACAGCTCCCGTCTCCATTTGTATTATACCACAGAATGCAGCATTTGTCCAATTGTTTCTGTCAATTGCCGGTAATAGGATGGATGAATAGCTCACAGATTCTCGTTTTTGAGTTCGTCAATGGTGTTGCTGCTGCGCAGCTTCTGCATCGCATAGAGCATGGAGGCGAACACGACCGCATACACCAGGCACACCGCGATTCCCATCGGTCCCCACAGCAGCCGGAATCCGGTCTCATAGCCCTGATGGATCGCCAGCCAGATCAGCACGGTCACGCCTGCCGACACCGGAAGTCCGAACGCCAGCGCACGTGTGCCATAGAGAATGCACTCATAATTCATCATGCGGAGCAATCCCCGATTGGTCATGCCGATGGAACGGAGCATAGCAAATTCCCGGCGGCGCAGGGCAACATTGGTGGAGATCGTGTTGAACACATTCGCTGCCGCGATCAAGGAGATCAGCACAATAAAGCCGCCGCAGAACACCCTGATGATCATGATCAGATCGCGCTCGTGTTCACGAGAGCTTGCCTCATCATAGATATAGGTTGGAAGATGGCTTTCAGACAGGATGGTCGTCAACGCCGTCTTGGCTGCCTTATGCTCCGGTGCGAGCATGTTGAACTTCACATAGGTCGGGCGTTCGGCTTCACCAAGCACGGTGTCGACCGCGCTCATGGGATAGATGAGGAACATCGCTCCGGATGTGTAGATAAAAGGCGGTTTTTCATGCAAGACCGCACCGATCTGGAGCGTAGTCTCGATCAGCGCCTCATTGCGCAGAACGCGCATTTTGTCATCCTCATCGTACCAGTCTCCATCGTTCAGCACATAGCTTGCCACATCACGTGTCTCGTTCCAGTCATGAAACTGATAGCCGTCATATTGCCGCATCATCTGTGCATCAAACGAGCATGTACTGGTTTTCAGAAGATCGCATGCCTTAAACTTTCTGCTCTCCTCGTCAAAGGTGATGACGTGGTCGATTGCCACTGCCTGCGGCGCATCCGAATCCATAAATGTCTGCTCGCTCAGATGGTTCTCACGCAGCAGATCCCTGAATGCCTCGTCATCTACAAATTCCAGATAGGTACAAATCCCTTTACGGTTTTGCGTATCAAGCGAAGGATTGAAGGCATACGGTGCCAGCGTCTCGGCATTTTCACGGATCGCCTCTGCCGGGAGCGTTCCATTGATGTTCATGGTGTGCGTGTAGGTGCATTGCTCCACAAGCGGCTCTGCACGGAACTGCCGGGCAAGCTCTGCAAGCTGGTCGCTGCTCATGTCCTGACGGTTGATGTGGTAGGAAAGATCCCACTCAAAATCATCATAGACACCCTCCACACTGGATTGCAGGTACTCTGTAAATGCTGCGGATGAGATGAACAGCACTACGCTCATGAACAGACTCAGGATGGTGGCACGGTACTTCTTACGGGAACGGGTGAAGTACTTGTGGCTCAGCATCCCCGGCAGTCCGAACAGCTTGTAGATCCACTTCGGCGTTCTGAGGCTGCGGCGGTTTGCCTTGATATCCGTGCTCTGGCGGATCGCCTCAACAGCCGACACCTTGGTCGCGCGGCGTGAGGGGATCCATACCGAGATCAGCACCGTTACGATCGAAACTGCTACAGAGCATGCCAGTGCGATCCAGGACACATGAAGCCGCATCGGGATATTGGCAGCCGCTGTGGCTTCGGCGATCTTGCCGCCAATGCACAGAAATGTCACCATGATACCCACCAGTCCGATGAGTATACCCAGCGGAATGCCTACTGCACTGACGCAGAACGCCTCGAACCGCACCATATGCCGGAGCTGCCGGCGTGTTGCGCCAATGGACGAGAGCAGTCCGAACTGCTTGGTGCGCTCAGAGACCGAGATGGCAAAGGCATTGTAGATCAGCGATACCGAGCCAAACACGATCAGTGCGATGAGAATGGCTGCCATACCGTAAACGGTATCTAAAAATCCCTGGTTTCTCGATGCAACCATCAGGCGCAGCAGATCGTCGTGGGTATCGCCGGACAGGTTCGACTCTCTCATAAATTCAAAGATCTGTGTCGGGTGCTTCATGGTGAACCACGCCGTCATGCGGTCTCCGGATACGCTGTCCAGACGGGTCAGGCAGGTGTAGCCCGGGGCGGAATAGTACTCGAACCCCGGCCGTCCATAGATGCCGCACACAGTATAGGTGCGCGTTTCCCTGACTTCAAGGCTTTCAGGCGCAGCATCCTCTGCAAGCTCCTCCGGCGGATAATAGGGGTGGGACTGGTCGAGAACAAAGCCATCCCGCATGCGCTCACCGATCTCCAGCGTGAGGGTATCGCCGACCTCGTAGTACACGCAGCCGTTTTCTCCCAGATGCTCCGGGATCAGGATCTCCGTACTGTTTTTTGGCAGCTCGCCGCTTATCAGCGTGACACCGACCAGATCGGTGAAATCCTCGCTGATGCCCATCAGATAGAGATAGGGCTTGTAGTCGTTTTCCGAGTGCGCATCCGCATAGCCGATGGTCTGTGATGCCGTGATCTTTTTGATGTGCTGGTCGGCGGTAAGATCCTCGTACTGCCCGGCGGTCAGTCCCTCGGCACTCCCCTGCCACATCCCACTGCGGCTGATTTCCCCTTGCACAAGGAAGTGGTGCAGGCTTGACACCGAGCTGGTCACGGCAGTCATCAGGGAGGTGGACAGCGCAATACCGATGATGGTAACGGACGTGCGGATGCGGTTGCGCTTGAGGGATGCCAGTGTCGCTTTCTGAAAGACGTTCATTTGCGCAGCACCTCATCCCTGTTGATCCTGCCATCCTCGATGGCAATGATGCGGTCTGCCTGCAATGCGATATTCTCATCGTGGGTGATGATGATAAGGGTCTGACCGTACTTCTGGTTCGACATGCGCAGCAGGCTGATGATCTCCTGCGAATTTTTGCTGTCAAGATTTCCGGTCGGCTCGTCTGCCAGCAGGACTGCCGGGGCATTCATCAGCGCACGTCCGATGGAAACACGCTGCTGCTGTCCGCCGGAGAGCTGGTTGGGAAGGTGCGTCTCGCGCCCCTTCAATCCCAGCAGCTCGGTCAGCTCCGCAAGTCGCTCCTCGTTGATAGTCTGACCGTCCATCAGCACGGGAAGTGTAATGTTCTCCGTCACATTCAGCACGGGAATGAGGTTGTAGAACTGGTAGATCAGTCCGACCTGACGGCGGCGGAAGATCGCAAGCTCCTCATCGTTCTGGGCGTAGACATCGCTGCCGTTCATCCAGACCTTGCCGGAGGTCGGCTTGTCCACACCGCCGAGGATGTGCAGCAGCGTGGACTTTCCCGAACCGGACGGGCCGATGATGGCAACAAACTCCCCCTTGGAGACCGAAAAGCTCACATCGTTCAGCGCATGGACGGCATTTTCGCCCGTGCCGTAGGTTTTGGTCAGATGCTCTGTCTGTAAGATGATCATGGGTACTCTCTCCTTTCGTTTGATCTAAGTATAGCACAGCAGCGTGACATCTCTGTGACTTGAATATAAGAGATTCGTCACATTTCCTGCTGGGAGCGCGTCAGACGCAAAAAGGGAGCATCAGACAGCTCCCTTATAGAAACGTATGCTGAACATTGCGCCGCCCTCCGGACGGTTCTCCGCCTTGATCGTGCCATCCTGTGCGGTGACGATCATTCTGGCAAGCGCAAGACCGATGCCGAAGCTCATCTGGTCGGCATGCTGTCCCCGGTAGAACCGTTCAAAGATATGCGGCATATCCTCGGGCGCGATCCCACAGCCGGTGTCGGAAATGATGATCTCGGAAAACAGCGTATTTTCCTGTGCGCGCAGCGTGATCGTGCCGCCCTCGGGGGTATGCTCCATGCAGTTTTTGACGATATTGCCAAGTGCCTCTGCCGTCCATGCCAGATCGCACGTCACATCCCCCTCAGCATGGAGCTGCACGGCAATGCAGCGCAGCTCGGCTGGGATCTGCAGCGGCTCACAGGACTTGACAAGCAGTGCATCCAGCGGCACTGCTTTCTTGTGGAGTCTGACCGTCCCGGCATCGAACCTGGAACATTTCAGCAGCACCTCCACCAGCCAGTCAATGCGTGTGAGGAGCGTGCGCACCTCTCCAAGCAGCTCAATGCGCCTGCGATCGGGCAGATCCCGTTCCCCCAACAGCGAGGTCAGCAGGTGGAGCGAGGTCAGCGGTGTGCGGAGCTGATGCGAGATATCTGCCAGCGAATCCGCCAGAAACGCCTTATCCGCCAGAAGCTGATGCTCATGTCCGCGCAGACGCAGGGTCATTTTCTCCACCTCAGTCGTGAGGATGGACAGCTCGCCCTCGCGCATGCTCCGGATGCTGCCGATCTCGCCGCCGTGCAAAATGCGGTCGATCTCTGCGGCAAGCCGTGCGATATTGCGATAACGCTGATATGTCACCGCAAGCTGTACCATTGTCATCACAAGTCCGGTACACAGGGCAAACAGCGCGGTTTTCCAGCCGAGAAACCATCCTCCCAGACCTGCCGCCGCACTCAGGGCAAGGGAGAGCTGGAGCGTTCGGCGCACCTCGGCATTGCGCCAGAAGCCCGTCATTCGACGCGGTAGCCCATGCCGCGCACGGTGCGGATGAGCTGGGGATTCTGCGGATCGTCCTCTATTTTGTCGCGCAGACGCTTGATGTAGACAGTCAGCGTGTTGTCGCTGACAAATTCCCCGGCAGCATCCCAGAGCGAATCGAGCAGCATGGCACGCGAGAGGATCGCGCCGCGGTTGGTCAAAAAGAGCAGCAGCAGCCGGTATTCGAGTGCTGACAAATACAGATCCTGCCCGTTCTTCTCGGCAGTTCCCTTGATCGTGTCCACGGTCACATTCCCGAGCTGCAAGACCGCATGGGACGCTCCCGTCAGCCGCAGGACATTGCGGATGCGCGAGATCAGCTCACGCGGACGAAAGGGCTTGGCGATGTAGTCATCTGCCCCCAGATCAAAGCCTGTTACGGTACTGTACTCGTCACCGGATGCCGTCAGAAAGATGACGGGGAGCTTATATTCCGATTTAAGAGCCGAGCAGACGGTAAAGCCGTTTCCGTCCGCCAGGGAAATGTCCAGCAGCACAAGATCAATCTCTCCCTGCGCCGCAGCCGCCAATGCCTCTTTCTGCCCGGACACAGCCGTCACAGAAAAGCCCTCGTTTGTCAGAAATTCTTTCAGCGTGGAAACGATCATCGAATCGTCCTCCACGAGCAGCAGCTTGGTCAAGCCGATCACCTCCATGGTTTGTGATTTTATTATAGCACATAATTTGCTGCTTGTCCAGAAGGAATTCCGATCCCGTGAAAAGACAGACTTATCACTGCACCGCCAAATGTAAAAATTATGATATTTCTGCAAATCCTACACCAAATCTGCAAATTAGCAGTTGCCAAACCGCATATTAATAGTGTATAATTTATAATAGCATCGTGGACTCATTTTCATCAGGATGACGAACGCGCAGCACTGGGATGCCGCACGTCCCGGAACTGCGCGTTTTTCGTGCCTGCTGTAATGGGGCGCTCACATGCGTCTGAACAAGGAGGAATCAATATGAATCTGAAACGTATCACAGCCGCTGTTACGGCTGTGCTTTGCAGTGCAGGGATGTTCACAGCATTTCCTGCCATGAATACCGCCGCAGCGGAAGCTGTAGGCAATGACTTCGAGATCAGCTACGAGGGATGGTACGGCAATGGAGATGGCGTTA
>CAZKHW010000159.1:0-6704 GCA_964552525.1 uncultured Ruminococcus sp. | reverse complement strand
TCTGCCAGTACAACTACAGTGCGTTTCAGATACTGCCATGTGTTATACTTAGAAGGGAAAGCAGAAACCGTCACAGTTCCGGGGGACAACGCTTCCAGACTGATGGCATAGTTTCCATCGCCCTTCTCTTCACTTACCAGTGTTACAATTCTGTCATCGGATACGTCAATTGAATATACCGTTCCAATGTAAGGAGAACCTCCCAGCGCATCCCTCAGGGTAAAGACATCACCGACATGTACATAATATGGTTCCTCCGGTGTCTCTATCGGGTCTGGCGTTGGGGTGACATACCCAGTAGAGACGATTCCGCCGATCCACTGCGCAAACCCCTCTGCCGCATAGTCAATCCCATCATCACAGACAACACTTGCAGTTCGTCCGTCCGCTTCCTGCATAAATGAAAATTCTGCGTTGCTGTAGCCATACTGCCAATGCGTCAAATCCGCTTCAAGTTTAAGAATCGTGCCGATCTTGGTGGGTTCACCCTCCCAATCTACCCAGATGGTATTCTCATCGATCCATTCATACTCGGGTCGAATGTCTCCTGTTTTTTGCACCTTATAGGTTAAACCATTATCATTTGTGAGTCTGATGCCAAAAGACAGCTTTGTTACTGTACGTCTTGCACCCCAGAATCCCACTGCCAGCAGCTGCTGTTTATCACTTGAAATGTAACCGTGATCCATCCCTCCATAGTTCTCGATATAAAGCGTCACCGTTTTGTTGACCGCCTCGGTATTCAGCCGGTCACCGGCTGACATACTGCCCATAAAAAACAGCAGCACCGCCATAAAAATACAGAAATTCCGTTTCAGATGTTTTATCATGTTTCTTCCTCCTTGTTTAATCCGCATTGACACGCAGATAATCCGCAGGATTCTGACAAATATTGTTGATCCGCACCTCAAAATGGCAGTGCGGTCCGGTGGAGTCTCCGGTCGAGCCGACATAGGCGATCAACTGTCCCTTTTCGACCTCCTGCCCCTCATAGGCGACCACACTGCTCGCATGTGCGTACAGCGTGCGGTAACCGTCGGGATGGTCGATGATGACATAGTTGCCGTAACCACCCGTATTCCATCCGGCACGGTAGACCGTTCCGCCCTCCGCCGCATAGATCTCAGTTCCGGTAGACGCAGCAATGTCCAGTCCCTTGTGATTTCGTTCACCGCCGAAATAGTCGCTGATAGAGCCGCCATTGACAGGCCAGCCGTACTTTCCGCTGCCATCAAGGACTGTGCGGGAACTTGCCGGCTCTGCCTTATACGTGCCGACGCCGATCTGCTCGGGGATAGGATTTTTGGTGATCGCAGTGCTGAGTATCTTGCGGCTGTCCTCCGCGCCATCAATGTAGGTGACCAGCACCTCACTCGAACGCTCGCCGATGACACCCTTGGAGATGACCTTCTCCACGCCCAGATTCAGTGCAGAGGTCTCCACCTTGACCGTACCGTAGTCAATATAATCCGTCACCTTGATCGTCTTGGTGTAGGCAATGGGAATGCTGCGCGAATACGTATTCACTTTCAGGAGCATACCGGGGCTGAAGCGTTCCTCGATCATCGGATTAAGGCGGATCAGCTCTTTCTCCGTCATGCCGTGGGTCGCAGCGATGAGCTGCGGCGTATCCGTATTTGTCACAACATAGCGGCTCTCGGTGATCTTCATTGCCGTGAGACTCCGGATCATATCCTGCTCGTCCGTCAGGGAGGACTTGAGGTAGACGCCCTGCTGAAAGGTGATCTCCTCGGTATAGTAGACCTCGTTGACCAGCTCATCCAGTCCCATAGCATATTTGGTCAACTCCTCCGTCATCGCCGAGGAGATCTTCTCGCGATCCTTGACCGCACCGACAAACTCGCCGTCCACATAAACGCCGTAGCCGTCCACCAGCTCCGCATGGGAGCTGGTCAGCAGACGATCCGCGATACTCTGCGCCGTTGCGAACTGATCGTTCTCCGAAACAATACGCAGGGTGTATACGGGATTGTAGGAAAGCTCGATGTCCTCGCCGCTGCTGGCGATGCGCTGGCGCACCTCCTCGCGGGCATCCTCAAAGACTGTCTCACTGCTGACAATGCCGATCTCCTCACCGCCAACCGTGACGGCAAGGGCATAATCCAGTCCCATGCCATAGCTTACAACGCCGATCAGAAACACTGCCGAGATGACCGGCAGCACATAATTATAGCCCGTCCGGATAAGCCCATGCTCACCAAAGAGCCAGCCGCCGATGAACCGGAACATCTGCCACAGGAACTTCCCTGCTCCGTCTTTCCGGGCGCTGCGGATATCCCGGAGCATCTCCTGCAGCGGACGGTTATGCTCCCGGATGCCGTGACGGATGCCAATGCCGATCATCCGGAAGAATCGTCCGACCTGGCACAGCATGTACCAGAGCATCCTGCCAAAGCCTTTCACAAAATAGCGCAGGATACGTGCAGCAGCCCACAAGCTGTGCAGTACCATCATACCGATGCGCACCATCAGTTCACCGGGTGTTTTCCGGCTGGTACGCGGATCCGGATGGTTATTCCAAGACATATGCCGTCTCCTCTCCGTTCAAAATCGCGTTCTCCACATTATTATAACATAACGCACCGCAAAAATCAAGCGCAGAAACAGAACTTTCCATGAACATCACTTTCTACAACAGCCGGCAGATATCCTCCGGCAGAGGGGAAGTAATGCGGTGCACCTGCCCCTGCGCATCCGTATACGCCGCAGCACAGCAGTGCAGGGCATGACGGGAGATGTCCGACGCATCGCCGCCATAGAGCGTATCGCCTGCCAGCGGACAGCCGATATGCGCCATATGTACACGGATCTGGTGCGTGCGTCCCGTCTCCAGATGCAGCTCGACCAGACTGTATCTGCCGCGCCGGAGTGTCCGGAAATGGGTGACCGCCGCCTGACCGTCCGGGCGGACGCAGCGCACGATGATGCTCTCCTCGGAACGCCCCAGCGGCGCACGGATCGTTCCCTCCTCCGGCGGTGTTCCGGTCACGACCGCCAGATAGGATTTGCAGATGCGCCCGGGAAGCTGTGCGGCTGCGATCGCATGCCTTGCAGCCGCCGTCAGTCCCGAGGTGTTCGCATCCAGCCGGTTCACCGGGCGGAAGGTCTCCTCCGGGAACATCGCGGCAAAGGCATTTCCCAGCGTATCCATCCGGTGGTTCTGGCTCGGATGGATGGGCATTCCGGCAGGCTTGTCAAAAAAACGGACATCCCGATCCTCAAAGACGACCGACACCGAAAGCTCCGGATTGGGCGTGATATTGGGCGCATCCACCATGTGCAGGCGGATCACGTCGCCGGGATGCACCAGATCCACGCTGCGAAGGCGGCTGCCGTTGACCGTCATGCCGCCCTCGATCTGCTTGAGCCGTGAGATCTGCCGGTGCGAAAGTCCGCATTCACTGCGCAGGTAACGTTCCGCCTTGCACGGCTCCTGCCAGTGCATGGTGAAGATCAGATCAGGCATGAGGTACTCCTTTCTTCAAAGCTGCTCACGATCCCGGGCAAACTCCCGGATGCGCACCTGCCAGAACAGTGCCGTGTTGGTATACAGGTACGGCAGAACAAACGGAATGGGCAGAATCGTGAGCAGCATGGGCAGGTATCCCAGCCAGATCGCCCAAAGCTCCCGATGATGCCCGTCCATCATGCAGATGGCAGTGCGGATATGGGAAAATGCACTGCGTCTCGGCGCACGCAGGAACAGCACCGGAACTGCTGTCAGGCTCACCCGAAGCCGCAGATAGTACACACTCGTCCAGAGCATCGCCGCGACCGCCTGCACGGCTGCAAAGAGCCACAGCGCGCCATGCTCGCTGTGTACGCTCTCCCGGAGCGAGATGAGTGCGAAAACGCCGGATGCCGCAACAGGCAGTGCCGCGAGGATGCGCAGTCCCTCGGCAAGTCCCATGACCCACGCTGCACGCGCATAATCCCGGATGCGCGAAAAGCACCTGCGGCACGGCGAAAGCCCCAGCATACTGCCGAACCAGCTCCAGACCGCACACTGCACGGGCAGCATCAGTCCGCCGCAGAACAGCATCCAGAGTGCCAGAAATGCCATCCAGAGCCAGCCGCCTCTCCAGAAAGCAGCCGGCGGCATCGTGCCGCGCAGGACGAGCAGCCCTGCCAGTCCTGCCGGAACGAGCTTATACAGTGTGTGAAGCGACGGCATCAGCCAGGACGTGCGCATTGCGGCGGCATAGTGTCCTTTTAATGAGGTGCGCGAAAAACGGTGCAGCTCCCGATAATCCAAAACGATCAGCTCCTTTCAGGCATCACCGCCCGGCGGCAGTGCCTATGTACGTAAGAGCCTGTTTAAAATCTGGAGATAGCCGGATTTTTGAGCAGATTTTTCCTGTGGCAAAGCACGAGATCCGCAGGAATACTGTATGTATTGCAAGGATTTCGGGCAAAGCCACAGGGAAAAGATGCCAAAAAGACAGCTGTTGGAGGATTTTAAACAGGCTCTAAGGGGCTGTCCCCTTCTATCCCCTCGAATAAGGGGTCAGACCAAGGATCTCAAACGCCTGCGCCTGCTGCCACATCTGCGCTGTAAAGAGGATCTCGAATCCCTCACCCGGCTCACAGCGCAGCTCCTTTGCTGAGATCTTCGGTATGCCGAAGCATGCCAGCATATTGCTGATGACTCCTGCATGCGTGATCGCTGCACAGTGTGAGAAGTCGTTCTCCATCATATCCATGAGAATGCGGTTCAGCGCACGGTAGGAACGGATGCAAAGCTCCCCGGCACTCTCCCCCTCGGGGGGACGCACGTCCGGTGCGCCGCCCTTGAGCCAGGTGCGGTAATCCTCACGACCGACCAGTTCGATCGCTGTCTTTCCCTCAAAAATACCGAAATTCAGCTCGCGCAGATCCTCGGCGATGTACAGCTCCGTCTCCGGGAACAGGATCTCCGCAGTTTCTGTGCAGCGGCTCAACGGACTCGAGTAGACACGCTGTACCCTCGGATATTCATAGCGATCGGATTTTCCGGACAGCTCCGCACAGCCCTCATCGGTGAGCGAATAGTCCGTAGTGCCGATGTAGATCCCCTCCTCGTTCGCACGCGTCCTGCCGTGACGATACAGGCTCAGATGATATCCTTTCATAATGTAAACCTCCTGATGATCTATGTTGCGATTCCCCACTCAGGTCAAATCACACAAACAAAATGAGAACTTTTTGTCACTCTTGTTTTTTTATACAACTTTCTGTGACGATTTTGACGAAAATTCCACGCAGCAATCTATTTACAAATAGTATAATCTGTATTATAATATTAAGTAACGGAAATCAGCATACAATGCTACAGGAAAGGAGATAATGCCATGAATTCCGATTTTCCAAGAATCATTGCCTTGCAGCGTAAAGAGCGCCAGATCAGCCAGAAACAGGCAGCGGCTGATCTCGGGATCTCACAGGCACTGCTGTCACACTATGAGAAGGGCATCCGTGAATGCGGACTTGATTTTCTCGTCAAGATCGCCGATTATTACGGTGTCTCCTGCGACTATCTGCTCGGCAGAACTCCGGAGCCGGAGGGACGCACTCTGACCATTGAGGAGATCCCCGACGATGACGGCAACAACGCAATGCCCAGTCCGGAGGTAGTTGCCTTTAACCGCAAGCTCGTCAACAACTCCATCAGCCTTCTGTTCGCACTGGCGCAGAAAGCCAACAGCATCACGCTCATCAAGGAGATCTCGTCCTACCTGATGCTCAATGTTTATAAGCTGTTCCGCATCGTGTACAACGCCAACCCTCACAACGACCAGAAGCTGTTTTCTGTTCCGAAGGTGGTTGCCAACGATGACGCATCTGCTATCGTGAGCATGAACGAGGCAAATATCAAGGCTGCTTCCAGCGGCATCCCCATCGGCGAGAATGACTGTGTGCGCGATTCGGATGTTCTGTTTTTGACGACCTCCATCCTGAGCCAGACCTATCCGGAATACTCCTCCTCTCTGCTCAACCTCATCAAGATCAGTGAGGACAGCATCCATAAAAAAAGAAACGCATAGGTCTGACATTACTATTGTACCACATTTTTGGAAAAAATAAAAGCCCTTTTGAAAAAATTGCAGGGTAAATATCCCCCGTGCCTCCCCTGCCCACCGAGTGCGCCGCCATTTGATGGCGGCGCATGATATCTATACCTATAAAGATAAGGAGAGATCCTATGCGAAAACTACACGGTGTACGGTTGCCGCATGCCAAGGCGACCACAGCCGAGCCTTTCGCGGCACTCCCGGTACCGGAAAAAGTGCTGATCCCCATGAGCATGCACATGGGTGTCCCCTGCGTCCCCACAGTGAAGCTCCGGCAGGAGGTGACGGTCGGCGAATGCATCGGCACGGCTGATGCGGCATTTTCCGCCGACATCCACGCCAGCGTCTCCGGCACAGTCACTGACATCACGGAGTACCGCCCGGCAAAGGGTGTTCCCTGCCAAGCCGTCGAGATCACCGCAGACGGACGGCAGACTCCCTGTCCCTCTCTGCGCGTTCCGGAATACAGCGACCGCGCATCCTTTCTCAAGGCGGTGCGCACCTCTGGTGCAGTCGGCATGGGCGGTGCAGGACTTCCCTCCCACATCAAGCTCGACCCGAAGCAGAAGCTCGATTTTCTGCTGGTGAATGCCGCCGAGTGCGAGCCGTACATTACTTCTGATGACCGCATCA
>CAZKHW010000158.1:0-6795 GCA_964552525.1 uncultured Ruminococcus sp. | reverse complement strand
TAACGCAGAGCTGGGCAGACGGCTTAAGGCAGCCAGACTTGCCAAAAAGATGACACAGAGCGATGTTGTGGGGAGCTTTATCACGCGCAACATGCTCAGCCAGATCGAAAGCGGCAGCGCCACGCCTTCCATGAAAACCCTGGAATATCTTGCCGGGGTGCTTGAGATCCCGATGGAGCGTCTGCTCTCGGAGGGCGGCGGCACGGACGATGCGCAGGACGGCGTGACGGTTCTCTGGAATGCCAAAAAGCTGATACGGGAGCAAAGGTACGAGCTGCTCCTGAACACCTGCGATGCCGCCGGGAATATGGAAGATGAGCTGCATGCCCTGCGCAGCATCTCGCACTATGAGCTGGCGCAGCAGCTTGCAGAACGCGAGGATGCCGAATCCCTCCAGGCTGCCGTCATTCACGCCAAGAGTGCCGCACAGGAGGCTGGCATCGGGCTGTATGCGAATGCTGATCGCATTGCCAGAGCCAACCAGCTCGTGGCAAAGATCGCGCAGTATCTGAGCAGCTACTACTCTCATCTGGCTGACGGGATTCACTAGGGCGCGGAGCCCGCGCTGGCGAGTTGGCGATGACGATACATCGGATTCTAATGTCCGCAATGCCCTCCTCCCCCTCCCTTTGAGGAGGAGGGCGGTGCTTATGCGTGCTGTCCTTATTGGGCAGAATACACACAGCAGCGCGAAAAAATTCTTTGTATTTTCTCGCTTTGCCACTTGACAAATGTACAAAAATATGTTAAAATAATAATACCTCTTTGCAGGGGTAATTTTTTTGTGCTTTCTTATACCCTGCCGTGAGGGAGGCAAACAACCTAGCGTCCGCAGTTTTCAGCGGATGAAGTCAATGAATCAGGAGGTGCCGATATGAGAGTGAAAGTGACTCTGGCTTGTACTGAGTGCAAGCAGCGTAACTATGTTACCAAGAAGAACAAGAAGAACGATCCCGACAGAATCGAAATGAAGAAGCATTGCAAGTTCTGCAGAAAGCACACTGTGCATAAGGAAACTAAGTGATCGGAGGCTTAACGTATGGCGAAGGATAAAAAGAAGACTTCGGATAACGCTGAGGCTCTTGAAACCAAAAGCACAAAAAAGGCTAAGAAGTCCAAGGAGGAAGCCCAAAAGCCTAATGTGTTTCAGCGCATCGGCAAATGGTTCCATGACCTGCGGATCGAGTTCAAGAATGTTGTCTGGCCATCCCGGCAGACTGTTGTGACCAACACCAGTGTTGTACTGGTTGTTATCGTCATTGGCAGCGCACTCGTCGGACTCATCGATCTCGGACTGCTCAAGCTCGTGACGCTGCTTCTCGGACTGAGCCAGGGACAGGTCTAAGGTATACACTTCTCGGATCAGAAAGGATGGAATGAACTATGTCGCAGGCGGCAAAATGGTATGTCATTCACACATATTCCGGCTATGAGAACAAGGTAGTCCAGAATATCGAAAAAGTAGTGGAAAATCGTAAGCTGCACGACCTCATTCAGGAAATCTCTGTTCCTACCGAGCGTGTCACCGAAATCGTTGACGGCAAGCAGAAGGAAGTCGAGCGCAAGATCTTCCCTGGCTATGTGCTGGTCAAGATGATCTACACCGATGATTCCTGGGCAGTTGTCCGCAACACCAGGGGCGTTACAGGCTTTGTCGGGCCTGGTTCTGTTCCTACTCCCCTCTCCGACAGAGAGGTCGCTGCGATGGGCGTAGAGTCCACACAGAGCGTTGTCGAGGTCGATTACGCAGTCGGCGACCGCATCCGCGTGACGGGGACAAATCTCGATGGTTTCACAGGTATTGTCCGCAACATTGATCTTGAAGGCGGACAGGTCGAAGTGCTTGTGAATATGTTCGGTCGTGATACGCCGACCACCATCGCACTGCATCAGGCTGTCAAGCTCGATGACTAATGTAAGCAATTTACCCTGAGGACATTCGTCTTCACAAGTGGGAGAGCATTTGCAAATTGCACTGCTCGCCTTTACCACAATCATGGAGGTGCAATATTATGGCACAGAAAGTAGTTGGCTATATTAAGCTGCAGATTCCCGCAGGTAAGGCAACACCTGCTCCCCCGGTTGGTCCTGCTCTGGGTCAGCACGGCGTTAACATCATGGCATTCACCAAGGACTTCAATGAGAGAACCAAGAATGACATTGGTCTGATCATTCCGGTCGTTATCACGGTGTATGCAGATCGTTCCTTCACATTCATCACCAAGACTCCTCCGGCAGCAGTCCTCATCAAGAAGGCATGCGGCATCGAGAGCGGTTCCGGTGTTCCGAACAAGACCAAGGTCGCAAAGATCACAAAGGCTCAGCTCCAGCAGATCGCGGAGACCAAGATGAAGGATCTCAACGCCGGCTCTATTGAGGCAGCTATCAGCATGATCTCTGGTACTGCTCGCAGCATGGGCGTCGTTGTAGAGGACTAATCCAAGGCAGATAACTGCCCTCAATAAAGTGGGAGGAAAGTCTTTCCGCTAACCGGAGGTGCGATTTCAGCACGCCGGTGTTACCACGAATTTAGGAGGAAATAATATGAAACACGGCAAGAAGTATGTTGACAGCCTGAAGGCCATCGACGCTGCCAAGCTCTACGAGTCCACCGAGGCTCTGGATCTGGTTTGCAAGAATGCCAAGGCAAAGTTCGATGAGACCATTGAGGTTCACATCCGTCTGGGTGTTGACTCTCGTCACGCTGACCAGCAGGTACGTGGTGCAGTTGTTCTGCCGAACGGTACCGGTAAGAAGGTACGCGTTTGCGTATTCTGCAAGGAGGACAAGTACGAGGCTGCACAGGCAGCAGGTGCTGAGTTCGTTGGCGGTCAGGATCTGGTAGACAAGATCCTCAAGGAGAACTGGATGGACTTCGATGTTGTCATCGCATCCCCGGATATGATGGGTCTGGTCGGCCGTCTGGGTCGTGTACTCGGTCCGCGCGGACTGATGCCGAACCCCAAGGCTGGTACGGTTACTCCGGATGTTGCCAAGGCTGTTACAGAAGCTAAGGCTGGTAAGATCGAGTATCGTCTCGACAAGACCAATATCATCCACTGCCCCATCGGCAAGGCTTCCTTTGGTGCGGAGAAGCTCGACCAGAACCTCTCCACCCTGCTCGAGGCTGTTGTTAAGGCAAAGCCGGCTGCTGCTAAGGGTACTTACCTGAAGTCCTGCACCGTTGCTTCTACCATGGGCCCGGGCGTTCCGGTTGCTACTGCAAAGTACGGCGTTTGATCTTTTTAGATCACATGAAAACCACCCATTCAGGCTTGTCCTGAATGGGTGGTTTTTTATCACTTCCAGAATCCAAACCGCTTCTTCTGATAGAACGACTTGGCATTGCCTGCCCAGCTTCTGGCTTTCTCATAGGAAACGCACTCAAACGCATAGGCTCCCAGATACGCCTTTACATGATCCGCAAGCTCCCGATGGAGTGCCGCCTCCCCCCTGTCCTCGCTCCGGTCGAGCAGCAGCAGCCACGAAGGGCGCAGGACATTCTCGCGTTTCAGAACGCGAAGGTAGGCAGTCTGTACCTCCGGATGGTTCTGGAGAACCGCATACAGCGCATCGCGCAGCTCGTCCGGAATCTCCGCAGGATCGGTGACTGTGAGTTTTTCTCCGCGCTCCTGCATCATCTGGAGCGTAAGTTCCTCCGTCTCGCCGGTGACAGCCTTTTCCGCGACTTCGAGGAGCTGCGCATCCAGAACCAGCTCTGCGCCGCTTCCGGGATTGATTACCAGACGCTCCGCACCCTGTGCAAGGAACGCTTTCAGGTCGGCATACCGCGCGACCGTGGGAACGGCATCCTCCGGCACACCGTCGCTTGCCCATTCGCGGCGGTCTGTGTAGAGCTTGATGCAGCGTTTTCCGTCACGCTCCACAGTGCTGACATGGAATGCCTCTGCACCTTCGGCGGTAAATTTCTCCGCAGGCACCAGAAATGCCGAGTGATAAAGCTCCGACAGCATCGAAAGCTCCATACTGCCGTCTGCCTTGCCAGAATGGATCTGCTGGAACAGCCAGAGGATCTCTCCGGTGACAGCAGGATTCAGCACAGGACGCTGCGCCAGCGGAAGATTTGAAAAATCCGGCGGCGTAAAGAAATCTTCCAGATGCAGGTTCACAAATTCCGGCGCATAGTCCACGAGAATCCGCGTAAAGCCGCATCGCCAGAGGTCAGCAAACAGCAGCTCACGATCCTTCCTGCTGTTTTCGATCGCTGCACAGTACAGCCCCTGCTCCTTGCATCGCTCGGCAAAACGCTCAAAGCTGTCCCGGTTTGAGAACAGCACCGCCGTTTGCTGACCGTATTCCTTGGTGATAAACCAGTGTCTGGTAGGCGGAAAGAATGCGGCAAGGATGCTGTCCTGCATTTTCACAGCTTCAACGATCTCGTTCAGATACAGCTCCGCCTGCTCGGGAGCTGCGCGGTGCAGTGTTGTCAAAAGTTCCTGAATGGTTGGCATGATGATCTCCTTTTCCTGAATGGGAATACGATAGCTTTTCTCCATTATAACACACACCGCCGATGAAGTCAAGATTTTCGGGTACTTTTGCGCAGCAACATCGCCGACATCAGCAGCAGGCACGCGCCCGGCAGGATGCTCCCGGTCGTCAGGACGGCGTGCGGTTCCATAAGAATAACGGGCTGTGTCTCCCGAAAGACCCATGTTACGCCGATTTTGCAAAGCCCATACGACATTACTGCCGCTGCTGCGCGGAACAGCCAGAGCTTTCCCCAGTTGACATTGCCCTCGCAGATGGCAGCCGCCTGCATATGAACGCACAAGCCGCCAAAGGAGAGCAGTGCTGCCGCAAGCGGCAATCCGCCGCCGGTTTGCAGAACATCCGTCACGCAGCTCACCTCCAGCAGCGTTCGGCACAGGTGCTTTCCTTGCTCCGTAAGACCTTCGAGCAATCCGCAACCGGTCAGAATCCCCGTCACACCGGCAAATGCCATTACCATTGCCGTGATCTTGAGCATCGCCGAGGCGGCACTCTCCGCGGAGGCTGTGATGCTCTGCGCCAGAGGAACACGCACCGGCTGCGGCATTCCCTGCTCGGTCTTACTCCGGACAAAGACATACAGCACAAGATTTGGCAGACTAACCGAGAGCATCAGCCAGAGTGCCATGCCCTGCGACATCTCCCGGCAAACCGTACCCAGCAGAAAACCGGGACCGCATCCCATGCAAACGCAAAGCAGGTCGCGCTCCTGCCGTGCTGAGATCACCCCGGTCAGGCGCAGCTCATGCAGGAGCTGTGCGCCGACCGGATATCCCCCGAGCTGTGCAAACACAAGGCTTGTCAGGAGGATTCCCTCTTTCCCGAACAGGCTGGAAATCGCGCGCAATCCGCCTGACCGGATGCAAAATGCTGCCAGAAAGGAGAAAAAATACAGGGAAGGGATGAGGACTGCCAGGCAGCGTTCCCCCGCCGCGAGAACCTCGATGCGAACCTGTGCGCTCATCATTACCGCCGCGAACAGCACAGCCAGCCCTGCGCATCCGTAAATAAGCTGTCGTTTCATCGTTATCACCCCTATACTATATGGGGGCAGCGGCAGAAATATGTGATGGCATAACGCCGTCCCGTCCTGCATAGAATGCTCCAGAGGTGATGACGATGCTAAAAAAGCGCGAGGTCATGAGCTGGATGTGGCTCGACAGCCGTGTGCATCTTCACGGAAACCGCGAGCTGCGGCTGGAGAATTGCCGGCGCGTTCTGGAATGCAACGACATTCTGGTACGGCTGGAATCGCGCGAGCTGCGCCTGGAGATCTGGGGGACACACCTGCGCGTATTCGATTACAATGACAATAGTGTGCTGGTGCGCGGCAAAATTGCCGAGGTCAAGCTCCTCGAACGGAGGAACGACATATGAAATGGCGAGATTACGTGGATATCAGAGTGACTGGACGCGATCTGTATGCATTTGTGAATGCCCTGCGCATAAGCCCTGTTGCCTGTGGAGAGCAGGTCTGCATCGGCAAGGAATTTCGAGGACGCATTCTGCGCCGCGACATCAAAACAGTCGAACAGCTTGCCGCCGATCTTTCTCTCCAGCTCAATGTCTGCGAGATCCACACCGTGATGGGACGCATCCTGAAATTCCGTCTGCGCTTCGGGATTATTCTGGGACTGCTCCTGGGCGCAGCGATCATCTTCTGGCAGTCCAATGTGGTGGAGACCATCGAAATTCACGGAAATGTCCAGACGGACGAACGGCTCATCCGCGCCGTTCTGGAGGAGGAGGGCGTTGTTCGCGGCAAGTGGATCGGGGATATTGACATGCTGCACATCGAACGCAGCCTTCAACGCTCCATTCACGAGGTCGCCTGGGCAGGCATGCGCCGCACCGGAAATCGCCTTGTCATCGAGATTTCCGAGGCACGTGACAACCTTCCCATGCTCCACGAGCGCACCCCGAGCAACATCATTGCAGCGCATGATGCACAGATCGTGGGCATCACGGTGCATTCGGGGATGCTCTGCCATCTCATGGGGGACGGCGTTGTCAAGGGTGAGCTGCTTGTCAGCGGTGTGCGGACAGATGAGGACGGAAAATCGACGTTTCTTCACGCAAACGGCTCGATCATCGGTCGTTATACGCGCGAGGCGGAGCTGACTACATACATCTCACAAAGCGAGACGCTCCCGACCGGGAGAGTACATCAAAAAAAGTGGCTGCGGTTCTTCTCGCTAAAGCTCCCCCTCACCCCCGGAACAGCATCATTCGCCGAATGCAGAACCAGACAGCACGAAGTTCCCCTTGCCTTTCTGGGATTCA
>CAZKHW010000157.1:0-6849 GCA_964552525.1 uncultured Ruminococcus sp. | reverse complement strand
ACCCCTTTCCAAGGGAGGATTGGAATATGGATAAAATTGCATACCTGAAGGGACTGCTGGACGGTCAGGAGATCGACCGAACCAGCAAGGAGGGTAAGGCTCTCTACGCGATCTGTGATGCGCTTGACGAGATCGTCAAGTACACCGAGGAGCTGGAGGACAGAGTGGCAGAGCTGGAAGAGCTTTGCGACATTCTGGACGAGGATCTCGGCGATATGGAGGAGCTTCTGCTTGAAGATGCAGATGACGAGGATTGCTGCGGTGATTGTTCTGCATGCAGTGATTTCGAGGATCTGTATGATGACGATGATGACGAGGACGAGCAGTATGAGACCATCTGCCCGACCTGCGGCAAGTGCATCCTGCTTGATGATACCACGCTCGAAGAGGGTGAAACGATCTGCCCGAACTGCGGCGAGGAACTGGAATTTGATTTCGACGAGCGCGAGATCGAGGCACTCACAGCAGATCTTCCCACTGAGGAATAACATCAAACAGCAGCGGTGCATTCCGCTGCTGTTTTTCTGGGGCATACCTGAACGGCATGCCGCATATCCTGAACTGCGTCCTGACCGCAGGCGAGGGCGTGAGACCGTACCAGAAAGGATGGTAAGACTATGGCATTTGTTACGAAAACTCCCGATGAGCTTGTACTCGACCCGTTCAAGACCATCGGCAAAGACTGGTTTCTGCTGACCGGAGGAACTCCGGAGAACTTCAACACCATGACCTGCTCGTGGGGCGCGATGGGCGTGATCTGGAATGCTCCGTCCGTGACGGCATATGTCCGTACAACGCGCTATACGTTCGATTATCTGGAGCGCGAGAAGCGTTTCACCATCAGCGTGTTTCCAGAGGAATACCGCAAGGCACTGGCGTTCTGCGGTGCGCATTCCGGCAGGGATACCGATAAGGTCAGCGCAACCGGACTCACTCCCGTTACGCTTGACGACGTCCCGGCGTTTGCAGAGGCAAAACTGGTGCTGGTGTGCGAGAAGATGTACTCCCAGATGATGGACGTATCACATTTCGCCGATCCGTCGCTTGTAGACACATTCTACAGCAAGGATGCGATGCACAAGATGTATATTGGCAGGCTCCTGTCAGCTTATGTGCAGGAATAGACTTGTATAATGCCGTTCTGTCATAAAAGGAAAGGAATCGATTCAGGAGGCGATCATGGACTTTTCACCGAATGATATCTTGAAATTTGTTGCAGAGAACGATGTCAAGTTCATCCGTCTGACATTCTGCGACATGCAGGGAAATCTGAAAAATATCGCGATCATGCCCAACGAGCTGCCGCGTGCGATCTCCTACGGCATCCTGCTCGATGCGGCAGGCTTTTCGGACTGCTATGAGGATCTTCTGCTCGTGCCGGATATCTCCACGCTGTCCGTACTGCCGTGGAGACCCAAATCCGGCAGAGTGGTCAGGTTCTTCTGCAACCTTCTGAAGCTCGACGGTACACCGGCACCGGGAAGTCTGCGGCATCTGCTCCAGAGCTATATCGGCGAGCTGAACGAGCAGGGATATTCCTGCAATTTCGGCACAAAAAGCGAATTCTACCTGTTTGACTGCGACCAGCAGGGCAATCCTACCAAGATACCGCATGACCGTGCAGGTTATCTGGATATTGCTCCTCTCGACAAATGCGAGAATACGCGCCGTGAGATCTGCCTGTCCCTTGAGGAAATGGGCATCAATCCCCAGCGCTCTGCCCATAAGTACGGTCCTGGTCAGAATGAGATCGACTTCATGTGTTCAGAGCCGCTGACGGCTGCGGACAATATGGTTCACTACAAGACTGTGGTAAAGACGATCGCTGCGCAGAATGGTCTGTATGCGTCATTTATGCCCATGCCCCTGACCGGCACCTACGGCAGTGCCTTGACCATCATCCTGAGTGTCATGCAGGATGGGCAGAACCTCTTTGCCCTCCAGGACGGTGCATTGGGCGTCAAGGCGCGCAGCTTTATTGCAGGAATTCTGGCGCATATTCCGGAGATGACGGCATTTCTCAATCCGACCGTCAATTCCTATACGCGCCTGTGCCACAGCGGAGCACCGAGCGAGATCGGCTGGTCATTCGAGAACCGCAACCCCTTGCTGCGCATTCCTGCACAGGCAGGTGTGCATCCGCGCATTGAGCTGAGAAGTCCGGACTGCTGCTGCAATCCGTACATCTCGTTTCGCTTGCTGATGGCGGCAGGCATGGATGGCATCCAAAAGCAGATGGAGCTTGATGAGACACTTCGCATCACCGGAGAAACCAAAGGTCTGCCAAGGCTACCTGCCACGCTTGACGAGGCATTTGCTGCGGCGCAGAGCAGTAGGTTCATTGCGGAGAATCTCCCGGAGGAGGTGCGCCGCAATGTGTACCAGAATATTCAGCATCAGCTCGCGTTATATCATGCGGCTGAGGATAAAGTCTGCTTTGAGGAGCAGCACTACTTTTTGTCAGAATAACGTGAATGCTCCGGGCAATGGGGTGACAAAGAAGGGAGGTCATACGGCATGAGCAGAGCACTGATCGTTTCCGGATCAGAAAAAGCGATGGAGACGCTCGCACAGTTCCTGCTTGCCTACGGTTACAATGATCTCACCTCTGCCGCCAGCGGAGGAGAAGTCCGGCGGCTGATGAACAGTCAGGAATACGGGCTTATCGTGGTCAATTCACCGCTGACCGATGAATTCGGGCATGAGCTGTCCATCGTGCTTGCAGAAAAGACCAGCTCGGGCATTATTCTGCTCTGTAAAGCGGACATTGCAGATGATGTTTCCGATAAGGTTGCAGATTATGGTGTTTGTGTCGTTTCGAGACCGATCAATAAGAGCATTCTGCACCAGTCACTGCGTCTGGTCGAGGCAACGCGATCCCGGGTGCTTGGCTTAAAGCAGGAGAATTCCAAGCTCATGGTCAAGCTTGATGAGATGCGTCACATCAATCGTGCGAAGTTTATGCTGATGCAGTATCAGGGACTTCCGGAGTCGGAGGCGCATCGGTATATTGAAAAACAGGCGATGGACACGCGTTCCACGCGTAAGGATGTTGCTATTCGGATCCTGTCGATGTATGAATCCTGATGAGAAAAGCACCCGGTCAAGGGTGCTTTTGCATACTCTGCCGAAAACTGTACATACTGGAAACAGCAGCGTATCGCCTTAGAACCCGTCTTTACAAGATGTTAAGGCAGCTTGTGAAGACGGGTTCTTACTTATGATACGCACGCCTGAGCAGATCGAATTTTCGCTGGAAGTGCTCCAGAACCGTTTGCTCGCTGTAATCCGCCATCACGATGCCTGTGACATCCTTGAGCATCGAAAACAGGCAGATATCAAACAGATCCCTGAGTTCCTCCGCGCTGTTGAGATGAAGAAGATCCATGTTGACCGCATCGAAGAATGTCTGGGTGAGCTGCTGGCTGTATTCCGTATAGCCCGGTCTATGCCAGAGCAGCTCGTACAGGTGCATGTTGCAGAACAGATTGTGCCGGAATGCCTTGGAATCCTTGTAGCACAGCATGCGTACCGCAAACCGGTAGATCTTCTCGAACGCATCAAAAAAATCACCGCCGTTGTGCCGCAGCGTGTCCGTGGCATGCTCAAAGATCTGCTTTTGATATGCAGAGATAAAATATAGATAGATATCCTCTTTATTGCGGAAATATTGATAAAAGCTGCCGCGGGAAATATTGCACTCGCGGATGATGCTGCCAATAGAAAAGTCATCGTATGACGAACGTGCAATCTCCTCTTTGATCGCGTTGATGATGCGCTGCTGTTTGGAATCAGGCAGACGGAAAAACGTTTCTGATGGCATACGATTGATCCTTTCTTGATTGAACAGAGTTGTTTTGGGTAGCATGACAAATACTACCATAAGCATAATATATTATACACGAAATTTTGGAATTTGTCAAGAACCCTGCTGCAAAATCTGTAAGGAAACTGTATTTGCGTTAAAAGCGGAAGTTTCAAAGGGGGCTGTCGTAGCATCTGTCACAGCTCCTTGCTTTTGTGACAAAACTGTGAAATTGCGAATATCTTTTCGCACTTTGATGATTTTTTGACGGAAACACTTTGGAAGGAGTTGACAAAATCAGAAAAAAGTAGTATGATGAGTATACACGATGAATCACAGCGCGGACAGCAGGGAAATGATGTGTGCCATCACATGTATGGGACGGCAGGAATGCCGTCTTTTCCGTGCAGATACGAGAGGGATATGCCGATGATTACAACGCCAGATATCAGACTGACAGCATTCGGGGAGCAGGGGCAGGCTGGTGTGCAGTGTCTGCAAGCCGACGCAGAGGGACAGCATCTTCTGATTATGAGCAGTGTACGTTCTATCCTGCACATCAA
Source organism: uncultured Ruminococcus sp. (assembly GCA_964552525.1). Classification (GTDB taxonomy): domain Bacteria; phylum Bacillota; class Clostridia; order Oscillospirales; family Ruminococcaceae; genus UBA3855. Next base: position 2,481 of record CAZKHW010000157.1, on the reverse strand, counting down.
TGACAGGCAGTATTATATGCAGCCGTTCACATTTCTGATGCATGCAGCCGAGAACGGCAGCATCACCGTGGAATCCCAGGGAACAACGGCGTACCGGTACATGATGCTCACATTCTCCGATGCATATCTTGAAAAATTCCGCAGCATTGGCTTGACGATGCGCGAGACGCATACCCTGGCACAGCCGCTGGCTGTTGAGGAGATCTGGAAACTGCTTGTGCTCGCCATTGAGGGCAGGCAGACGAGAAACAATGACCTTGGCATCCATGCGCTCGAGCTGTTGATCTGTCTGCTGCTTGAGGCATCTGACGGTACGGTGACACGTGCAGCCGAGGTGCCGCATTATGACAAGCTGACCGCCCTGCGCCACAAGATCTATCAGCATCCGGAGGAGAGCTGGTTCATTCAGGATATCTGCGATGAGCTGGGCATCAGCCGTCCGTATTTCCACAAGATCTACCTTTCGGCATTTGGGACAACCTGTACACAGGATGTCATCGCAAGCCGGATCGCATGCTCCAAGCGTCTGCTTGAGACAACAGATGATGCCATTGCCACGGTATCGCAGCTTTCGGGATTTGAGACCGATGTGTATTTCATGCGCCAGTTCAAGCGCCACGTAGGCATGACACCGACGGCATACCGCCGGATCAATCGACAGTCCGCCTCAGGTGAAAATGCGGACAAACGCAAGAAGAGGAGATAGTTAGTACTATGAGAAACAACAGGTGGACCGATCAACTGAGCAGTGCTACCAAAATGACCATTGTCATTTGCGGTGTCCTGCTGGTCATTTCCGCAATCATTACGCTGTTCCTGATGTTCTTTCCGATCAAAAAGGAGGATCAGCCGACTGTTGTGGTACAGCCTGTAAGTCACACAGAGTATGCAGTGACAACAGCCACCACCACACAGCCTGAAACCACGACCAAGCACGGACCGCACACGCTTTCCACATGGAATGCCGGTATTAACGGCTTTTGGCGATCGCTCGATGAATTCAAGACGACTGCATCGACCTCCGCCACGACAACGACCACCTCGACCCTGTGGCGCGAGACGACCGGCATCTCCTCGACTTCTACAGAGATGTCAGGCGTTTCCGACATTGCGGTGATCTCCACCAACGCCACCGATATGCCCCAGACGGTGACCACGACCGTGGACGAGACGGAGATGACAGCACCGTCCATGCCGCCGGCAGATGATCCGGGAGAGAACGAGTGACGGGACTTGTGGCGTCCTCATAAAAAATAGAGCAGCCTGCCCCTCTTGGAAACAGAGGGACAGGCTGTCTTTACTGCTCTGCAAGCTGCGGCAGAATGCACATCGCATCCCCAAAGGAGAAGAACCGGTATTCCTCCGTGACCGCTGTCCGGTAGGCAGCCATCGTCTGCTCGTACCCCATGAATGCGGAAACGAGCATGATGAGCGTGCTCTCCGGAAGATGAAAATTTGTGATCAGCCCATCGATCACCTGGAATTCGTACCCCGGATAGATGAAGATATCCGTGTCACCCTCGCATGCCGTGAGCGTTTTGCCGCATCGCTGTGCAGCACTCTCAAGGGTGCGGCAGGAGGTCGTTCCAACAGAAATGACGCGGTTTCCAGACTTTTTGGTCTGATTGATCAGGTCTGCCGTCTCCTGCGGTAGCATAAAATGCTCCGAGTGCATATGATGCTTCAGGACATCGTCCTCCTTGACCGGACGGAATGTTCCAAGTCCCACATGCAGCGTTACATAGGCGATGTTCACCCCACGCGCTTTGAGCGCGGAGAGCATGTCCGCCGTAAAGTGGAGACCGGCAGTCGGTGCAGCCGCCGAGCCAAGCTCGCGGGAATAGACCGTCTGATAGCGCTCCTTATCTTCAAGCTTTTCGGTGATGTAGGGCGGCAGCGGCATTTGTCCGATATCCTCAAGGGCGGTGTAGAAGTTTCCCTCACAGGTGAACTGCACGATGCGGTTGCCGTCCTCGAGAACCTCAAGGATCTCTGCTTTCAGGCGGCCGCCGCCAAAGGAGAAGCGCGCACCGGGCTTGCACTTCTTGCCGGGACGGCAGATGATCTCCCACACCTTGTCCCCGTGCTGGGTCAGAAGCAGAAATTCCACAAAGCCCCCGGTGCCCTCTTTCTCGCCGTACAGACGTGCCGGAAGTACGCGCGAATCGTTGAGGACAAGAAGATCTCCGGGACGCAAAAAAGCGTCGAGGTCGAAGAAGTGCTTGTGAAGGATCTCGCCGGAATCGCGGTCGATGCACAGCATCCGTGAGGCGTTGCGCGGCTCAATGGGTGTCTGTGCGATCAGGCGTTCGGGCAGGTCATAGTAAAAGTCAGATTTTTTCATAGAAAAACGCTCCTATCTTAAAAAATGGGGATCTCCTAAGATTTTTTGCAAAACCTCTTGACAAACCGTCAAAGAAATGCTATCATAGAAATTAGGATAGAGGTGCGGCTGCGATGAATAGCGGCTCTGAGGGTGCT
>CAZKHW010000156.1:2840-6878 GCA_964552525.1 uncultured Ruminococcus sp. | reverse complement strand
GGGGGGGGGTTAGGGGGGGGGAGGCCCCCCCCCCTAAGTCGGCGATCGCCGACTGTTTTGTACGTCTTGCCGATAGAATAATATCGAAAACTACAAGGAGGTTCTGCTATGTCAGACAACATTACACTTGTACCGCTCACGCATGACGACCGTGAGCAGTTTATCAAGGTCATCTGCCGATGAAACGCTTTCTGCACAGTCCCGTTCCGTTATTTCTTGCCGTTTCACTGCTTGTGAATATCCTAACATATAACGGTACGCGGCTTATCACACGAGATCTGCCGCATTGGGATATGACCACACCGGCTGACAACCTGTTTCCGTTCCTGCCGTGGACGATCGTCATTTATCTGGGGTGCTATGTATTTTGGGTGATCAATTACGCGATGGGATGCTTACAGGACGAGAAGGAAGCAGAGTATTTCCTCTGCGCGGAATGCATGGCAAAGCTCGTGTGCTGTTTGTGCTTTCTGCTCCTGCCAACAACCAATATCCGTCCGGATATTGTGGGTTCCGGCTTCTTTGACAATGCGATGCGCTGGCTGTACCGAACGGATGCGGCGGATAATCTGTTCCCGTCCATCCACTGTCTGACAAGCTGGTTCTGCGTGATCGCTGTCCGAAAACAATCATCCGTGCCGAAATGGTACAAGGTGCTGTCCGTACTCATGGCACTTGCGGTCTGCATTTCCACGCTGACGACAAGGCAGCATGTGATCCCGGATGCGATCGCCGGAGTCCTGCTGGCGGAGTGCAGTTTCCGGTATGTCGGGAAAACCGGTATTTTCACATGGTACAGAAATACACTGCTGCGTGTATATGATTTCTTTTCGGGAAAGGAGCGTTTTCATGGATAAGCGTATACAGGCGTGTGCGATCATAGTTGTTCTGGTACTCTGCGTGCTGATACTGAAGCTGTTTCTGGGGCATCAGTTCACATCCGTCGAGGATTTCCAGACCTATATCCAAGGCTTCGGCGCGGCAGGACCGCTGGTACTAACGGTGTTTCAGGCAGGTCAGGTAGTCGTGCCGGTACTTCCGGGGTATCTTGGATGTGCGGCAGGGGCGGTCGCATTCGGGACGATCGGCGGATTTCTCTGCAATTACATCGGCATCAGCGGCGGTTCTATCATTTCCTATTTTCTTGCTAAAAAGTACGGCATCAAGATCGTCCGCATGATGTTCAGCGAAAAGACCTACGACAAATGGAGCAAAAAAGTCGAACAGAGCCGAAACTATGGTCGGTTTCTGTTCGTGGCAACGCTGCTGCCGCTATTTCCGGATGATTTCCTGTGCTATTTCTCGGGACTCATGAAAATGGACGCGAAAAAATTCATCTGGATCATCATTCTCGGTAAGCCGTGGTGTATTCTGGCATATAGTATCCTGTTTGGACTAATAAAATGAGGTGAGCGTTATGAAATTTCGTAAAATTCGTAAAATCGGCTTTTATGACTATACGGTCATTCTGACCTATCTTGGACTGCTCTGTGCGTGCTTCGGCATCTTTGAGGTGTTGGGGGGGCGCTGGCAGGCGGCAATTCTCTGGCTGATGACTGCTGGCGTCTGCGATATGTTCGACGGCACGGTCGCAAAAACCAAGATGCGTACACCTGCCGAGAAAGCCTTCGGCATCCAGATCGACTCGCTGAGTGATCTGGTGAGCTTTGGCGTACTTCCGGCACTGTTCGTGTATGAGATCACCGACAGGCAGAGTGTTTCTGGCTGCATTGCTGCACTGTATATCCTTGCGGCGCTGATCCGGCTTGCCTATTTCAATGTTCTTGAATCCCAGCGGCAGCAGGAGCAGCCGGAACAGAAAAGCGGTTTTCTCGGTGTTCCGGTCACAACGATCTGCATTCTCCTGCCAGTCGTATACATCCTGTTCGACAATCACATTTTCCGCAATACCGCACTTTTCCCGTTGCTGCTGTTCGTGACGGGGCTGGGCTTTCTGACACCGGTTAAAATCAAAAAGCCCAATGCCATCGGAAAAATTGCATTGATCATGGTCGGTGCGATGGAGGCGGTCGGCGTGCTGCTGTTCATGGGGTGGGATGCTGTATGAGTGAATCGCTCTCTCTGCGGTTTCTGTACCGCACCATTCCGGGGCGGGAGCTGCTGAAGCTCCTGGTCAAGCCGTCTGTTTCCGATGCGGCGGCAAAATATCTCTCCTCGCCCTTGTCACACTGGCTGATCGGCTATTACAGGTGCAAGTACAAAATCGACCTGACTGGCTGCGAACAGCAGGAATTTGCGTCCTTCAATGATTTTTTTATGCGCCGAAAGCGTCTGCACATTCAGGCGGATGCAAGGGTGGTTTTATGCCCCTGTGACGGATTTATGAGCGCGTACCGCATTGACGAAAATCTCCGGATGCAGATCAAGCACAGCACGTATACAGTCGCAGGGCTCTTGCAGGATGACGCACTTGCGGAGCAATTCAAAGGCGGACTTTGCTGCATTTTTCGATTAGAGCCACAGCATTATCATCATTATCTGTATGCCGTCAGCGGACAGGTGCAAAGGCAGGAGCGGATTCCGGGCGTACTGCACTGTGTGCGTCCGATCGCGTGCGAACAGTTTCCGGTCTACATTCGCAACAGCCGTGAATTCACGCTCCTGCACAATCCTGCGCTTGGCGATGTCGTGCAGATGGAGGTCGGTGCGCTGCTGGTCGGGAAGATCCAGAATGAGCCGTTCCGGAAGGAGGCTGCTGCCGGAACAGAAAAGGGACATTTTGAATACGGCGGTTCGACGATCATTCTATTGTTTCAGCAAAACAAGGTTGAGCTGCTGCCGAGGTATATTGCGCATCTGAACACGGGAAACGAGCTGCCGGTATCTGTCGGACATGCGATTGGCAGGAGTCTGTGACAGTTTTCTGACAGCTTTTTGGCAATTTTTTCATTTTTCAGCGAGAAAAACCGTCTTGTTGTTTAAAATTACAGCATTATTTTGTGCAATCTGCCGAAAATGTGCATTTACAGAAGAATTTTGTTCAAAAGCACTTGATTGCTCTTTATAAAAGTGATATTATAATTATGTATATACACATTACGGTGTTTCAATATATAGCTATCACTTACAAAAGGAGAGCGAAATTATGAAGAAATTTGTACATTTTTCCATTGTATTATGCTTTTTGGCGTTTGTCATGAGTATGCCGATAATGTATGTTCCGCCGATTGAGCTGCGGGCGGCGGCTGAAGATACATATGATGGGAAACCGACCGAGACAATATATTGGTATATCAAAGCAAGTAAAGATGCCGAGGGTAACGAAATTGTAAATGATAATAATTTTAAAATTTGTACATTAATAATTAGTTCAGTGGAAATTGAGGAAGCAACGAGGGTCAATGAAGGGCTAGAGCTCCCTTCTGAGTTTAATGTTACACCAGGTAGGAACCAAAAATTATTGGATAATTCTACTGGTAAGGACAAACACAATGAGATTAAAAATTCTTTTGATTCGTCTGGGGAAGCGGAATGGGTGCATGCTTGGTTTTACAGGGGCCACTTCTTTAGTCAGAATGTTGAGAAGGTAGTTTTTTGGAACAAAATTAGACCAAAGAATACGAAAAAGTGGTTTGGAGGGTTCGACAGGTTAAAAACAACTGATGATATTGAAAATTTTAATAAATTCCTTGATACGAGATATGTTACGGATATGAGCTATATGTTCGATGGATGCAGCGAACTTACATCGCTTAACTTGTCAAGTTTTAATACGAGTAGTGTTGAGGATATGCAATATATGTTCCGAAACTGCAGCAGCCTTCCAAATCTTAATTTGTCAAACTTTAATACGGAAAGCGTTAAGGATATGCAATATATGTTCAGTAATTGCAGCAGCCTTACATCGCTTGACTTGTCAAGTTTTGATACGGGTCTTGTTGAGAATATGCAATATATGTTCAATAATTGCAGCAGCCTTCCAGAGCTTGACTTGTCAAACTTTAATACGGAAAGCGTTAAGGATATGCAATATATGTTCAGTAATTGCAGCAGCCTTACATCGCTTGACTTGTCAAG
>CAZKHW010000156.1:0-2740 GCA_964552525.1 uncultured Ruminococcus sp. | reverse complement strand
ATATGCAATATATGTTCAGTAATTGCAGCAGCCTTACATCGCTTGACTTGTCAAGGTTTGATACGGGTCTTGTTGAGAATATGAAATATATGTTCAATAATTGCAGCAGCCTTCCAACGCTTGACTTGTCAAGTTTTAATACGAGTCAAGTTAGGAATATGAGCTATATGTTCCAAGGATGCAGCAGCCTTCCAGAGCTTATCTTGTCAAAGTTTGATACGAGTCAAGTTACGAATATGACATATATGTTCGATGGATGCAGCGGACTTACATTGCTTGACTTGTCAAGTTTTAATACGAGTAGTGTTAAGGATATGCAATATATGTTCAATAATTGCAGCAGCCTTCCAAAGCTTGACTTGTCAAGGTTTGATACGAGTCAAGTTACGAATATGAGCTATATGTTCCAAGGATGCAGCAGCCTTCCAACGCTTGACTTGTCAAGTTTTAAGACGGGCAAAGTTTACTATATGAGTTCTATGTTCCAAGGATGCAGCGGACTTACATCGCTTGACTTGTCAAGTTTTAATACGGGCAGTGTTACGAATATGAACTCTATGTTAAAGGACTGCAGCAAGCTTGATAAGCTCTCTCTAGCTGGAGACCAATTTCAAATTAGTAGTAGAGCTGACACGGGTACTATACTTGCGGGCGATAATGCGCTCACGGAAATTAAGCTGCCTCAATTCAATGGCAATTCATCGCTTGTTTTGCCTGAGGATAATACATATTGGGACAAAACAATAAGCAAGTTAGTTTCGGGTACTTTAGGAGCGGACTACACTAAACATGTGCTTTTACTGCACAATGGGCACGAATTAAAGCTTGAAGAAAAAGAACCAACCTGTGTCGTAGATGGTACGAAATATTATCATTGCACCATTTGCGAAAAGATCTTTGAAGATGATAAAGCCGAAAAAGAATTAACAGAGTCCCCGGTAATTCCTGCAACCGGACATAAGGATGGCGAATGGAAAGTCAACATCGAACCGGGCTGCACAACAGCAGGCAGCCGGATTATGCAATGTGCAGCTTGCGATAGCATCATTAAGATAGAACTTATTCCTGAAACCGGGCATTCCATGAAAGAGGGATATACCGTGGATAAAGATCCGAGCTGTACAGAGATCGGAATCGGTCACGGAGAATGTGAGAAATGCGGGTATAAAGGAATCTTGGAGATTCCGGCAACCGGACATAAATGGGATACGGCATATACCGATGATATAGCTCCGACTTGTACCGAGAAGGGAAGCAAATCGCATCATTGCCTGACTTGCGGAGCTATAGATGAGACAAGCGTGCAGCCCATTGATGCAAAGGGACACAATTATGGCGAACCCCAAACATATCCTGCGACTTGTGAAGCAGCCGGATATACCTATCATGTTTGTACCGCCTGCGGATTTACAGAAAAGGTTAAAGACATACCTGCAACCGGACATAAGGAGAGCGGCTGGAAAATCGGCTCCGAGGCGGACTGCGTGACGTCAGGAAGCCAGTATAAGCAATGTGAAACTTGCGGTAAGCTGCTTGAGAGAAAGATCATAGAACCCAAAGGACATACATTCGGTGATTGGGAGAAGGCAAATGGTACTCAGCATAAGCGTATTTGTCATTGCGGAGTGGTAGAATACGCGGCTCACACTTGGGGTGATTGGAAAATACATGACGGCGAATCGCGCGAGCGTGTATGCAGCGTTTGCGGCGAGGTCGAGCTTTCGATACACACTTGGGATGAGGGAAAAATCATTACTCCTGCAACGCATCTGACGGAAGGCGAGATAAAGTATACCTGCCAGATCTGCGGAACACCGAAAACGGAAGTGATCCCGAAAACAATCGGGCATACCTTCGGCAATTGGGAAGATATCGATGAAAAGCAGCATAAGCACGTTTGCGAATGCGGAAAGGAAGAATACGAGTATCACGCCTGGAGCAAGTGGCATATCAATGACGATGAGTCGCGCACGAGAGAATGCGCCCTTTGCGGCAGAGAGGAAATCTCGATCCATACGTGGGATAACGACGGCGAAGGCGTGATCACAAAGAAGCCTACCTGCAATGAGACGGGTGTGAAAATTCATACCTGCACTACCTGCGGCACAACCATGACGGAAATTTTACCGATCACGAACGTGCACACTTACGGTGAACTCATGACACGTCCTGTGACTTGTGAAATCGCAGGTTATACCTATCATAGCTGTACCGTCTGCGGACATACGGAAAAGGTGGAGGACTTTGAAGCGACAGGACATAAGGAGAGCGGCTGGATCACCGACGCCGAAGCGGACTGCGTAATATCGGGACACAGGCATAAGGAATGCGAAACCTGCGGTAAGGTACTTTCAACAGAGACCATAAAAGCCAAAGGACACACTTACGGTGACCTCATGGAACGTCCTGTGACCTGTGAAATAGACGGCTATACCTATCATAGCTGTACCGTCTGCGGACACACGGAAAAGGTGGAGGAATTTGAAGCAACGGGACATACCGAGAGCGACTGGATCATCGACTTTGAAGCGGACTGCGTAATATCGGGACACAGGCATAAGGAATGTGAAACCTGCGGCAGAGTTCTTTCAACAGAGAAAATAGATGCCAAGGGACATACGTTCGGCGACCTCATGGAACGTCCTGTGACTTGTGAAATAGCAGGCTATACCTATCATAGCTGTTCCGTCTGCGGACATACGGAAAAGGTGGAGGACTTTGAAGCAACAGGGCATACTGT
>CAZKHW010000155.1:0-6894 GCA_964552525.1 uncultured Ruminococcus sp. | reverse complement strand
ATGTCCTGCATGATTTCTTGACGATAGATAACAGCCAGCCCCTTTCGTATGGTTTGTTTCCAATTTAATTATACCACAGTGACTGGCTGTTTTCTATATTTGGAGTGATATTTTGCCCTGCTATTGCTCTGGTTTCCCTATGTTGCATGAAAATTTCAGTTTTGCTCAGGGCTAATAAATTCATATAATTGAGTAGACAAATTCAAGATTATATGCTATAATTATAATATTAGTATAGCACAAAACGGAATGTTTTTCAATAGGAGGCGTCGGAAATGTTCAGAAAAAAGCTGATGGCATGGATCACCGCAGGCACGCTTGCGTGTGCAGCCTTTAGCAGCACAGGGGTAAACGCTGCACCGAAGGAGAACCGCGGTATGCGTGATATTTCAACGATGGAGCTGGTGCATGAGATGGGGATCGGCATCAATCTGGGAAATACCATGGAGGCGTGCGGCGACTGGATCGCACAGTATAGTGACGGAAAGCCCACGGATTACGAGACGGCGTGGGGCAGTCCGGTCATTACACAGCCCATGATCCAGGGCATGGCGGACGAGGGCTTTGGCGTTGTCCGTGTTCCGGTGGCATGGTCGAATATGATGGGGGAGAACTATCAGATCAGTCCGGAATACACGGCGCGTGTGCAGCAGATCGTCGATTGGGTTATTGATGCGGATATGTACTGTATTATCAATATTCACTGGGATAACGGCTGGGTGAATAAGTTCCCGGATAATAAGGACGAGTGCATGCATCGGTATGAGGTCATGTGGACGCAGATCGCGGATGCTTTTGCGGATTACGATGATCACCTGATGTTCGAGTCCCAGAATGAGGAACTTGGCTGGGAATCTGTGTGGAATCCCTGGGGTGGCTCGGAGGCAGAGAAACAAGCCTCCTATGCGCTTGCCGATGAGGTCAATCAGAAATTTGTGGATGTGATCCGTTCCTCGAGCGGCAACAATCCGCAGCGGCATCTGCTTATTTCCGGCTATAATACGGACTTTGGACGCACCTGTGATCCGCTGTTCAAGATGCCGGATGATCCGGCGAACCGCATGGCGGTCTCCGTCCACTACTACACGCCGGCAGGCTTTGCGCTCCTGGAGGAGGATGCAAGCTGGGCAAAGATGCGCCCGACCTGGGGAACTGACGAGGATTTCCGGGAGCTGAACGAGCAGATGGACATGATGAAAACACACTACATTGACAAGGGGATCCCGGTGATTGTCGGCGAGTACGGCTGTCCGACCAAGGGCAAAGATCCGGATTCTGTCCGGTTGTTCCTCTCCTCCGTGTGCAAGGCGGCGTATGACCGCCAGCTCTGCCCGGTACTTTGGGCAACACCGGGAGGGCACTATGACCGTGAGACTTGTAAGCTCTGTGATCAGGAGTTAAAGCGGCAGTTCAATGAGATCTCGGGCTTTGATCCGGATTCCCGTCCCACGGATGCTCCGGAGGTCATCCTTGGTGACATAGACGGCGATGGAGCATTTTCGGTAGCGGATATCATTCTGTTCCAGAAATGGCTTCTTGGTCAGCGCGTGGAGATGGCAAGTGCCATGGCAGCCGACTGCGATGGTGATGGTGTTCTGGATATTTATGATTTGGGTCTGCTCAAACGTGAATTGATGAAATGAATCAGAAACAGTGCCGCTGTCACAGAGGTGTGACGGCGGCACTGTTTTCACAAAGATCTTATTGTGCGAATGCGTTCGACCCTCTCTCATAGAGGATCTCCTCTGTGTAATGATAGCTGGCATCGAGTGCCGGAACATTCACAGGCAGCCTGCCGGTCGGGATATTGCCGCCGAATGCCGCATATATCGCCGCGATCAGGTTTGGACCGTAGGCGGTCGTTGTGCCGGAGAAGTCTCCCGGCTTTTCCAGCATACCCTTGGCAGCATAGCAGACCAGGATCGCGTCGGCATCCGGATACCGTGCCGTATCATAGGGGAGCTGGCTGCTGATGAGAACGAAATCGGCATCGTTCTGGTGCGTCTGTGCAAGCAGGGCATCAAGATAGGCACTGCCTGCCCCGTCCGGACTGTTTGGATTCATTTCCTCGGCACTATAGAGAGACGAAACGGCAATGACTGTATCTACATTTGTAATCTGTGAGGCGATGCTCTGTGCATCCGGTTCCTCGTAGCTGTAATAGGTGATGGCAGCATCTGACGGCAGCAGACCGTCCTCCTGGAGTCGTTCAACCGCATATTCCAGCGACTGCCGCTGTGATGCATACGGATAGAACATAGCCACCGTTTCATCAGAGCCGATCGGAAGTGCGTCGTTCTCATTCGACAGCAGTGTCGTCGTGCGGCTGGCAATGTCCCACTCGATCTCGTGATTTCCCTTAGAGCCGACATAGTCCAGTGCAGCCGCGGCACGGGACGCGGTATCGTCAGCATCCGGCGCGATAGGGGAGAGGATGCCGTACTTCTCCTTCAGCCGGAGGATGCGCAGCACCGATTCGTCAATGCGCGACTGAGGGATTTCGCCGTTATTCACCATCGCGGCAATGCCTGAAATATAGCTGTCAACCGCATCAAGCTGGGCAGGATTTGCGGTGTTGACCGACATCAGGAGCATATCCACACCGCCGTTGATGGCGAGCTTTGCCGCATCCAGAGAATCGAAATGCTCTTTGATTGCGTCCATCACCATAGAATCTGTAATGATGACCCCGTCAAACCGGAGCTTGTTGCGGAGAATGCCGGTGAGAACGTCATCAGACAGGGTTGCAGGGAGCGTGACGGTTTCTCCGGTAGCAAGGGATACATAGGTATCGCTTTCGATCTGCGGATACTGGATGTGCGCGGTCATGACGATCTCTGCGCCGTTTTCGATTGCCTGACGGAAGGGGAGCAGCTCGGCATGTTCTATTTCCTCCAGACTTTTGTCGATCAGGGGCAGTCCCGTATGACTGTCGATCGCGGTATCGCCGTGTCCGGGGAAGTGCTTGACAGCCGGGATGATCTCTTCGCTTTGCAGTCCCTTGATGCCGGCACATCCGAGTGCAGCCGCTGCCTCCGGATCGTCTCCGAACGAACGGATGCCGATGACGGGGTTGGAGGGGTTGCTGTTGATGTCGAGCGATGGCGCAAAATCTGTATTGAATCCGAGTGCCCGGAGTTCGTTTGCCATGAGTGCATAGGATCGCTGCGCCAGATCCTCAGAACCAGCCGCACCAAGTGCCATATTGCCCGGCATCTGGCAGCCCATTGTCAGCCGGGAGATGCTGCCGCCCTCCTGATCGACTGCGATCATCAGCCCGGTGCGTCCGCCGTCAGCGTTGGCATTCTGGAGGGAGTCGATCAGCCTGACGGTTTGCTCGGCAGTTTCCATGTTCTCGGAAAAGAGGATCACACCGCCAAAATGATACCGTGTGATTGCTGCGGCTTGTTCCTCATGCAGCACGTAAACCGGTTCCTGTGCGCCGCTGTCCGTATCCCAGCAGCGGAAATCGGGCATCATCATCTGTGCGATCTTTTCCTCAAGCGTCATGGCAGCCAGCAGTTCCTCGGGAGATGCGCTGATTCCTGTGAGCAGGGGAGTCTCGGCTGTCGTCTGTGCGTTCTGGGAGAAAACGGGCGGGTCGGACGGCTCACGCGTTCTGGGGATGCTGCACCCGGTGCATGTTACCAGACACGCTGCGAACGCGGCAATGGATGCGAGATAGGTTTGTTTCATAGGTCTACTTCCTTTCCATTGTTCTATGGCGGCTTTCAAAGGATAAGACCGCCGCAGTCTCTTTTTATTATAACACAAATGGGAACAGAATGCAATCAGTTTTGGAAATCACTGCAAAAAATCACCCCTGCGGAAACATGCATCCGCAGGGGTGATTCTATTATCCCTTGAAAATATGACGCAGCAGATTGTAGAACATGGGTGCAACGGTTGAGCCGTCATGACCACCGCCGGGCACTTCGATCCAAAGGTGTTCCTGCCCGTTGGCAGTCAGGATCTCGTTGTACTTCTGGGGGAATGTGCCGACAACACCGTCATTCGTGCCGCCTGCCAGTAAGAGCATATACGGCTGGTTTGCAGGGTCAGAGATCTTCAGTTCGCTTTCCTGCATGTTGCCCGGGTGCGCCATAAAACCGTCCACACCCGGTGTCACACCCGGAGCAGGGCAGACTGCACCGATGTAGCCAAAGTACTCTGGTTTTGTGATGCCGATGTACAGCGTCTCACGACCGCCCATCGAAAATCCCGAAATACCGGTGTTTTCCCGTCCTGTCTTGACCGAGTAGTGCTCGTTGATGTAGGGCATCAGGCACTGCGTGAGATCCTCGCGGAATGCATCGTACTTCTGCGTCTCCTCCACGGTGAAGCCCTGGCAGTTCTCGGTGTTCTCGCTGGTGTACATGAACGTAAAGACGATGATCATTTCCTCAGCCTCGCCGGATGCGGTAAGGTTTCCGGCAATCGTGCGAACCTTCATGCCCTCGTCGAGCATGGAATTCTGATCGCCGAAGATTCCATGGTTGACGTACAGTACAGGATACTGCTTATCCTCGCTGTAGTTTGCCGGAAGCAGGACATTCGCGCCCTTTTCCTTCGTGGCAATTGTCGAGTAGTAGCTGATGGGAATGACTGTACCGTAATCACGTCCGGGAACGACCTGTGTCGCACTGTCCGGAACGGAGGCGGTCATGGTGTCCTGAATGGATGCCATGTAGCTAACGTTCGGCTCGGTGGGAGTCGGCTCGGTAGGAACAGATTCAGTCGGTACAGGCTCAGTGGGGACTGGCTCTGTCGGCGCAGGTTCAGTGGGCACAGGTTCTGTCGGTTGCTCAACGACAGTGAACTTCTTGATCTGTGCATGGATGAACTTCTGGAGCTGGATGAGGTCGGACAGCTCGAAGCTGCCGTTCTCATCCACGTCACCGGCTAAGGAGAATTGGCTGTCAAGGAGATACCGTTTCCCTATCGTGAGGTCGAACACATCGACCAGACCGTCCTCGTTGATATCGCCCTTGACCACAGAATCGACACTTGCATCTAACGTTGCACCAACTACTTCATCTATAAAAAAATCAACGGTAGATTCACTCGTTTCCACATAGATTTGCATTTCGGTTGCTCCTGCGGGAATGGTGTAGTGGGGTTGGTAGAGTCTCGTCCATTCACCCTTTGCAGCAATGCACTCAGCAATCAGATCGTATTTTGTAATGCCTGTGCCGTCTTCATATTGCAGCATGAGGCGGAACGTATCTGTCGGGGAACCGTCCAGATAGCAAACATCAGCCGAAAAAACGTAATATTTACCCGGCTTGAAGTTTGTGGTGTTCAAGCTAAGTGCTGCACCATTCCATGCTTCTGTTCGACCTGTCACGAGCAGCGAGTGTGTTCCCAGCGAGGCTGCCGCATCGCTGAGAACAGGGAACACCATGCCGCGTCCTGTCCAGCCGTCTGTTCCTTTCTCAAATGTGCTGTAAAAGTAAATTTTATCCATCGGTTTTGTTGCCGCACAGGGTATCACGCCGAGACTGCTGAGTGCGCAGGCAACGGAAAGAACTGCTGCTGTGAGCTTTTTTGTTTGCTGTTTCATAACAATATCCTTCCACGATGTTACTTTCATTGCTTATACCGATCCTCTACGCCGCTTACGTCAGTGTAGAGGATCGTAAAGACGGCAATCGACGTAGCAGATTGTAGCCTGCGCAGCAGGTGTTTCCTCCAAATCCGATGTCTATAGGTTATTTGATCACACCGATGCCCCAGATGGTGAAGTCATTGCCGGCGTTGTCCATGCTGATGGAAACATTCAGTTCACCGGAGGCATCCTGCATGTAGGCAACGTCGCTGTCTGCGCCGCCCCAGGCGTAGAGCTTGTTGCCGTTGATCTGGGAAGTCTTGCCGTTGACAGTCACATTCAACACGCCAAGGCTGGAATTCTGATTGGATTTGAACACGATGAAGATGCCTTTGCCCGTGGTCTTGAAGGTCATCGGCGTGTTGGCTGAACCTTTCTGGAACGTATAGCCGTAAGCGAAACGCCCGTTGGAGTTATCCTCCTTGAACGAGCCTGCATTGAAACCGGACAGGGAGGAGACCGGAACGATCGAACCGGTTGCATACTCATTACCATAGACCTTGCCGTCCGGAATGGTATAGGCAGGGGACTGGTGCTCGGTTCTCAGTGCCTGACGGTAGAAGTAAGCAATGCTGTCTGCGATGAGCGCAGCACCGTCCGCGTGCGGATGGTACTCATCGGTGTAGTAGTCACCGGTCTGGAGCAGTCCGGAATTAAATGCCTTGGTCAGTGCATCGTCCATGCTGATGACCGGAACGTCGTACTGCTTGCCGACAGCCGCCATCTGCTCCTTCATGGAGTAGCCGCCCTTTGCACGGTTGATGATGATGATGACCGCAGGTTCTTGCTCCTGGGAGAGACACTTTTTGACAAGGCTCTCAAAGCTCTTTTTGTAGATCTCCTCGGGATGGTCGTTGACAGAGAACTCGATGAAGATAACATCGGGTTTCGCATCGAGGATATCGCGCTGCGCACGCATCAGACCGACAACGGAGGAAGTACCGGACATGCCGGCATTGATGAACTTGCAGTTGTTTCCCGTGCCGAACGTGTCCGCAAAGTAATTGAACGAACGCTGTGCATAGCAGGTCGGTGCGTGGTCGCCCTCTGTGATCGAACCGCCAAGGTAAGCAACTGTGGTCGGTTCACCGCTTTGCGCCTTGGCAACGGCATTCCACAGACGGGAGGTATTGCCGTACTGGAGGATCGCGTTCTGGTAGAATTCCTGCATCTGGGGGGAGGCAGTCTCCTGGTAGCTGTCCCACTTGGAATTGTCGAATGATGGTGCAGGCGGCTGCGGTCTTTCCACAACCGGGAACTCCTTGATCAGCATGTGCAGGAACTTG
>CAZKHW010000154.1:0-7072 GCA_964552525.1 uncultured Ruminococcus sp. | reverse complement strand
CCTGATTGACCGCCGCAT
Organism: uncultured Ruminococcus sp.; assembly: GCA_964552525.1. Taxonomy (GTDB): domain Bacteria; phylum Bacillota; class Clostridia; order Oscillospirales; family Ruminococcaceae; genus UBA3855. The sequence continues at coordinate 7,054 of CAZKHW010000154.1, read as the reverse complement.
ATGCGCCCTGGAACGCCGTATCCGCCTTCTCAATGTGGACACAGAAGGTATCGGAATTAAGCGGTTCTCCGATCGTGAAGGCGATAAGCCTTCCATCGGCACGCAGCACACCGCCCTGCAATCGCAGTTCGTCAAAGTGTCGGAAATACGTGTCAATTGCGAACTGCTCCGCAATTCCCGAATGATCGCCCTCAAGCCGGTCATTGTAGCACCGCGCTGCGAATGCAATGCAGTCATCAAAGTCGCGCTCGGTCAGATCCGACCAAACTGCGCCGTAGGCTGCAAAGCGGTGCAGGAAATTGCGTTTCTGGTGGTACTTGCGTCCGCCAAGCTCTGCCAGATCCTCCGCGCGGTAGAGGTAGTCCCAGCTTCCGCGGTTCTCCTCTGCTGTAAATTCACTTGGGAACTGCTCCTCCAGCCAGGAAAGCCGCTCGTCCGAAACGTTCCAGAGGGAAAGCGGTGCATTTCTTGATGCGGAAAATGCACGCATCTGCGCGATCACATCGAGGTGGTCACCCTCGCCTGCCGGATAACAGAAGCTCGGGATGCCGTCCTCTGTCTCCATCGCACAGCATAGGTAGAATTCCTTGTACCGCGCGATCTGCGAGCCGGAGAGCCGCCGCCACGCCATATTATTGGCAAAGCTGTACTCACAGCCGCGGTAATCCGAGCTTTTGAGTGCCTGACAGATCCACTCCCGATCCTCTAATGTAATGGTACGAAACTCAAGCATGCGCCTGCTCCTTGAGAATACGGTACGCCTCGCGCACCTCGGCGGACTCGCCGCAGGACATCCTGCCTTCGGGGCATGCTCCTGCAATGCAGGACGGTCCGGCATTGGCAAACAGTGCCGGAGAGACCGGATAGACCTCGGCAACCATCGCCCTGGCAAGCTCGCGGATCTCCCATTGTGCGCGGTTACAGCAGCGCAGATGGAAGAAATGCAGCAGCTCCCGGGCATTCATCGTCATCACCATCTTGGTCTCCGATGCATTGGGCAGCACGAATCTGGCATCCTCAATTGCCATCTTTTCAGCCTTGCGCCGCGCCTCCTGTTCCGGGATCCCCTGCGCAGTCAGTGCCGCGAAGTGGATCTCCTCAAGACGCTCCGCCAGTTTTTGGTAAGCCTCCACACAGGTCTGCATGGTCTCATCAAACAGGACAAGTGCCTGCGGATCTGCGGCGATCTCGGGCGGTGTGATGTAGGAAAAATCCTTGACCTTGACATAGCGCTGGCTCTGTACCGAAAAGCTGGCAAGACGATGCCGCGTGATCTGCGCCAGCAGCGAACGGGACACGCCCTCAATGGCAAAGGTGAAGCTGGCATGCTCGATGGGGCTTTGGTGTCCCATTGTGCCGAGCATTTCTACAAAGCTCTGCGCCTTTTCGTCAGTCATGCCCTCCATGAGATCCATTGCGCCGGTATCAGAATAGCATAGCTTGGCAGCCGCTGCCACGACTTTTTCTGGCAGGGCGGTATGAGCAATGAGTTTAACGTTCAAGTCTTTCTCCTCCTCGGTTTACATACCTTATTATTATACCATAATTTTCGGGTTTCGTCAATGATTTTGTGGGGAATTTCTGCAAAAATCAACTTCTGAATGTTCCACACACAGTCCGCCTTCTGAGAACCTGTTTAAGGTTTGAAATCACACGGTGTATCCCAATCACAGCTTGGCAAGTTTTCGGTATTTCGCCATCAGCTTTTTCGTTCCCACAGTATCGAACGCCACCTCAAGCAGGTAGTCCCCTGCCATCGGCTCGGCACGCAGGATCGTTCCCTCGCCGAACACTGCATCTGTAATGCGGTCACCGTCTGCAAAGGTCAGACCGTTTCCGGCGGAGGAAACCGGGGCGGTACTCCTCTGACGCTGAATGGCAGCCATCTGGGCGCGGATTCCCGATGCCCCTTTGACACCATCGATCTGTGCCGGAATGTCACACCGTTTTGGAACACGGTCGTCGATCGCAAGCAGCTCCTCGGGGATCTCCTTGACAAAGCGTGAGAGTGGGTTCTGCTTGTACGAACCGAACAACAGACGCTCCCTTGACTGTATCAGATACAGGTGGCGTTTGGCGCGTGTGATCGTCACATATGCCAGACGGCGCTCCTCCTCGAGATCCGCCTGACTGTCCATACTCCGCATGCCCGGAAAGATCCCCTGCTCCATCCCGACAGCAAACACCGTATCAAATTCCAGTCCCTTTGCCGTGTGCATGGTCATTAAAGATACGCAGTCTCCCGTGCTTTCGCGGTCGGCATCGGTATAGAGCGCAGTTTCCTCAAGGAATCCCTCCAGCGAGGGATCCTCGCTCTCACGCACATAGTCCACGATGTTCGAGCGAAGCTCCTTGACGTTCTCGATGCGTGTCTCCCCCTGCTCCCCCTCTGCCTTGAGCATGTCCATGTAGCCTGTCTGCTCCAGCACCAGATCAAACAGCTCTTCAAGCGGCAATGTCTCTGCCTGCTCTGCAAGTGCATCCATCATGCCCGAGAACTGCAGCAGGGCACTCCTGCGCTTGGCAAGCACCGGGAACTCGTCACACTGCCGCACGACCTCCATCGGGTTCATATGGAGATCCCGTGCGATCTGCGTAATATTGGCAACAGTCGCCTCACCAATGCCGCGCTTGGGGACATTGACGATGCGCTCGAACCGGATCAGATCATTGGGATTCTGGAGTACACACAGATATGCAGTCACATCCTTGATCTCCTTGCGATCCTGAAACCGCACACCGCCGTAGACGCGGTAGGGGATCTTGTTGCGCATCAAAGCTCGCTCAACGCTGTTGGAAAGCGCATTCATGCGATAGAGAACGGCGAAATCCGTGTAGGCACTGCCGTTGTTGATCCCCTCCTCGATGGTGTCGCAGATGAACTGCCCCTCATCGCGCTCTCCCTGCACATGCAGGAGCGTGACCTTGTCCCCCTCCCCTGCTGCCGTCCAGAGCGTTTTGGACTTGCGGCTCTCGTTGTTGGCAATGACGGCATTTGCCGCATCGAGGATGTTCTGGGTGGAACGGTAATTCTCCTCAAGCCGGATCGTCTTACAGCCCGGAAACTGCTCCTCAAATTGCAGGATATTCTCGATCGTTGCACCGCGGAAACGGTAGATGCTCTGGTCGTCATCACCGACCACACAGAGATTGCCATGCTGCTCCGACAGCAGACTCACAAGACGATACTGCGCGTAGTTGGTGTCCTGGTACTCATCCACAAGAATGTAGCGATACTTGTTCTGGTACATCTCCAGAATGTCAGCATTGTTCTCGAACACGCGCACTGTAAGGTAGATCAGATCATCAAAATCAACGGCATCTGCATCGTGCAGACGCGCCTGGTACGCCTGATAGAGCCGGGCTGTCACGGTTTTCCAGTAATCGTTCCCTGCCTGTGCGGTGTACTCCTCCGGGGAGATCATGCGATCCTTGGCGGCACTGATGGAAGCGAGGATGCTTTTGGGAGGAAACTTCTTTTCGGACACATCCAGATCCTTCATGCATGCCTTCATAGTACGCAGACTGTCATCGCTGTCATAGATGGTAAAGCTCCGGTTATATCCCACCCGGTCGATGCAGCGGCGCAGGATGCGCACGCAGGCAGAGTGGAATGTCGCCGCATGGATGTCCTGGGCGGCATCCCCCAGCGTATCGGCAAGCCGGGATTTCAGCTCCCCTGCCGCCTTGTTCGTAAAGGTAATGGCGAGGATCTGCCATGGTCGGATGGGACGTTCGGCGATAATGTCCTGCAATTCCCCCAGCGTCATCATGCCGCCGTCTATGTAGCTGCGTAATTCCGCGAGAATCGCCTCTCCGGGGATGGGCGTGTCCTGATGCGCCGTATCGCCGAACAGCACCATATTGGCGATGCGGTTGACGATGACGGTGGTCTTGCCCGAACCGGCTCCGGCAAGGACGAGAACAGGGCCATTGACAGTCGTGATGGCATCGAGCTGCTGGGGATTCATCCGGGAGAAACAGCGTTGCAGGGCGGATTGTTTCAGTTCAAGATATTCATTTGCAGTCATGAGGGACTCTCCTCTCCAAAATACGATTACAGGATCTTTGGGTACGAACAGCGGTCAGTACACGGGATCGTTACGGTTACTTCTATTATACCACAAAATCGGTTAGAGGTAAAGGGAAAAAACATCCCCCTGACAAGGGGCTGTCAGGGGGGGAACTCCTTACTGCTGTGCCATCATGGTGCCCATATCGTACATACCGGGCTTTTGGGATGCGAGGAACACCGCCGCATTCACCGCACCTACGGCAAATACCTCCTTAGAAGCGGCACTGTGGGAGAGCGTGATGACCTCGTCATGACCTGCGAAAATGATGTCATGCTCACCAACGATCGTTCCGCCGCGGATCGCATGCAGACCGATCTCCGTCTTTTCGCGCTTCTGACGCTTGGAGTGGCGGTCATAGACGTAGTGATACTCGTTGCCAAGGCTCTCGTTGATGGCATCCGCCAGCATCAGCGCAGTGCCCGAGGGCGCATCGATCTTCTGGTTATGGTGCTTTTCCACGATCTCAATGTCAAACTGACCGCCGAGGATCGAGGTCGCCTTTCTGGCAAGCTGGACGAGCAGATTGATGCCCAGCGACATGTTGAATGAGAAGAATACCGGAATGCTCTCGGCTGCCTTGCGGATCTGTGCGATCTGCTCCTGACTGTAGCCTGTCGTTGCCAGAACGACCGGAACGCCGTTCGTCAGGCAGTAGCTCAGCAGGCTGTCGAGAATGGCAGGATTTGAAAAGTCGATCAGAACATCCGGACGTTCGTTGAGCGCAGAAAAGCTCTCATAAATCGGAAAATCACTGTACTGCGCAGTGTTGATGTCAATGCCGGCGCAGACTGTGCAGTCCTCCCGTCCGGAAACTGCTGCTGCAACGGCGTGTCCCATCTTGCCGGATGCGCCGGAAATGAGGATCTTTGTCGGTTCCATATCAATTTACCTCCTGGAGATCAAATAAAGGGGGCGCAGGGCAGACGCCCTGTGCCCCTTGCTGTCACTGCTGATTAATCTACTACGGAGACCGGCATGCCGGCTCTGCGCATTGCGGCGATCAGGCGCGCCACATTTTCGCCGCCCATCTTGGTCAGCGGCATTCTGCATGCACCGGCTGCCATGCCAAGCTGGTTCATAGCCTCCTTGACCGGGATCGGATTGACCTCACAGAAAAGTGCGTTGATCAAATCAAGATATTTGATCTGCATCTCCCCTGCAGTCTTGAAATCATTATCCAGACAGAACTGGCAGATCTCGTGGGTCTCCTTGGGCAGAATGTTGGACAGCACCGAAATTACGCCCTTGCCGCCCAGCGACATGATCGGAACGATCATATCATCATTGCCGGAGTAGATGTCGATCAGATCACCGCAGGCTGCTGCCACCTGTGCTGTATAGGAGATATTGCCGGATGCCTCCTTGATCGCCACGATGTTCTGGTGATGTCCCAGCTTTTCAAGTGTCTCCACTGCGATATTAATGCCGGTTCTGCCCGGGATATTGTAGAGAATAATCGGTGTCTTGACACTGTTGGCAATAATCGTGAAGTGGTCGGTCAGACCTGCCTGTGTGGTCTTGTTATAGTACGGAGTCACCAGCAGCAGACCGTCTACGCCGAGCTTTTCTGCCTCAACGGACAGCTCGATGGCATACCGGGTGTCGTTGCTGCCCGTACCTGCGATGACAGGCACTCTGTTCTTGGTGTAGTCGACCGTAAACTTGATGCACTCGCGATGCTCTGCATCCGTCATGGTAGAGGACTCACCGGTCGTGCCACAGACAACAATGGCATCCGTGCCGTTGTCGATCTGGTAGTCGATATTGGCTGCCAGCCCTTCATAATTGATCGTACCATCCAGATTGAACGGTGTGGTGATCGCAACAGCCGCACCGGTAAAAATTGTATTTTTCATAGCATTTCCCTCCTGTTCGAGAAATCAGAATGTAGCAGGCTCTTAGTCAAAGTAGCCCTTAGCTGCCAGCAGCTCTGCCAGCAGAACGCCGCCGCCTGCTGCGCCTCTGAGCGTATTGTGGGACAGGCAGACAAACTTGTAATCATACTGGGTATCTTCACGCAGACGACCGACAGAAACCGCCATGCCCTTCTCAAGGTTGCGGTCGAGCTGCGCCTGCGGACGATTGTCCTCTGTAAAGTAGTGGATGAACTGCTTGGGTGCGCTTGGCAGCTCCAGCTCCTGCGGCTCGCCCTTGAAGCTCTCCCACAGCTCCAGGATCTCCTCCTTGCTCGGCTTCTTCTCGAAGGATACGAATACGGCTGCGGTATGACCGTCCGATACGGGTACACGCAGGCACTGGGTCGTGATGGTCGGTGCGGCTGCCTTGACGATCTCGCCGTTCTCCACAGTACCCCATACCTTCAGCGGCTCCTGCTCGGACTTCTCCTCCTCGCCGCCAATGAACGGGATCAGGTTATCCACCATCTCCGGCCAGGTCTCAAAGGTCTTGCCAGCACCGGAAATCGCCTGATAGGTACATGCCAGCACCTTGGTCAGACCAAACTTTTCGCGCAGCGGATGCAGTGCCGGAACATAGTTCTGGATGGAGCAGTTGGACTTGACTGCGATAAAGCCGCGCTTAGTGCCAAGGCGTGCCTTCTGCGCCTCGATGACCTCCAGATGACCCGTATTGATCTCCGGCACGACCATCGGCACATCGGGCGTGAATCTATGTGCGGAATTGTTCGAGATGACCGGGCACTCTGCCTTTGCGTAACGCTCCTCGAGAGCCTTGATCTCGTCCTTTTTCATATCTACTGCGCAGAACACGAAATCCACGTCTGCTGTGATGGAATCCATATCAGCATTCAGATCGCGGATGATCATACCCTTGAGCTGTTCCGGCATCGGCACGGTCATTGCCCAGCGGCTGCCGACTGCCTCCTCATAGGTCTTGCCTGCACTTCTCGGGGATGCTGCCAGCACCTTGACATTGAACCACGGATGCTCTGCCAGCAATGTAACAAATCTCTGACCGACCATGCCGGTGGCTCCGATAATGCCTACGTTGAATTTTCT
>CAZKHW010000153.1:0-7098 GCA_964552525.1 uncultured Ruminococcus sp. | reverse complement strand
CGCTGGGGTGGGGCATTTTCTGCTTGATTGCGTGCTGCGCGTACAGCGTGTGGAAATGTCCCTACGACCCGGATGATGAGGATGATGAGAAGGATAAGGAGGACGAAAGCTAACATGTCCGTGAAAGTATATGTAGACGGTCAGGCAGGCACAACAGGTCTGAAGATCATTGACCGTCTGTGCGGAAGAAGCGATATCGAGCTTTTGAAGATCGCCGATGAGGATCGCCATAACAATGATGCGCGTCACGATATGATGGTGCAGGCGGATTTCACATTCCTGTGTCTGCCCGATGCGGCATCCATTGAGGCAGTTGAGCTTGCCAAGGATACCGGGACACGCATCCTGGATGCGTCTACGGCACACAGAACCGATCCGGCGTGGGCGTATGGTTTCCCGGAGCTGGATGCGGCGTTTCGTGAGAATATCGCCGGTTCGGCAAGAACCGCAGTTCCTGGATGCTATGCAAGCGGATTTCTCTCCCTGCTCCACCCGATGGTGAAGTCGGGGATGCTCCCGGCGGATTTTCCGGTGTTCGCCTATGCGACCAGCGGCTACAGCGGTGCGGGCAAGAATGCGATCGCGGTATATGAGGGAGAGGAGAAACCGGAGGAATTCGGCTCACCCAGACAGTATGCACTCTCCCAGCATCACAAGCATCTGCCGGAGATGCAGAAGTTTGCAGGGCTGACACATGCGCCGATGTTCAATCCCATCGTGTGTGATTACTACAGCGGCATGGTGGTTTCCGTGCCCATCCAGACAAGAATGCTCGACAAAAAGATCACCCTGTCGGCGGTCAACGAGATGTTCCAGGCACAGTATGCAGATGCAAAGCTGGTGAGCGTGAACCCTCTGATGACCGACGAGGAGCAGGGAAAGTTCTTCCTGGCATCGAATACGCTGTCCGGTCAGAATAAGCTGGAGATCTTCACATTCGGCAATGACGAGCAGATGCTCCTTTGCGCGAGACTTGACAATCTCGGAAAGGGTGCGTCCGGCGCGGCAGTCCAGTGTCTCAATATCATGATGGGCATTGACGAAACAACAGGCTTACTACAACAGGCTTACTGTAAATGAGGTAATTGACATGAAGAAAAAACCATTCAAGGATTTCCCCTTCATTGAGGGCGGTGTCTGTGCTGCCAAGGGATTTCGTGCCAACGGCATCCACTGCGGCATCAGGGTGAACGGCGATCCTGATAAGAACGATCTTGCTATGATCGCGGCGGATCAGCCGTGTACGGCGGCAGCAATGTACACCACCAACAAGGTGCAGGGTGCTCCGATCGCAGTCACCAAGCGGCATATCAGAGACGGCTTTGCACAGGCGGTCATCGTGAATTCTGTCAATGCCAACACCTGCAACGCGGACGGTGAGGAAAAGGCGGAAATGATGTGTGAGGCGGCTGCGCAGGCACTGAACCTCAAGCCGGAGGACATCATCGTGGCATCAACCGGTGTCATCGGTCAGCCTTTGCCGATCGAGCCGATCGTGAACGGCATTCCCAGGCTTGCTGAGGGTCTGAGCGAGACCGGCAATGCGGCAGCTGTGAATGCCATCATGACAACGGATACCGTTCCCAAGGAAGTGGCTGTCAGCTTCGAGATCGGCGGCAAGACCTGCCATCTGGGCGGTATGCTCAAGGGCAGCGGCATGATCCATCCGAACATGGCGACAACCCTGACCTTCCTGACGACAGACTGTGACATTGATGCGGCACTCCTGAAGGAGGCACTGCGTGAGGTCGTGTTCCTGACGCTCAACCGCGTCAGCGTAGACGGCGATACCTCGACCAACGATATGGTGTGCATCCTGGCAAACGGTCAGTCGGAGAATCCGAAGATCACCAAGGAGAACGAGGATTATGATACCTTCAAGGACGTGCTGTATACCGTGCTGATGAATCTGGCACGCATGATGGCGCGTGACGGTGAGGGTGCGACCAAGCTGATCGAGTGCCTGTGTGACGGCGCTGCGGATGACCGTACTGCGGAGATCGTGGCGAAGTCTGTCATTACCTCCAGCCTGCTGAAGGCTGCCATTTTCGGCGAAGATGCCAACTGGGGCAGGATTCTCTGTGCCGTGGGCTATGCGCCGGCAGAGTTCGATATCCAGCAGGTGGATGTCACCATCGGCTCTGAAAAGGGTGTGATCCTCGTATGTGAGGACGGTGCAGGTATCGAGTTCTCTGAGGAGAAGGCAAAGGAGATCCTCTCGGAGGAGGAGATTCGCATCCACATCTCCATCGGCAAGGGCGACGGCATCGCAGTTGCCTGGGGATGTGACCTGACCTACGATTATGTGCGCATCAACGGAGATTATCGTTCCTGATGCAGCAATTCCATAAGGAGTGTTACCATTGAGTCACAATCAGATCGCAAATGAGATCAGAGCGCGTGTCCTGAACGATGCGCTGCCCTATATCCAGAAGTATCATAACAAGGTCGTTGTTGTCAAGTACGGCGGCAACGCCATGACCAATAATGAGCTGAAACAGGCGGTGATGAGCGATATCGTCCTGCTGACGCTGGTCGGCATCAAGGTCGTGCTGGTACACGGCGGCGGTCCGGAGATCAGCGATATGCTCAAAAAGCTGAACATCGAAAGCAAATTCATCAGCGGACTCCGCTATACGGACGAGGCAACCGTGGATGTTGTCAAGATGGTGCTTGCCGGCAAGGTCAATAAGGAGCTTGTATCCCTCCTTGGACAGAAGGGCGGCGCGGCAGTGGGTCTGTGCGGACTGGACGGGCAGATGCTCACCGCAGAACGCACCTATGGTCCGAACGATGAGGATCTGGGATTTGTGGGCAGTATCACCAAGGTCAATCCCAAGCCCATCCTGGATGCACTGAACAACAACGTCATTCCCGTCATTGCCACCGTTGCAAGTGATTCAGACGGACAGGCGTATAATGTCAATGCGGATACGGCAGCATCCCAGATCGCGACCGCAGTCGGTGCGGAAAATCTGATCCTTCTGACGGATATTGCAGGACTCCTGCGCGATAAGGAGGATCCGTCCACCCTCATCCGCGAGGTCAATGTGAGCGAAGTACCGTTTATGAAGAAACGCGGCATCATCTCGGGCGGCATGATCCCCAAGATCGACTGCTGCGTTGAGGCAGTACGCCGCGGTGTCAAGAAAACGGTCATCATTGACGGCAGAGTGCCGCATTCTATCCTCATTGAGATCCTTTCTAATGAGGGCATCGGCACGATGTTCCGTTGATGAGACTGCTGCTCCTCCTGCCGGTACTGATCGCGGTCGGCTGTATCATTGCAGCGTTTATTCCGATCAGAAAAGGGAGGATCTCCCATCCGGTCTGTACGATGGGAACGGTCGTGGGCAAGCGAACCCAGAGGGTGTATAGAAATCACAGCGAAACTGAGGCTTACGCTCCCGTTGTCCGCTACGAAACGACTCAGGGTGAGATCGTCTCTGCAAGCCGTTATTATCTGCCGGACTGGCAGTATCATCGGCGCACGGGCGACCGCGTAAAGGTCTGCTACGACCGCACACAGCCGGATCTGTTCTGCCTGTGCGATGAGAGCAGTCATTGGCGAAAAATCACATTGCTGACCTTCGGGATCGGAACACTTGTGGCATATGCCGTGCTGTGGGTGCAGTATTTATAGTAGTACTGTCCACCTGTAAATAAGGGGTAAACTTATGGAACTTTCAGTATTTTTTAAAAGCATTATAGATTCGGATATTGCGCCCATAGTGGTGTGCGATACATACCACAAAATTATTTACATGAATTCAACGGCAATTGCACGATATGCCAAAAGAGGCGGCGCGTCGCTCATAGGGAAGTCACTTATGGACTGTCACAACGCCGATTCCAATGACAAAATAAAGAACGTCCTCGAATGGTTCAGAAAATCGCCTGAAAACAACAGAATATTTACATTTCACAATCCCAAAGAAAATAAGGATGTTTATATGATAGCTTTGCATAATGACTGCGGAGAGCTTATAGGCTATTATGAAAAGCATGAATATCGAACAAGCGAAACTTCTGTTCCATACGAAGATCTATAAAAAGAGTCTTAAAGTAATAAAAAATTATTCACTGAGTTGTGGATAGTGTTTATACTAGGGGATAACGTAAGCTGACTGGTCGGGAATCTGGGAAAGTTAGGAGCGACGGTAATGAAGAATATCATTGAATCAACAAATGCACATATCATGGCGACCTACGGACGCAGTGAGGTGGTGCTTGACAGCGGCTCGGGAGCTACCATCCGCGATGAGACGGGAAAGACGTACATCGACTTTGGCAGCGGTATCGGTACGGCATCGCTTGGCTACTGTAACCAGGCGTGGGCAGATGCAGTCTGCGAGCAGGTGAGAATGCTCCAGCACACCTCGAATCTGTTCTATCACGCACCGCAGGCACAGCTTGCGGAAAAGCTGTGCGCGCTGTCCGGCTATGAGAAGATGTTTTTTGCAAACAGCGGCGCTGAGGCGAATGAATGCGCGATCAAGCTGGCGAGAAAGTACAGCTTTGACAAATATGGCGAGGGCAGATCGACCATTATCACGCTGGTCAATTCGTTCCACGGGCGCACCATCGCAACATTGTCGGCGACCGGACAGGACGTGTTCCACACCAGCTTTTTCCCGTTTGTAGGCGATTTCCGCTATGCAAAGGCGAATGATATCGCCGATCTGCATGACAAGCTCGATGACACGGTTTGTGCGGTCATGATCGAGTACGTACAGGGTGAGGGCGGTGTCACCGCGCTTGACCAGGCATTTGTGGACGAGATCCGCAGGCTCTGCGATGAACGCGACCTCCTGATGATCGCGGATGAGGTGCAGACCGGTATCGGACGTACCGGAAAGCTCCTGGCAGGGGAGCATTACGGCGTACAGGCGGATGTCACGACCTGTGCCAAGGGCATTGGCGGCGGACTGCCGATCGGCGTGTGTCTTGCGAACAAAAAGTGCGCCGATGTCCTCGGAAAGGGTGCGCACGGCTCTACATTCGGCGGCAATCCCGTGGTCTGTGCCGGAGCTGTCAAGGTGCTGGAAACGCTGGAAACGCCGGGCGTACTCGATGAGATCACGCAAAAGGCGGAATGGCTCCGCACGGAGCTTTCCGCAATTGAGGAGGTCGAGTCTGTTACAGGTCTGGGCTTTATGATCGGCATTGCACTGAAAACCAAAAAAGCACCCGATGTTCTCAAGGCATGCCTTGAAAAAGGACTGCTGGTGCTGACCGCAAAGGACAAGGTGAGACTTCTTCCGCCGCTGACCATTACAATGAAGGAACTGCAGGCTGGTATGAAGATCCTGAGAGAGACATTGGAGGCGTGATATTATGGAATTGACCATCATTCCCAAGGGCGCAGGAAAGTATGATATTACTGACGCAAAAAAACGCACGATTTATACAGTTTCCAAAAAGCGCCGTCTGATCGGCAATCCTATCACGACGCTGTACGATGCCAGCGGCTATGCTCTGTACGCGATGGTACGCACGGAATCGGGAAAAAAGCCGGCATTTCAGATCACTCTCAATGACAAGCCGTACATGACCGTACAGTGTAAGTCGATGTTCGTAGATCCGACCATAACGTTTACAGGGAGCAGCCAGAGCTTTGAACTGAAAGGCAAGAACAGCAACCAGCTCAGGCTTTGCCTGCAAAAGGCGGAGATCGGTTCACTTGTGACAGAACTTCAGGCTAACAACGATCCGAAGTATGTCCTGCAGATCGAGGATAAATATTTTGATGACTGTATTCCGCTGTTTGCTGTGGTAGCTGATAAGTGTTTCAGCGGCAAGAATAAATAAGCAACACCCAATCTGAATCACAATGGAGGAGATAGTATGAAGCATTTACTGAAGATGCTGGATCTGAGCCAGCAGGAGATTTTTGATTTGTTAGACCTTGCGGATAAGCTGAAATATCAGACCAAGCACGGCATTCCGCATCCAATCCTGCAGGGCAAGACGCTCGGCATGATTTTCCAGAAGGCGTCCACGCGTACCCGTGTTTCGTTCGAGACCGGCATGTATCAGCTTGGCGGTTATCCGCTGTTCCTGTCTGCGAATGACCTGCAGATCGGTCGCGGTGAGCCGGTGCAGGATACGGCTCGTGTACTTTCGCGCTACCTTGACTGCATCATGATTCGTACCTTTGCGCAGAAGGAAGTCGAGGATCTTGCTGAATACGGCAGTATTCCGATCATCAACGGTCTGACGGACTTCTGTCACCCGTGTCAGGTGCTTGCCGATCTGCTCACCATCCGCGAGAAGAAAGACACCTTTGACGGGCTGAAAATGTGCTATATTGGTGACGGCAATAATATGGCAAATTCGCTGATCGTTGGCGGTCTGAAGGTAGGTATGGAGGTTTCCGTGGCTTGCCCGGACGACTACCAGCCTGACAAGGCGGTCATGGATTTTGCAGCAGGCTATGACTGTTTCTCCATCACTGACAAGCCGCTTGAGGCAGCAGCTAATGCAGATGTCATCCTGACGGATGTGTGGTCGTCTATGGGCATGGAGTCTGAGATCGAGAAGCGCAAGATTGCATTTGCAGGTTATCAGATCAATGACGATGTTATGGCTGCGGCGCACTCCGATGCGATGGTGATGCACTGCCTGCCTGCGCATCGCGGCGAGGAGATCACTGAGAAGGTATTTGAGGCACATGCCGGCGAGATCTTTGATGAGGCAGAGAATCGTCTGCATGCACAGAAGGCTGTCATGGTCAAGCTGATGATGCCTGATGCTGATTAAGGCGCAGCAGTATTAGATCGAATTTTACATGCCCCCAGAGCAAAGGCTTTGGGGGCGTTGATTTATGTTGAAAAAGAATCGAATGTGGAAAAATAGTCACAAAAATTGGAGAGATTTCACAAACCGGAAATATTTTGAAAAAAAGTGTTGACAATTGGGAAGAACCGTGTTATAATAATAAAGCTGTCAGACGAGAGGGACAAGTTACCAGGGATCTGAAGCAACCGCAACTTGAGAAAAAGTGAATGGAGAGCCTGTGAAGGCAGTCAAGTGAGGAAAAAAGATTTGAAAAAATCTGAAAAAGCACTTGACAAACTTCAAAAAGTGTGGTATAAT
>CAZKHW010000152.1:0-7159 GCA_964552525.1 uncultured Ruminococcus sp. | reverse complement strand
GTTGCGCTCGTATGCACTTGCCAGTGTCCACATGGAAACACCGCCGTTTACTACGTACTTACCGTAGTCACCTGCATCGTACCAGCCGCCGGTCACATCCTTTGTGCCGTTTGCAGCATATCTGGATGCGATCTCAGAGTTAGCTCTCTCAGTGTAGATGAATACCCACTCATCTGTGATGTATGCCTTATCCGGCTTATGACCAGCCTTACGAGCCAGTGCAGCCTTGGAGGCGTTCTTACCGCCGTTCTGGATGTACTTCTCCTCGATGTCAATACCGGAACGGTTGAGGTAGAAGTAGTTCAGGGAGTCAGCGAGCATGCTACCGTAGATGTCATTGCCTACCGTAAACTTCGCGGTCTTGTCACCAGCAGTCAGAGTGTACTCACCGGGGGTCTTGATCGCGGAGAAGTCAATTACCTGGCAGTACTCGTCAGCGGCAACCTCCTGCTTGGTAGCAGATGCTGTACCGGACAGTGTCTCAGGACCAGTGATGCTCCACGAAACCGGTGCAGCACCAGCCTCTACCTGGATGGTAGCCTTCTTCTCGAGGTTCGGGAAGAAGCCGAGCTGGTTCATAACCAGACCCGTCTTAGGAGTCTCCGGCTCCGGCTTATAATCATTCTTGTCGCTGCTCATGTCGATCAGTGCGAGGTTATCGAACTTGAGGATGGTACCCTCAGGGAAACAGGGAGCATCCGTATACTGACCATCACCGCCGAAGTGGAAGGTCCACTCAGCAGTACCAGCGATCTCAGAAGGCGGAGTTGTATTCTCAATGGAAGACTTGTCAAGCGTGAACTCCCATGCGAAAGTCGTCCAGGTCTTAGCGGTCAGCTTCTGGTTCGACAACTGTCCCCAGCCCTCCCAGTACTTGACCTCCTGACCGCTAGGGGATGCGCCCTTCAGCGCAGTCTCCAGCTCGGACTGGCTCATGCCTTCCTTGTACTCCATAGACAGAGCAGTACCGTTGCCATGCCAGTACTCGAGGTCATCATTGGTGATATCACCGATCTTTGCATAGCAGTTGCCCATGCCGTCGGTCTTGGTTGCATAGATAGAGTAGCAGAGACGATAGGTGTTGCCCCACTCAAGCGTCAGACCTCTGTGGCGGAACTGGCAGTCCCATCTGTCGTCACCGCCGTTGGACGCACCGCCGGGGTTCTTGATCAGGATGGAATACACGCCATTTGCGATGGAAAATGCCATAGAACCGGTACCGTTCTCGCAGATATGCCACGGCAGACCAGCGCCATTCTCGAATGTACCCTCGCCGAGCTGCATGCCTGCAAACGCGGTCAGGGTGGTGGAAAGAGAAGCTGCGGATGCGGATGCTACCATAGCCAGTGCAGTAGCGCCTGCTGCGAGCTTCTTGCCGAGTTTAGATTTCAGCATTGGATTTACCCTCCTATTAATATAAAAATTTTGATATATCACACCAGCCAGTGCAAGCAGGTGCAATAAACGTATCAAGGATCATATTCACGAAACGGACACAGTATGCCCACTTCCGCTTAAATATCCTATCATCATAATTATAGTATATTTGGCCATAAAAGTAAAGCGTTTTTTTGAATTTTGTAGATTCATCCAACCGGGGATTGCCCTTTTTAGATATTCTGCACAACGCTTTGCAAAATCGTCTGCCAAACCAACCATTTGTCTGCCGTCACGCGTATCAAAATGTTGTCACACTTTCCTAAAAACGACAAAGCAGCCGGGTTCGGCTGCTTTGTTATTTGAAATACTGTTTACGGCTTGACCGGAAGTGTATCCAGGATCTTGACCACATATTTGAGCAGGGTCAGGGAATCGGTCGAATCCAGTATCTTATCCGCCATGACATTGGCATTGCTCTTCTGGACAGGATCCAGCTTAACAGCACCGAGCAGGGACTTGTTGAGCATGATAACATCGAGGATATCTACCTCATTATCCAGATTCACATCACCCGGCAGACCGCCCACCGGCTCGCCGGTAGGCTCTTCGCCGCTTGCCGTTGTCGGCTCTGTCGTATCCGGCTCAGTCGGACGAGGGCTAGGCACGGAGATATCCGGCTTGGTGCCGTCCGGCTCAACACCGTAGATCAGGGTCTCGCCGTCATACATGGTGATATAGGGGGTGACTGCCTCGGGCGTTTTCAGTGTCTCCTGACTGCCCTCGGTCAGCCCCTGGAACGAATAGTCGTTGGTCGGATCCCATGCGCCTGCGGTAGACTGTCCATCAATGGCGTCCGGGATGGCAATACGGATCTGCGCCTCGGCACGATGCTCGGACTGTCCGGTCGGCATCACAACGCGTCCGTCATTGAAGCTGATCTTCACATAATACACATCGCCGTCATACTGGAACGGTCCGGATGCGCTCAAAGCACCCTCATCACCGCCGTGCTGGTCATAGCCGATGGAAACGGTCACATCATCAATGGAAAGACCTGCTGCCTTCAGCTCGCTGATGTCGAAGTAGTAGTTATAGGAAAGATCCTTGACCACTCTTGCCGGCCATGCTGTATGGTTCATCGCCCAGAGCTGGATCTGCGTGTAATTGGGCGCATTCTGCTGTATCACAGCGGCGATCTCGAACTCGTTCCACTTGGGAGTCTCCGTCGGAGGGAAGTCCGCCAGCGGCTCGCCGCCGTAGTCATCGATCATCGCACACAACAGGCTGGTGTAGCCTGCGTTGTAGTCGATCGCGACCTCGGAGAACTGGTATGCACCGACCTCATCGGTGAACTTGCCGTCCTTGTCCGGACCGCCCTCAAGCGCACCATAGAGTGTGTGAGCATACTCGGTCTGCCAGCCCTCTGCATCTGCCGGATCAAGTCCCAGGCTCTGCCAGTGGTCGTCATGGATACCGGATGCCGTTCTGTGGTGGTAGGTCAGGGGTGTCTTGTCGCCCATACCCTGTACATAGCACAGCCCCAGATCATTGTCGCCGAATGCATAGTCAAGCTGCTGCTTTGCCCATGTATCGTACTTTTCCTTCTTAGCTGCATCATCCTTCAGCACCGTGTCAACGGCAACCTTGGCAAGGAATGCGGTGGTTGTCGAATGGCGCAGGCTTCCCCATGTAAACAGCCATGCCATTCCGTCAGGGGTATAGTCTACTTTCTTGCCGTTATGACCGGTCGTCCAGTACTCCAGATGCGCATTTACCTGGTCGATCCACTCCTGCTTGCCGGTATTGATGGCATAGAGGAGTGCTGCTGCCTGCGATGCGTCATCCCAGCAGAAGCCCCATGTGAACTTGCGGTCAGTGGACTGATTCTCCAGCGGGTATTCAGGGATGTAGTCCGACTCACACTTGTCCAGATACGCCTGATCGCCGGTCGCCATATACATCCAGTTGGCAGCATAGAACAGATCATCGAAGTAATCCGTTGCAGGATAGTAGGACTTCTGAACACCCTGATCGGTGTTGTCCCGTGTCGCGTCAGCCGCCTTGAACAGGCTCTCGGCATGCTCAAGATAGCTCTTGGCAAGTGCCGGATCTTCTTCCTTGAAAACGACCGCACCGGCCGCCATAGCCGCTGCCATCTGCGCCATGGTGGAGGTGCAGGTGATCTCGTCATAGGGACGCGAGGTCTCGCCGCTTTGCAGCTCATACTTTCTCATGTAGACCTCAGCACTGCCCCACCAGGTATGGTCAAAGCCGTCCGGACCGATCGTGCCAACGACGGTAGTACCCTGATCGCAGGCAGCAACATAGTCAAGACCCCAGCGCAGGTTGTTGAGGTACAGCTCATACAGCCCAGCCTTTTTGAGCGCATCCTTATACTGAACAACGCCCCAGGCAAGGACAGCCGCAGTGTACGCATTGGTCAGCGCAAACTTGAAATGATCTCCTGCATCGAACCAGCCGCCGGGAACATAGTCGTTCTCCATCGAATTGCCGCGCCACGAAACCATATTCCATTCCGGCAGAACGCCTGCCTGCTGAACTTCATAGAAGAACATGGACTTCTGGAGTGCCTCGGCATAGTTGACATCGACCGCCGCCTTTGCCGGAACGCTCACTGCATTCTGGACAGGTGCTGTCAGCGATGCCGCGCACATGGCAAGGCTCGCAAGGAATGCCGTTACTTTTTTCATAAACCTTCCCCTCTCAAAACGTATCGTTCCTGATTCTGCATATACAGCAGAATGCTTACATTTTTATTGTACTACAAAATCAGCGGTTTGTCAATCGGTTTTGAAAAAAGAACTGTATCCGGGAAACCGCCTGAATGATAAAAAACCGGCATCCGAGAATGCCGGTTTTTCTCTTTCCACTCTTGTCCGTATGCTTGTCTCCGGACATGAGGATGCATCAATAGCTCTTGATGGTATCCGCATTAAAGAAGCTGTCGCTCTCGGTGTAGTAATCGTTGGACTCGAGGGAGGTAAAGTCCTCGTCATCCGCATCGGGCAGTCTCGCGCCGCAGACGCCGCAGAACTGGAACTTCTCGTTGACCTCGGCATCACACTTCGGACAGATCTTGTAGCCGCGGATGCTGTTCAGCTCAAAACGCATCTTCTTGATACGGCGGCGGCGTGTGTCGATGTCCTCGCACAGTGCCTTCAGCACACTCGGATCCTCATCCGGATTCTTATAGTACTTCTTGCCGATATCCGCAAATACCTCGACAATACGCTCCTCCTCGTACAGGATCTTGCGCTTCAGATTGTTGACCTCGGAAACATTTTTCGCTTTCTCGCTCACGCCTCTGCCGGCGCCGCTCAAAGTATCCATGAATCCCATAGTACTCATCTCCTAACCATTGTTTGCTATTTGGAAGCAGTGCAGTTCTTCCTCCTATTGACGATGCCCCTTGCAGCGGAGACACCATACATAACACTCTACTATAAATTATACAACATTTTCAGAATTTGTCAAGTGCTTTTTGGATAAAACTTTAGGAAGTCCCAAGAATTTTATCAATTCCGCCAGTTTCCCCATGCACAGCAGCCGTTTTTTCCGGCACAGATCACGCTGTCGGAGAAAAACGGATACGGATATCCGGCAGCGTTTCCACGACCGCGTAGGAATTGAACAGCCCGTCCTCGCGGTCAAGATCATTCTCGCCCGTTGCAGGGGGCGCAAACAGTTTCAGTGTCAGATCCGCCGCACCATCCAGCGGATTCTCATAAAACGCGCTCATCAGGTCGATGGTCTTTGCCCCGGGAGACTTCCAGAACCACTTGCCGTTCAGCTCCAGCATGTAGTTGCCGCCATCCTCAAAGGTGACCTCGCAGAACACCGGATTTTTCTCAAAGTGCAGCGGGATTGCAAGTCCCTCCGCATCCTCGGAATTTCCCCAGCGCAGGGTAACAGGCAGAGTCACCTCTGCGCCCTGCTCCATTTTGGGAAGAAATCGCTCGGAATGGATGATCTTCTTATA
Organism: uncultured Ruminococcus sp.; assembly: GCA_964552525.1. GTDB lineage: Bacteria > Bacillota > Clostridia > Oscillospirales > Ruminococcaceae > UBA3855. The sequence continues at coordinate 1,779 of CAZKHW010000152.1, read as the reverse complement.
GGTCTGCATCACAGGCTGTGCAATGCCGACATCCGGGTTATTGGGATCCTCGATCTCCAGTCCCAGGCGGCCTCTGTCGCGGAACTGGTAGAACGTAAAGCCGCTGAACCAATCGGCATGCTCGGCATCGAGGATATCGCAGAATTCCTGCACCATCTCCGCCTGCTCCCACGCACCGGTGACATCGCCGTCCGCATTGAATTCAGACATGATCATCGGCTTGGCTTCTCCGCCGTTCAGCGTCCTGAAGCGTTCGTAGGAGAGCCGGGTCATCTCGTAGATGTCGCGCACGCGGCTTCTGCTGTGGGTGTTTCCGCCCGGCTCTGCCACATCATACGGCCAGCCCCAGTGCAGTGCCATGTACTTATCGACCGACCAGATATCCGCCGCCGGAATGGTCTGGGCGAACTCGTCCTCTTTTTCGATCCTGCCAAGCTCGGGATGCTCCACACCGCCGATGCAGATGATCGTCAGGACATTGGGGGCATTCTCCTTGATGATGCGCGAGGCACGGACAAAGAAATCCGCGACCTCCTGATAGGAGCAGCGCTTGTTGAAGCTGAACCAGTTGCCGGTCGCCTCGTGATTGATGCGCAGGAACACTCTGCCGAACGGCCGCAGATCCTGGCCGATGGCGGCAAGCTGTGCATCGCTCACATGAGGGTCAATGGTAAGGGTGAGGGTGACATCCTGTCCGTGCTGACGGATCTCGCGCATATAAGAAAACGGCTCACCGTCAGTCGTTCCGCCCAGTCCGCCCTTGTAGGTGAAGTAGTCGTCATAGGGATAATCCCATGCGAATGACACATCGGGCGAGGCATGCACAACACTTGCTCTGCCGGGAAATCCCTCATCAAGGGGATAATAGCAGTACATCAGCGAAATGCTCCGGTGCGGTCTGCCAAGCGTGTGGAGAATGTAGTCCTGACCGACGTATTCGCCGCGCTCCGAACCGTCGCCGAGATCGACGGCACACACGGCACGCCCCATATGGATAGCGTAGATTTTTTCCATAAAGTCCTGTTCCTTTTCTGTTGGATTGTCTGTAGCCGGAAACGACTACCGATTATTGTTATTATACACGATTTTGCGGTAGAATGTCAAGATGTAATGGTAAATTCCCACGAAAGTCAGACCTCCCCGGAATCCGGCATTTCTCCGGTTTCCGGGGAGGTCTGCTGTCATGCATGCATCACAAACGCGCCATCCGTATAATCCACCTGCAACTGTGTCCCCGGAGCAGGATCGCTGCCGATGATATGCTTTGCGATCATCGTCTCGATCTTTTGCTGGAGATAGCGGCGCAGCGGTCTTGCGCCAAAGGACACATCGTAGCTGTTGTCCACAACTGCCTGCTTGGCGGCATCGGTGAGCGTCACGGAGAGCTGCCTGCTGTTCAGGCGGCGACGCAGATCTGCCAGAAGCAGCTCCACGATCCGGAAGATCTCATCACGCTGCAAAGGCTTGTAGAATACGATCTCGTCCAGACGGTTGAGAAATTCCGGTCGGAACTGCTGATGCAGCAGTCCCTCGACCTGCTTTCTTGCCGTCTCCGAGATGCTCCCGTCCTCCTGCATCCCCTCAAGGATATACGGTGAGCCGAGGTTCGAGGTCAGGATCAGGATCGTGTTCTTGAAGTCCACCGTCCGTCCCTGCGAATCGGTGATGCGTCCGTCATCAAGGACTTGCAGCAGCAGATTGAACACGTCCGGATGCGCCTTTTCGATCTCATCGAGCAGAACGACCGAATACGGCCGGCGGCGGACTGCCTCGGTGAGC
>CAZKHW010000151.1:0-7163 GCA_964552525.1 uncultured Ruminococcus sp. | reverse complement strand
GGGTGAGAATGGCGGTGCTGCGCACCGCCGCTGCCCAAGGCTGACGCCTTTGGAAACCGCTTTTTTGAAAATTGATCTCCGTGTGCGGTAATCCGCAGAAATCCATTTTGTTGCTTTGTATTGTGAATTTTCTGTAAGAGCCGCGCCCAGCTTTGTCCTCTTGCCGCAGGCAAAGGGCATTGCGGACAATAGAACCCAATCTATCGTCATTACTAACTCGTCAGCGCGGACTCCGCGCCGCACCGCGCAAAATTCAAAAAATAATAACACAATGCAGCCAGGAAGTGTGCTATAATATAAAGGCACACAATTTTTTTTCAAAACCATTGAACCATTTGCCCCAAAGATGTGTTATACTATTATAGATACCCGACAGAGGAGTGAAACATGGAAACCCTAGAAAAAGCCATTGAACAAGCCAAAGGCGGCGATTCCGCCGCATTTCAGGCAATCTATCAACACACAGCCCGGGAGCTGGGCTGGTACTGCCGCCGTCTGACCGGAAATGCCGCCGATGCCGATGACCTGATGCAGGAGACGTATCTGACAGCATGGCAGAAGCTCGGCAGCTTTCGGGAGGGCAGCCTTCCGGCATGGCTGCGCATGATCGCCCGCAATACCTGGCTCAATACCGTGCGCCGGGAGAAACCGCAGCTCCTTTCCGAGGAGCTGACAGACAGCATTCCGGAGGATGAGCTGTTGTCCCCTGCCAACCAGACGGAGCAGAAACTCATCCGTGAGCTGATCTTTACGGTGCTGGAACAGGAGCTGTCTGCTCCGCACCGCATGACGGTACTGCTGTACTACTATGACCGCAAGACCATTCCTGAAATCGCTGCGGAAATGGAATGCTCGGAGGGAACGGTAAAATCCCGGCTGTACTATGCCCGACGCAAGCTCCGGGAGGCACTGACAGACCGTGGCATCACACTGGCATCCGGCGTGCCGCTCCTGACCCCCATGCTGCAAGAGAATGCGGCGCATGCAGCGATCCCCGACATCACGCACATCCTGCCGCATCTGAAAACCGCAAGGTTCACGGCAAAGGCAGCATCCGGTGCGGTAAAGGGGAAGATCATTGCCGGAGCAGCGGCTGCTGTCGTTGCCGGAGGGACTGCCACGGCAGTGGTGTTCCATCAGCAGCACAGCCGGAGTGAGCCGCCGCAGACGGTCATCGAGATGACTGAGACGACACCGCGTCCCACCGTTCCGGCGGCGACCGCCTACACACCGCCGCCGACCGAATGGGAGACCGTTCCGGAAACCGAGCCCGAAACCGAGCCGGTCTATGATCCCCAGCCGGGCGGTGCGCTGCGGATGCAGGAGTTTGGCACTTCCCAATACACCGTGTACTTTCGGGTCGGCATCCCGGAGAATTTCCTGGCAGCGGATGCATCGGAGGAAACTGCGCAGGAGACCGGTTGGCTCGACTGGCAGGACGGGCATCTTGTGGACGGCCGCTTTCCCATTCGCTTTACAGCAAGGGATGGGTCGGAGGACTGCATCATCGTCATTGGACGGGACGGCGGTCCGGAAGTACCTCTGCCGGCGGATTTCCTGGGTGAGGAGCTGGATTCCGTCAGCCTTGGGGCATTTACGGACACAGAATATGCGGTGGATACGGAGCATTGGGAGGTCAATTCCGCACTCCCGTCCACATTTACAGCTCAGCGCGCGGATTTTACCGGAGAAAAGGACGGCAACGCCTGCACTGGAACCGTCATTTACTGGGAGACGGCAATGGACGAGCGTTATCCTGCTGTGGGTTCGGTGTATTTTCTGGATTATAGCGGCATCCGCGCACAGGAGTTTGCCGATGCGGAGCAGAGCCTGATCTTTACCGAGGAGACGGTCAACAAGCGCGAGCATGTCCGCCCGACCATTGATCCGGACAAGATCCCACGGGAATTTTCCGCACCGGAGAACGTTAAGCCCAATATCACCCGGGAGGACATCTTACAGCGTCTCAACCCCGGAAATGAATAGAAAGGATCGTTTATCATGAAAAAATACCTGCTTTCCGCAATTCTCACAGCCGGACTGCTGGCATCACCTGTTTCAGGGCTCTCCGCCCTGCCGCGGACGGTCATGGCAACAGATGCGGAGGATTCCCTGATCGATGAAGCGACCGGTCTGCATTACAAGATCGAGAACGGCAGCATCACCATTACCGGATGTGATCTGACAGCGACAGAGCTGCGCATCCCTGCCCAGATCGCCGGCATGCCGGTACGTACCATAGGGAAACAAGCGACCTACAATTCCAAGACCGGCGGAAATCATGTCCTGAAAACGATCGAGATCGCCGAGGGCATCACGACCATCGAGGCATCCGCATTTTCCGGATGCAGCAAGGTCACCTCCGTCAAGCTCCCGTCCACGGCGACAAACATCGGGGAATACGCGTTCCGCGGCTGCTCCTCACTGACCTCCATCGACCTGCCAGACGGCATCACCATCATCAAGCCGTACACGTTTGATGGCTGCGGACTCGAAAGCATCGAGCTGCCCGAATCGGTGGAGGAGGTCAGCGACTACGCCTTTGCAAGCTGCAACCTGGTCACGCTGGAGCTGCCTGTGCAGACCGCCATCATCGGCAAGGGCGCGTTCTCGCACTGTCAGATGCTGCAATATGCGATCCTGCCAGGTGTCATGACCATTGATGACAACGCATTTGAGGGATGTAGCAACATGAAGGCGGTGCTGTTTTCGGAGTATCTGCAATACATCGGCAAAGATACATTTTCCTACTGCAAGGCACTCGAATCGGTGGAGCTGCCCGATTCTGTGCAGTATATCGGCGATCGGGCGTTTTCCATGTACACGCCCATCACCTCTCTGGAGATCCCGGACAGCGTGCAGTACCTGGGTTCAGGTGTCTGCTCGGGTGCGGAGGAGATCGTGGACGGCGTGAAATACCTCGGCAACTGGGCGGTCGGCTGCGAGGGTGCGCCGGAATCCGTCACCGTTCGCGAGGGGACGATCGGCATTGCCCGCAACGCTCTGAACCAATTCACCTTACAAGAGGTGTACCTGCCTGCCTCGCTCCGGACGATCGACGGTGAGGCATTCGGTGCATCGAATCCCAAGGTGGTCAGCGTACATGTGGCGACAGATAATCCGGATTACTGCGATGTGGACGGCGTTGTCTACAGCAAGGACAAGACGGTGCTGGTATTCTATCCCGGCGGTCGTGAGGATGCGGCATTCACCGTACCGGATACAGTGCAGATGATCGGCGACCATGCGTTTTACAATGCGAAGAACCTAACGGAGGTCGTTCTGCCGCATGGTCTGCTCGTGGTGGATGACTACGCCTTTACCGGCTGCACACAGCTTGCCGATGTCAACTTTCCGGAGGGACTGCTACGCATTGGTGAGAAGGCATTCGGCGACAGCAAGGGGCTGTTCGGCTCTGATCTTCCGGACAGCCTGATCAGCATGGGACATGGGGCGTTTCCGCTGATGGGCGAAGTGAGCTCCTCCTCGATGACGGACGGCTGGTATGACAAGCAGTACAGCACCAGTGACGGCGAGCTGCTCACGCTCCCGGACACTGCCATCGGTCTGACAGATTACCTCTTTTCGGACAGGTCGATGAAACAGGTCGAGTTGCCGGATTCTCTGGTCTATCCAGGTGCTTACACATTCTGGCACTGTGCGGATCTGCGGTCTGTCAAGCTGGGCAGCGGTATCATCGGCATTGAGGAGGGCGATTTCGGAAAATGCTATTCGCTGCGTGAGATCACACTTCCGGCGAATGTGCAGTTTATCGAGACTGGAGCGTTCATGGACTGCACGTCGCTCGAGCGCATTACCATTCTGAATCCGGAATGTGCGATCCTGGATTCTCCGCTGACGATCTCGGAAACTGCCGTGATCTATGGACAGGCAGGCTCAACGGCACAGGCGTATGCCCAGGCATATGGCAGGACATTCGTTGCGCTGGGTACGCTGCGCGGTGATGTGAATGCAGACGGGGTATTTGATGTGCAGGATATTGTGCAGATGCAGCGCTGGCTTCTGAATGACGGCGTAAAGCTTGCGGACTGGCAGGCTGGCGATCTGTGCGCAGATGGGGTATTGGATGTGTTTGATCTGGGGACAATGAAGCAGGAGCTGCTTCGATCGTAGGCGCGGATGCCTACAAATGACACGTGATTTGAAAAGGCAAGTCAGGCAGCGTTTGTAATACGAATCCCCCAAAATCCGATTGGCATTGGATTTTGGGGGATTTTTGTTATACTGTAATGTCCGCATACGTGTACCGGATCACCTTAGCAAGGGCATCCGGGGCAACCTCCACCTGATAGCCGATCTTCCCGGCACTGAAAATGATGGTCGGAAGTGCCCTGGCACTTTCATGAATAACAGTCGGAAACGTCTTTTTCATCCCGATGGGCGAACAGCCGCCATGAATATATCCCGTCAGCGGCAAAAGCTCCTTGGACTTGAGCATGCTGATGCTCTTTTCGCCCACTGCCCTTGCTGCCTTTTTGAGATCCAGCTCCTCCCCGACCGGGATGACAAACACAAAATGACTGCCCTTCCCCGATTCTGTCACGAGCGTCTTGAACACCTGCGCCGGATCTTGTCCCAGCACCTGCGCGACCTCCAGACCATTGACTGCCGCAGTTTCGGCATAGCAATAGCTCCTGTAGGGAATCTTCTTCTGATCGAGAATGCGCATCACATTGGTCTTTTCTTTACTCTTGTCCATCCTGCTCCCTCCGCCGGTGCGCTCAGGACTTGCCGCCGCCAAGGATGCCGGAGAGCTTCTCCTTCAAACCGCCTGTTGCCATTTTCACCTTGACCGCCTCGATCACGGCATTCACCTGATCGTCCGGCAGATCGACACCGAGCAGCTCCTCGACTGCCTTGACCGGCTCTTTCTGAAACCTTGCGGCAAAGGAAGGATCCTTCTTGACTTTCTCTGCGATTTCATTGATTTTTGCCTTGATATCCATGTGTTGTGACCTCCTTCTGATTATGATTCGTCCGGCACTGCACAGAGCTGTGTTACAGCAAGTGCCATCATCAGGGCATCGAGCAGCAAATGCCTGCGCTCAATGAACTCCTCCGCGCCATGCATGTGAACATCCCCCCCCGGAAAGTTCACGCCAAACGCAACACCGCCCTCCACGTGATGCACATACGTGCCGCCGCCGATGGCAAGGCATTTTCCCGGGTCGCCCGTGACCTCCTCGTAGACGCGCAGCAGCGTCTGCACAAACGGCGAGTTCTCATCGGTGTGATGGGGTTCGTCACACAGCAGTGCCTCGCATGAGATGGGCGCAAGTGCCTCCTGCATGCCCCGGATCACCGACTCGCCCGTGCAGCAAACCGGAAACCGGACGTCATTGTTTGCAGTCATCTCCGTTTCGTTCATATGCAGAACGCTCAGCACCAGTGTCAGATCGCCCGAGATCACATCGCTTGCCGCGATTCCACAGCTCTCCCCTGTCGTTTCACCAAACGGAAAGCACCGGCTAAGCTCACGGATGACCTGCGCCTGCTGCCCCTCTCCCAAAACACGCGAGAGCAGTTCGAGCATGCAGGTAAGCGCGTTTTTTCCCTGCTCCGGGGTCGATGCATGGGCACTTCTGCCCTCCACCGAAATGTGCAGGCAATCAAAATCATCCACAAAACAACCGATCGCGATGCCCGGATACTCCACCGTCCGCGAGGCAAGGAACGCGTCGATAGAAACGCCCTTCACGACTGCCTCGGCAAGTGCCGGAACAGCGTTGATGACCTCGCCGGCTCGCAGAGAGATGACCTGCGACTTTCCGTCCGTAAATGCTGCGGTCAGTGCCAACCGCGCCATTCCCTTTTCAAGCGTAATGACCGGATAGTCCCCGTCCGGGGTAAAGACCATCGGCGGCAGCGCATGCCTTTCCCTATAATACGCCAGATCGGACGAGCCGTTTTCCTCGTCCGTGCCAAAGATCAGCTCCACGCCGGAATGCAGGGGGATGCCCAGCTCCTTGACCGCACGCAGGGCATACAGCGATGCGATGGCAGGTCCCTTGTCGTCCGAAGTGCCTCTGCCGATCAGCTTGTCCCCCTCGCAGGTCATCTGAAACGGGTCGTGAAGCCAGCCCTCGCCCTCCGGAACGACATCCAGATGAGAGAGGATGCCCAGTGACGCATGTTCGCCAAGAGCCGCGCTCCCGGCGTACCAGTCGGTATTCTCCACCGCAAGCCCATAGCGCGCACAGGCATCGAGCATCCATTGCAGTGCCCGTGCCGGCTCTTGGCCAAACGGCGCGTTTGCTGCCGGCTCACCCTTTACACTGCGGATGGCGACAAGCTCCCCAAGGTCACGCAGCATCTCCTGCTCATGCGCCAAAAGCCACTGTTCGATCTGTTCTCTGTATTGCATGGATGACCTCCCTGTACCTCTCTGCAAGCAGACCGGAAATCTGTGAAGATTCCCGGTCTGCCGCAGTTTACTTGTCAATGATCTCGTTATGATGCGCCTGCAGGGACTTCACACCGAAGTGCTTGTTCTCCTTGATCGCCTGAATGCCCTCTGCACTCGCCTTGGCTGCTGCCATGGTCGTGATATACGGGATTCTGTGCTTGATAGCAGCCTTGCGGATATAGCTGTCATCATGCATGCTCTCCTTGCCGGCAGGGGTATTCACAATGAGCTGGATCTCGCCGTTGGCAATGCAGTCACCGATGTGGGGACGACCGCCCTCGTAGATCTTGAACACGCGCTCACACGGGATGTCCTCTGCCTGGAGGAGCTTCCAGCACTTGTGCGTTGCCATGATCCGGAATCCCAGCTTGTGGAATGCACGGGCAAGCTCGGGCAGCTCGGGTTTGTCGCGCTCACTAACAGACAGCAGCACCGTTCCCTCGGACGGCAGTCTTGTCTGGGTCGCCTCCTGTGCCTTGTAATATGCCTCGCCGAAGCTCTCGGAAATGCCCAGAACCTCGCCGGTAGAACGCATCTCCGGTCCCAGGACAGGGTCAACCTCCTGGAACATATTGAACGGGAACACTGCCTCCTTGACGCCATAGTGCTTGATGACCGCATCGTGCAGCTCCGGTACAGGAGACGGCTTGCCCGTCAGCCCGGCGGTGATGATCTGCGTTGCGATCTGTACCATATTGATGGAGCAGACCTTGGACACCAGCGGCACGGTACGGGA
>CAZKHW010000150.1:0-7174 GCA_964552525.1 uncultured Ruminococcus sp. | reverse complement strand
GAAAACGTGGAGCCATAACACCACTGGGGGAGGGAAATCTCCGCCAACTCGTTTACTCAAAAAAAGTCAATCAGGGGGTTGACAACCGAGTGATTTTATGATATAATAATACTGTTGTCAGGGCGGTCAGCTCTCGTACAATGGATTTTTTGCTTGTGTAGCACAGTTGGTAGTGCAGCTCATTCGTAATGAGCAGGTCGCTGGTTCGAGTCCGGTCACAAGCTCCAGAAAATAACGAAAAACAGGCATTTCTCGAATGAGGGAAATGCCTGCTTTTTGTTGTGTACGGTTTTAGGGCACTATTAGGGCACTATTTCAAAAATTTCATGCCTCTTTTGCTTTCTTTGGGCTGTCTGATCTGGTGATCGTCAGCAGATGGTCAAGCACATTTGCCGCCTGTACATCAGCCTCCTCGACCAGATGGAGGTATTTATTGGTAGTGTTCAGCTCCGAGTGTCCGAGCCGTGTCTGCACTGCTTTGATGTCCACACCGCCGTATAACAACAGTGTAGCCGATGTATGCCGGAGGGAATGCAGCTTTCGGTGTTTCATTCCATAGCGATTCAGGAATTTGGAAAACTGCTTAGAGGGTGTCTGGGGATTCATGATTGTGCCGTCCCATTGTGTGAACAGCCAGCCGCCCTCTTGCCATGCAGTACCGAGCCGGGCAGCCTCTTTCTGCTTTTCTTCCCGGAGGAGCTGCACAAGTTCGATGCAATGCCGATTTACTGTAACAGTCCGCACCTCATAATCCTTTGGCGGCTTGATACCTATAGGCTGCCCGGCGATTTTATAGGCACTCCGTTCAATGGTGACACTCTGCTCCGTAAAATCAAAGTCAGAGAATTTCAGGGCGCACAGCTCACCGGCACGAGCTCCGGTAATGATGGCAAGCTGCACAAGCACCTGAAACTGTAAATCCTCACCCTCAAGATATTGCAGCATCTCCGCAGCCTCTTGCTTTGTAAAGATTTCCACTTTCGGTGTTGGAACTTTGGGCAATGTGAGCTTATCAGCAGATGCAGGGTTAGAGGGGATCAGCTCCAGCTTGACTGCCTGTTTCAGAATGGATTGCAGCACAGCCAGCCTCCGGCGCACGGATGAGGGTTTCAGCTTCGGGCTGTCTGCATCCGGTTCGCCGCTTCTGCGTTCTTTTATATCACCTTGCAGATAGTCCACAAAGGCTTGAACATGCGCCGGACGGATTTCATTTAGCTTTAAATGCCCCAGTGATGGAATGATAAGCCGTTCAATCACTTTGGAATACTCAGACCATACACGAGGTGAAAGCACATTCCTCTGGATTTCCAGATACTGCGGACAGAATTCTGCAAGTCTCTTAGTGCTGTCCATGCTGATAAGTCCAGTGCGGCATTTTTCCTCAAATAATTGTACTTGACGGTTAAGCTCTTTTTGCAATTGCTTATCCGTCATTTTTTTACCCGGTTTCCATGTCATTTCATAAGGTTTCAGCTTTTTGCCGGAGCTGTCATAGCCTCTGGCTACTCGGATGCGGTAGGAAACGATCTCACCGGCTTTATTCTTACGTGTTGTTATGTTTGCCATGATTCTGCACCCTAGCTTTCAATAGGAGTCGTGCGTTTTTGGTATTCGTCATTGCTTAATAAAATGGATATTTTACGCGCTCCAGTATCGTTCATAATTGTGGTAATAATTACACCTGCAGGGGATTCGTCATAATTAGCATCAATGAAATGAAAAAGTTGATCTTCAATGTTGAAGTATTCAGTGGTAGAAATCACATTACCAAATGCAAAGTGATAACCATCAAATTCGGCAATCAGCTTATCAATACAGCTAACATACATCTCATCTGTTAATAATCCGCCTCTGTAAACCTGTAGGAGATCAACCACTCTTTTGCAGAAATAAGCCACCTTTCTACAATTAATTGTAATTACGGCTTTACCTTCCTTGCCTTGAAAGTCCATCTCTGTGGTCATTTCAAAAAGCATAGTAGCAAGACTTTTTAAGTAGTCGTCTATCCCAAAATTTGCCACGTTCTTTTTTGGTGTGGGAACAGGCTCGTTTCCGCACAGCCAATCTAATGAAACACTCAATGCCTGAGCAATCTGGAGTGCTTTATCAATCGGCGGCGTTTTTCCCTTCTCATAGGTCGAGAGTGTAGCAGGGGAAATGCCTGTCCTTCTGGACAGCTCCGCTTGTGATATATCAGCTTTTTGCCGGGCTTCCTTTAATCGTTCTGCAAACATCATTTTTTCGTTCATTTTTGATTCCCTCCAATCGTTATTAATATGATATCATAAGTTGTTGTTGTTGTCAATAGTTATTTGTTGTTTTTCGTAATTTCTGATTTTGTTTCGTAATTTGAAGTTTAAAACCAATATTTTTGATTTTATATAAAAGTATTTGAAATCATATAAAAACAGTTGACAAATTGGGCTTTATATGCTATAATAATAACAAGTTCCAAATAAAGGAGGTTTTGGCTATGACAGGAACTGAAATCAAGGAGCTGATTAAAAGCGCAGGCGTGAAGTGCTGGCAGGTCGCTGATGAACTGGGAATGCAGGATTCTAACTTTTCTCGCCGCCTGAGAAAGCCTTTCAGCGATGAGGAAACAGCGCAGATTTGTGCAATCGTGGACAGGCTGGCAGGGCATCCGGACACCACTGAGGAAGGGAGGTAGTATAATGAAGTACGAAAAACTCGTTGACAAGTCGCTCTCAGCGTTCTGCCTGATGGTAGCAGCACCGGATAAAGCCGCAGCCTACAAAGCTGTGTGCCTGCTGAGATCAGCCGCTGTGCGTGTCCTTGATGAGTATGTCAGAGCAGGAGAAAAGCGGCGTTACCTTGACCGGCTTGTAAAGAGATGCCCTGCTCCGGAGCTGCCGGAGGGGACAAGCATTTCTATTCAGAATCCGTTTGAGCTGTATGAAAAGCGGCTTTACCAGCAGATCATAGAGCTGGGCGAGATGCTGCTCTATTCGCTTGACTACTGGGAGAAATACGGTGCAACGCTGGAGGAGCTGAAAGTGCTGTGCAACGGAGGCGGTGAATACTGGTATCGTGTTGTCACCGATGCAGACAAGGGCTTTTCGTTCAGCAAAATTGTGTTTGCCTGCAATCCGGATTACAAGAACAAGGGCGATTTCCTCGAAACAACGCCGGATGCGCCGCTTACAATTTGCCTGAAAGAGTTTATGATTGACCGGCTGCTGCATACAGAGCACGGACGCAAGGTGTCAAGAGAAGCTATGGACAAATTCTTTCCGGAAATCATGGCGAATGCGATCTATCCTGTAGTTGATAGTGAGGGAACGGTGCATTACCTCAACAAGGACGGCGTGGAGTATGAGCCGCCAAAAAAATGATGCCCCACCGGCTGCAACCAGTGGGACATCTGAAGAACATAACCCCAAACCATATAAGAATCATGTTCAGCTCCTATTATACCACAAACCGGAGCTGAACGCAACCCCTCGGAAGGAGGATTTTCATGGAGATAACGCAAACAATCAATAAGCCGATCATGCTTAGTGTAAAAGAGACCGCCGAGACATTCGGTATAGCAGAGCATTACGCAAGACAGCTCGCCTTGTCCGGAGCTGTCAAGGCGGTTCGTGTCGGGCGTGGCAAGATTCTGATTAACTACCAGAGTGTATGCGAATATTTCGACAGCAGTTACATTTCCGAAAAGAGGGCAGCTCCGGAAGAAATTCAGCCTATCCCGGTGAAGCTCTGAGGAGGTGCTGCGGAGTGAAGATTTCAGATCATATTCCATACGGCAAGCAGAACGCTGTCAGCACAGATTACTTAAAGGCTGTTACCGGACTTGATACCAGAACCATCCGAAAGCTGATCGCTAATGAGAGAATGCAGGGCACTGTTATATGCAGTTCCCTGCTTTCAGAAGGCGGCGGTTACTTTCGCCCGGAAAGCCCGGCAGAAGCTGTTCACTACGTCCGGACGGAGCAATGCCGAATCGAGAGTGCGAGTAAAGCTCTGGCGGCGGCGCAGGCTTATATTGTCGATGCAGAGGAGGTGTAAATTTGACGATCATCGCTCAAATGGATGCTGTACGTTATCAGAGCAAGCCATCAAAGACAGAAGTAAGCCGCCTGAAACAGACAATCGGTCTTTCAGCTCCGGTGAATCTTTCGCCGGAGGCTTTCAGGGATGCCGTGCTGCACGGTCAGAGCTTTTCACCGGGTATTCTGTACGGTACAAAAGCCGCAGACTGGCAGAAACAGCAGCTTTTCTGTATCGACATTGACAACGAGGAGAAGGGGACAGAGAAAGGCTCACCAAAGCAGAGATCAGCACAGCCTCTGGATGTTCCGGAGGTGCTGAGGCGTTCCGCAGAGTGGGGCATTGAGCCTTTTCTGATCTACGAGACATTCAGCTCCGTGTCTGAGTGGCAAAAGTTCCGGATCGTCTTTGCCGCTGATCGGGTTCTGACTGATCCGGCAGAGCGTGACAGCCTACAGCTTGCCCTCATGGAGCTGTTCCCGGAATGTGATGCAGCTTGTAAGAATCGTGACCGGCTATTCTACGGCGGTAAATCTTCCCTGCATTTCAATCCGGATGCCGTGATAAGCCCGGATGCGCTGCGAATTGTCTGCGATGCTGTAGCAAAGCAGAGAAATCAGCGTCCTGTACCGTCCCCCGGTGCTCTGGGCTGGAATGACACTATCAACGATCATCGCAGTTTTACAGATAATCTGTCGGAGCTGAAGGCAAATTTCAATCTTCTGGAATACATCCGGAGCACCCACGCCGGGAAAGAAAAGCGGATCGGGCGGCTCTCCCTGTTCAATCCGTGCCCGGTCTGCGGTCACAATGATGACTTTTATGTGTACCCTAACAATACTTTTTGCTGTTTCAGCAGCTCCGGCGGTGTAGGCGGCTCTATCATTGACTATCTGATGCATCGACAGGGGCAGGAGATGGACAAGAAGCAGGCAATTGAACATTTCAAGTATGACCTGCTCGGTCTTTCAAGAGCAGAGGAAAAGCAGAAATTCCGCAAAAACACCATGCTGCAAAAGGCTGCGAATGCCGGGCGTGATGTTGCTGACGATCTTCCGGACTATATCTACATGGATGTAAGGGCAAATGGAGAGGTGAGCTATTTGGTATCAGCTCCACGCCTTGCAGAGCATATCCGGAAAAATAGCCGATATATTTTCGTAAGAGATAAGGCAACAGATGCTGTGCGGCGGTATTGGTACAAAAACGGTGTGTATACTCTGATCTCAGATGAGGAGCTGAAAGGCTATATTAAGAAATTTATTACAGACTATGACATTAGCATCCTGAAAATGAGGGATGTAGGCGAGGTGTTTCAGGACTTGATTACGGATAACAGCTTTGTATATGAGGAGGAGCTGAACAGCGTGGAAACGCTTATCAATTTCCAGAATGGCTTGCTTGATCTGAATACAATGCAGCTATCACCGCATAGCCCTGATGTGCTTTCGACAATTCAAATACCCTGTAATTGGAATGACAATGCTGTAGATGAAAGGGGAGCACCGGTATTTGTCAGATTTCTGGAGACCTTCACGGATGGGGACAAGCAAAAAAAGTTTTTCTTACTGGAGTACATGGGTGCTTGCTTTTCTAACGTCAGAGGTAATCGCTTTAAAAGTTCCTTGTTCATTGTCGGACCAGGTAATACTGGCAAAAGTCAGCTCAAACTCCTGACGGAGAGACTGCTGGGGTCTGGAAACAGCACTGCAATTGACCTCGCAGAACTGGAAGGCAGCCGTTTCGGAACATCCAAGCTCTACGGAAAGCGGCTTGCCGGCTCGTCTGATATGAGCTATGTCACAGTGAAGGAGCTGAATAAGTTCAAAACGATTGTCGGCGGCGATCCAATATCTGTTGAGTTTAAATGCAAGCCTGCGTTTGAGTACCGTTATCCGGGTTTCTTCTGGTTCTGTACGAATGAACTTCCAAAGTTCGGCGGCGATCGTGGGGAGTGGGTATATGACAGAATCATTGCCTTGCAGTGCAGCCATGTCATTCCTCCGGCAGAACAAGACAAGTTTCTGCTTGACCGGATGTATGAGGAGCGTGAAACGATTGTGTATCTGGCAATTTGTGCGTTTCGTGATGCATGGATGAGGGGATGCAGATTTGCTGTGCCGGATGATTGTAAGGCTCTGTTAGAGGAATATAAGAAGCAAAACAGTCCTGTGATACAATTCTATGAGGAGTGTTGCATGATACGGCAGCCCGGAACGCCAAACGATACTTGCACAACCAAGAAAATACATGACGTATTTCGGGCATGGTGCAAGAATAATAACAACGGCTATACAGTTTCAGCTCCGGTGTTTAAAAAAGAACTTGCAGGATATCTTGGAATTCCGGAAAAGGCTATGGTTAGAAAAACGAACGGGCAAACACTGTATCCCTTCACTTTGACGGTTCAGGCAAAAAATGATTACAGCCGGGAATACGGCTATGATTTTCCTGCGGTGTAGGAGCTGCACCCTAAGCGGTATAGAAAGTTGGTAAATGTTGGAGCTGATTGACGAAATATACAATCCGAAAATTTGCAGCTTGGTGAATTTTTTCAACTGTAAAACGGGTGAAGCGGCGAGGAAGCGGTGGGAACAGCTCCGCATCCTCAATCAGCTCCGTATTATTGTTTATAAATTTAACCCATAAGAAAGGGCGTGTTGATTTGTCAAGAGCAGAGATAAAGGACAAAATATACAGGTATATTGTAGAAAACGGTAGTGTCAGCTATGCAGAGATTGAGAGTGCCTTTGAGGAATGCGGTTTTGATTATACCGGCACACTCACCTCATGCAGCTCCGAAAATGACCGGGTTGTATTCTGGCATGGATGGAATATAGAGGCATATACACTCGTTCAGGAGCTGATCAAAGAGCAAAAGGTTGAGCGTGAGGCATGCGATACGCTTGTGTATCTGATTGACGGTAAAGCCTTAAATATGCCTGTTCTGCAAACAATGTCGCAGTTAAATCGTTCTAAGCGTGAGTATTGGCTGCCGTGTGTGTTCAAAGCCCGTGTAACTCCCAAAGTTTGAATATTTCCCCACTATAGAAAGGCTCTCCCCATGTTCACAGCATAGGGAGAGCAAGCATTAACTGCCGACTCTTTTCATGATCTATTATACCATGAAAGGCGGTTGATGTCAATGACAAATGAACAG
>CAZKHW010000149.1:6906-7224 GCA_964552525.1 uncultured Ruminococcus sp. | reverse complement strand
AAGCCACTTCAAAATATTGAGGATATGGAAGATATTGAGGAAGCAGTATCCGGGATGGACAGCGCTGGTGAAAACATTGATCTGCCGCTGCATGATCTTTATGCAGCATCTGGACAGACAGTTCGATTCCATATTTATCATCCAGATGCTATAAATTATTTCTGGGAATATTATGATGAAAAACTTATGAAGTGGCTTCCTGTAGCGGAAAATCATGCCGGGTGGGAAAGGGATGCACTGGGGCGTATGACCGCTTATGCTGATTTTGAAACGCCAAATCAGCCGGATATGATGATACGGTGTCTGTATGATACGGAA
>CAZKHW010000149.1:0-6896 GCA_964552525.1 uncultured Ruminococcus sp. | reverse complement strand
AGGCGGGATCATGGCTGGCTGCCTGTGATCTTATGGTGAAAGTCACCTACGCAGATGGCACTTCAGAGAATATTGATGGTCTGTATGGTCTATATTTCATGGATTCAGAAGTGGAATCGGAAGAATCGTCGGATATTATATCTACAGATGGTATCCTGACAGAAAGGAAGGTACAGACGACAATAAATCATTTCTGCCCATACTGCTTGGTTTCAGCAGGAAAGGAAAGCATTACCTTAGCTTATATATCAGATACAGGATCTCCACGGCTCCAGTTGTCAGGTACTGTTATGGGAACTGATGTGGAACCTCCTGTGATATCCAGGGTAGATGTCCTGATAAGAGAGGATACTCCTGATAAGAAAGAAACATCATTGACCATGCTGGTG
Source organism: uncultured Ruminococcus sp. (assembly GCA_964552525.1). Taxonomy (GTDB): domain Bacteria; phylum Bacillota; class Clostridia; order Oscillospirales; family Ruminococcaceae; genus UBA3855. The sequence continues at coordinate 6,507 of CAZKHW010000149.1, read as the reverse complement.
ACTGCAGAGGATAATGTGACACCATATTCTAAACTGCAATATGCTGTTTTTGATAAAGAAATTGATATCGAAGCGATAGAAGAGGAAGCCTGGCATGACAGCCCCAAAGTCACCATGACACTGCAAGGGGAAGGCACATGGCTTTTATGCTGTAGGGATCAGGCGGGAAATATATCTGTTTATAGGCAGGAAGATATTTGGGATGATTTACCGATTATGTCGGAAAGACAGGAGGAACCACCGGATGGCGAAAAGGATACGCAGGCTCCGGTTATACGGAATATATATGTGGAGGAGGATTAAGGACTAAATGAAAAAGAAGAACTATTTTTTGGGGCTGGCAGCTGCATTATTCTTCACATTCAGCAGCCCGATGACGGCAAAAGCTGTCAATTACAATTATGTTACGATCACTGTGGACGCTGTAGATGATTCTGGCGGCCTGCAGTATGCCATTGACAGTGATGCCCCGGAAGCATTCAGCGATAGCGGGAGTTTTCAGGTCGAGCCAGGGAGCACACATACCATTTATGTCAAGGATTCTGCGGGGAACATGACTTCACAGGTTTATTCCATCCCGGAGCGAGCAGAAAAACCGGAGGAGCCGGAACAGGAAAGGCAGGATGGTTCCATACAGGCGGACGCTACTGTTACGGAATCATATGATACCGAAACGGATCAACGCAAGGTTAATATAGATGTAAACCTTGCCAATGGGGCTTTTACTTCTCCCGGAGCGGGAGCGGCAGAAGATGGCGGCGGCACATTGTTCGACAAGCAGAAAACAGATGGAACAGACGCCTCCGGGAAGATCTTTTATACTGTGACCACAAAAGAAGGTGAGGTATTTTATCTGGTTGTGGATCAGAACAGGAGTGATAACAATGTTTATCTCCTGACCCAGGCCACAGTAAATGACCTGCAGTATCTGGCAGACCAGAATGATTATAATTTCACGGTCGCTGCAACTGGGCAGAATTCCCAAAGCCTGCTTAATATGCTTTCCGGATCCAGTGGGGGACAAAGTGCAGAAATTCAATCGTCAGGAAATGAGAAACCGAAAACCACGTCAGAAACGAACAGCACGCTTCTGGTGCTGATTTTGGCTGTTATTGGAGGAGGAGGGTACTATTTCTATAAAACCAAAAAGAATCACAGAGAGAAACAGATGGATGAGATCGATGCTGCCAATGACCTTCAGGATTACGAAATTGAGGAGGATGAAGCAGATGAAGACGTGTTGGAATTTGGCGAAGTTCAGGAAGAACAGAATGAGTCCATTGAGGATGAGGAATTGAATAAATTTATTGCGTTGAATGTAGAATCGGTCTTTGGAGAGGAAGGTGAGGATAAAGCAGTATTTGGAGAGACCATATCCACAAAAAAGGAAGACCTGGTAACTGATGAAATGAGATTTGAAGATTATGATGAATTTGGAGAAGGGGAGGAATAGATAAAATGAAAGAGTATCTGAAAAAACCATATATTTTGATAGGTGTAGTGAGTCTACTGGCACTGCTGGCAGTTGCTGGATACAAATATTTTGGTTTGAAAAGGGAAAGTACTACCATCATGATGGATCAGTATAATTCCGGTAACCAGATATTATATGATGAAGTGGTTGGCTATCTGACAAAAACACTGAATCAGGAGGAAGAGCAGAGCATAGGTGTGGCTGCCACGGCCGTTGACAATTATGAAACGATCGTATCTTCCGGGATTACTACATTGAACAGATCCCATACAGAAGCCGTACTACAGAACGTTAAAAGGGCAATCCTGGAGAATATTGCCGGTGCGGAACAAATGAGCACGGAAGAACTGGATCTGATTGCGGCTAATATCACTGAAATGATCTTATTTAATATTATGACACAGCTGGAAGAATTATCCATTGACGCAAAAACATCAAAGGAATATACGACTCTGTACCAGAGTCTTAGTGAGGAGACAGAGTATCTTTCGGATCATGAATTTAAAATTACAATAACGGCATCGATCAATGATGCATATATTGACAGCGCAGTGCTGCTCGATGCTATATCAAATATGACAGCAGAGGAAAGGGAACACTTTGCAAAGCAACTCGCGGAGATTCAAGGCAATACGATCAGGCCGGAAGTCCTGGAGTGGTTAAATCAACTCAATTCCATCAGCGATCTAAAGGGCGAAACCGGAGCACAGGGTGCAAAAGGCGAGACCGGGGCACAGGGTGCAAAGGGTGAAACCGGAGCGCAGGGTGCAAAAGGTGAAACCGGGTTGCGGGGAGCACAGGGAATTCAGGGAGAAAGAGGCGAGCAGGGTGTACAGGGAATTCAGGGTGAACAGGGAATCCAAGGCGAAAAGGGAGAGAAGGGATATACTCCTGTAAAAGGACTGGACTATTTTACGGATGACGATGTGGAATCCATTACCAACAAAGTAACTACGGAAGCAACAACCATCTTACAGTCAACAATGGGTGATCAGGTTACATACACATATGATCCTGAAACCAAAACCCTGTATATCAATTCACTCAGCGACGAGAAGACAGAGTAACGGAGGGAGGATAAAATATCATGAAAAAGAGGTATTCCATGCCGCTGCGTTTCTGCATATTATGCCTACAGATTCTTTTAGGTGTGGTTGCAAACGGACTGACAGCCAAAGCAGACCTTATATTGGATGACTGTCAAATAGACGGATCCCAGACTATCTGCTTTGATAACCAACCGCTCAGAGAAATACAATATAATGGAACGGTGGTCTGGAGGGCAGGCGCCAATATCACATACATAATAGACGATGGTGTTTCAGAAACCCATTTTGTGCCGTATGGTCAGACAACACTTGCTGCCATAGGCAGTAAAGCGGGATATGAATTTGTCGGGTGGCAGCCGGATGCGACAGCATCAGGAGATGTTTTGACAGAGGATCTGTGTACTGGAGATGAGAAAACATTGTACGCAGTATTCCGTAAAGCAGTTACAGTGAGCTATTACAACGGATCTTCTACAAAGCAGACTTCCGTCAAATATATATATTATAATAATGGGAACACAAGCAATCCTGAATTTACTATCAGCCAGGCATCCTTAAGCGGTTGGACAGCCAGGGGATGGTCAACAGGCCAGGCTGCAAATGCCGGGGTTTCATATAGTGTCTTGAATAGTACAACACTCACCTCTGATGTGACACTGTATGGCGTTTACCAGAAGACCATTACAGCATCCTTTGCCGGAAACGGTTCCACGAGTGGAACCGTTGCAGCCATGACAGGAACTGCCTATTACAACAGTGCCGGCAACACCCTAAATCCATCGTTTAAAATGCCTAAGAATGGATTCGCTAAAAATGGATATGCCTGGATCGGTTGGATGCAGGGCAGTACAGGAATTGTCCGTGAGGCAGAGGAAAGTGTTACATTGTCAGCAGATACCACATTTGCTGCACAATGGCAGAGTGCCGTTCATAATTTTAGCTGTACAAAAAATGTTCAGGCATGGACTGTACCTGTTACAGGATACTATCAACTTGAGGTTTGGGGAGCATCCGGAGGTAGATCTTGTGCAGGTGCAGATACTAGCGAAACTAGTACTGAAGCCGCTTTGGGAGGTAATGGCGGCTATTCTGTTGGATATAAATATTTTGATGCTGGAACGACAATATATATCTGTGTTGGCGGCGAAGGCAGCACGTGCCCAATAAAATATGTATATGAAGATTGGACTCATCAAATTGTAGATAATTCGATATCAGGTGGTTATAATGGCGGCGGTGGAGCAGGTTCATACGAAAATGATGGGATAAACAATAATGCGTGGCCACACCTAGGCGGTGCTGGCGGAGGAGCCACCCATATTGCAACAACTAACCGCGGAGAATTAAAAAATTATGAGAGTAACAAATCCGAACTTATCATTGTTGCTGGAGGAGGTGGTGGTGGATGTGTTGTAATAGAAAATACTTTCGGGAAGCGCACTACTGGAGGAAGCGGAGGTGGTTTAGATGGAGGAATACCAGTAACTTACAATCATGAAACATCATATTCTGAAGATGAAAATAAGAAATCAACACAAACAACAGGGTATGCATTTGGTGAAGGACAATCCGGATATTCTGGAGGAGGTGGTGGATGGTATGGTGGCAGAGAGGTTTATGGCGGCTCCGGCTATATAGGTGGTGTGATGTCATCATTGAATTATAACGGGCAGACTTATACGTCAAAGACGGCAACATCATCCCATACAGGCGATGGCGCCGTTACGATCACATACTTAGGCCGCTGATTATAATGAGAGAAAGGGGAAATATGGGAAACATATTAATTGTAGCAGAAAAGCCGGCTGCCGGAGCCGACATAGCGAAAGTAGTAGGTGCAACTAAGCGAGGAAACGGATATCTTGAGGGAAACGGTTACATAGTGACCTGGGCAATCGGGCATTTAATAGGGCTTAAAAAGCCGGAGGAACATGATGAACAATATGGAAAGTGGCAGCTGGCACAGCTGCCGCTTTCTTTTCCCTTGAGCGACAGCCTTAAAGTCCTTTCCGGCACTGGAAAGCAATTTAGAATCATCAAAGATCTTATTCACCGCGCTGATATTGATATGCTCATTAATGCCGGTGATGCAGGGAGAGAGGGGTATCTGATCCAGGAATGGATATACAGGCTGGCAGGATGCACGCTGCCAAAGAAAGTTTTGTGGGCATCATCCCTGACCACGGCAGGCATACAGACCGCCCTGAACAACCTGAAGGATAATGACCTGGAAGAATTCCGGGGCATACTCCGTGAGGCAGAAGCCAGGGCGGAAGGGGATTTTTTCCTGGGAATGAATTATAGCAGACTGCTGACGCTGACCAGAGCATATGGCAGACAGACACTGTCCTACGGACGATGCCAGACACCACTGCTCAATCTCATAGCAATCAGAGATGCCCAGATAGAGAATTTCAAGCCTAAGCCTTACTGGATGATTGAAGCAAGATACGGAAAGGGATTTAAAGGAGTGTGTTATGGGCAGGATGACAAGCCGATGCGTTTCCTTGATCAACAGGAAGCAATGCAGGCATTTGCACTGATTGAAAAGGAAAAGAGAGGTACGGTTGTAAAGTATGAAAATACTGAGAAGAAAATGAAAGCCCCCCATCTCTATAATCTGGCAAAGCTACAACAGGATATGGGGCACCGGTATAACTTCCCACCGGATAAGACACTGACAATCGCGCAGTCCCTTTATGAGACACACAAGATTTTGTCATATCCGAGGACAGATAGCCAGTTTTTATCAATGGACATTTTTGACGAAATAGGAGATCACTTAAAATGCTGTCGGTTCGGGATATTCAAAGGACTAATGGATAATATCGACCTGTCAGCGATCACGGCAGATAAAAGCTATTTCAATGATATGAAGGTAACGGATCATCATGCGTTGATTCCGACGATAAATGAAGGCATGGAAGAAGAATATTCGAAGCTGTCGGAAGAAGAACGTAAAGTATTTGACGCAGTAGTTTTGTCGCTGATCGCAATATTTTATCCTGAGTACAGGTATGATGCCACGACCATCCTGATAAGGATAGGTGACGTCATTTTTAAATCCACCAGAACCACCATACGTGAGCTTGGCTTTAAAGCAATCCTGAAAGACAGAAAAGAGGAAAGGGAAGCAGAACTGGAAATTCTGCCGGAACTGGCGGAAGGAGATATGGTAGCAGTAGATTCTGTTATAATGCCGGAAAAAAAGACTGTAGCTCCAAAACCATATAATGATGAGACGATTGTCAAACTGATGGAAAAATATGGAATAGGGACTTCCGCTACCAGGGCAGAGATCATTAAAAAACTCCAGAATCCGGAGAGACAGTTTATAGTCCGTGAAAAGGGAACATATAAGGCTACGCCTCTTGGAAGGGAGTATATAAAGTTCATCCCTGACAAGCTAAAGGATCCGGCGCTTACGCAACATTTTGAAGAAAATCTTCAGCGTATCAATTCAGGAGAAATCACAAAGGACAAGTTTCTTGATGAGCTTCTGCGAGAATTTGAGGAGGATATGGAGCACTTTACATCGGATAAAATCGATGACGCCCGGAAGATAGGCTATTATGCCAATGCCAGTGATGATCCGGCTTACCTGGGTCAGTGTCCCCAATGCGGCGCCGCTGTTAAGGCCGGGAAATTTGGGGCATATTGCACGGGGAAATGTGGAATGACCTTCAGCCTGCAGGGACAGAAGCTGTCACCGGCAGCAGCAAAGACGCTGCTGTCAGGAGGGAAACTGCTGGTCAAAGGACTTGTTTCTAAGAGTAAGGGAACAGAATATGACGCTTATTTCATTGCTGACGGAACGGAACCGTTCTCCTACAAAAACAAGGATAACGAGCAGATAAGCGGCTACAGGTTCAAATATAGAATGGAGTTCCCGAAGAAAACGAAGAAAGGAAAGGGTAAATCCTTATAAAAGAAAGAAAAGTTTTATATGGAGAACAAATCAAAGATTATTTCAGAAAGAGCACC
>CAZKHW010000148.1:0-7262 GCA_964552525.1 uncultured Ruminococcus sp. | reverse complement strand
CCTCCGAGATCGTGCATGTGCCGGCTTCGATCAGATCCTTGGCGTTGCCGAGCCATACGTCCGTACCGTGCGACAGACCCGAGATTTGGAGAAAGTCCGAGAACTTCGTGGGCTTGGCATCGAGCAGCATCTGGATGGTAAAGCCTGTTCCCATCTCCGGAATGCCAAGGCTGCCGGTCTTGCAGTAGATGTCCTCCTCGGTCACACCGAGTACGGAGCAGTCGGTACACATCTGGATGACCTTCTGGTCGTAGCCGGGCACATCCTTGATGAGCTTGCCGGTCATGTCCTCCAGATGCTTGTAGAGGGTGGGCACGACATGTCCCAGCTCATCGAGTTTGAGGATGGTATCGTGGATGGAATGGAAGTCGAAGTGGGTCGTGATGACATCTGAATCCGCCGCATCTGCCGGATGCTGCACGGGGGTGAAATCGTAGACCTCGTAATCTGACGGCACAACGACCATGCCGCCCGGATGCTGTCCGGTCGTTCGCTTGATGCCGGTACAGCCGATGGAAAGCCGGTTCTCCTCGGCGGAATTGAGTGCCATCCCCTGCTCCTCGAGATATTTCTTTACGAAGCCGTATGCCGTCTTATCGGCGATCGTGCCGATCGTTCCTGCCTTGAACACGTTGTCACGCCCGAACAGCTCCTCGGTGTAGCGGTGGGCACTGGACTGGTATTCACCCGAGAAGTTCAGGTCGATATCCGGCGCTTTATCGCCGTCAAACCCAAGAAATGTCTCAAATGGGATATCATGCCCGTCCTTGAGCAGCTCCGCACCGCACTTCGGACAGCTCTTGTCGGGCATGTCAAAGCCCGAGCCGAACTCGCCTGTGGTGATGAATTCGCTGTACTTGCACGCCGGGCAGACATAGTGGGGCACCAGCGGATTGACCTCGGAGATGCCTGCCATAGATGCCACGAACGATGAGCCGACAGATCCACGAGAACCGACATGATAGCCGTGCTCCTCAGAGTTGTACACCAGCTTCTGGGCGATCATGTACAGCACGGAAAATCCATGCTTGATGATGGATGACAGCTCACGGTCAAGCCGCTTGTCCACGATCTCGGGCAGCGGATCGCCGTAGATCTCCTTGGCGCGTTCGTGGGTGATGCGCACCAGATCCTCCTGCGCACCGGGAATATTCGGGGTGAATGTCCCTTTCGGGATCGGAAACACATGCTCACACGCATCCGCAATGCGGCAGGGATTGGTGACAACGATCTCCTCCGCCTTGTCTGCACCGAGATAGGAAAATTCCTCGAGCATCTCGTCTGTTGTGCGAAGGTACAGCGGCGGCTGGTTGTCCGCATCGGAGAACCCCTGTCCGGATGTCAGGATCTTGCGGTAGATGCCGTCCTTCTGGTCAAGGAAATGCACGTCACAGGTCGCCACAACAGGAATGTTCAGCTTTTCCCCCAGCGCAATGACCTTGCGGTTGTAATTGCGCAGTGCCTCCTCGTTTTCCGCAATGCCCTTGCGGATCATGAATGCATTGTTCGCGATGGGCTGGATCTCCAAATAGTCGTAGAATTTCGCAAGATTTTCGAGATAAGTATCACTCCTGCCATCCACGATCGCACTGAACAGCTCCCCTGCCTCGCAGGCAGAGCCGAAGATCAGACCATCGCGGTTCTGCTCCAGCACGGACTTGGGGATCAGCGGATGGCGGTAGTAGTAGTCAAGATGTCCGTAGGAAACAAGACGATACAGATTTTTCAAGCCCACCTGATTGCGCACGAGAATGATCTGATGGTAGGACTTGAGCTTTTTCACATCGATCGCATCGGTCTTGGTGTTGAGGTCGTTAAGCCACTTCACGCCCTTTTCCTTTTCCAGCTTCTGCACCAGATGGATATAGACCTTGGCAAGGATGGCAGCATCCTCGTTTGCACGATGATGACCGAATGTGCCAAGCTTCAGGTGCTTTACGACCACATCCAGCTTGTGACGGCTCAACTGCGGCAGGCAGGACTGGCAGAGGATGAGCGTGTCGATCCAGTGATAGTCGAAGTCGATCTGATAGTCTCTTGCCACACGGTTGAGGAACGATGTATCAAAGCTCGCGTTATGCGCGGCAAGAACCGGCTTATCACCGCAAAATTCCATAAACTGCCGCAGTGCCTCGCCCTCCTTGGGAGCATTTTTCACCATGTCATCCGAGATGCGGGTCAGCTCTGTGATCTGCTCCGGAATATGCCGTTCGGGATTGACAAACGTGTCAAAGCTGTCCACGATCTGCATGCCGCGCACCTTGACCGCACCGATCTCCGTCAGGCGGTCACGCTCTGCGCTCAGACCCGTGGTTTCCACATCAAAGATGATGATCTCGTCCTGAATGCTGCGGTCATCGCTGCCTTTGAGGATCTGCGGTCGGTCAAGATCATTGACAACATACGCTTCGCAGCCGTAGATGACCTTGAAATTGGGATCCTTCACCCCCTTCTCCGCATTCATGGCATCCGGAAAGCCCTGCACGACACCGTGGTCGGTGATGGCAATGGCAGGAAATCCCCAATCGTGGGCGCGACGGATGAGGTCGCCTGCCGGCGTGACTGCATCCATAGCCGACATATTCGTATGGCAGTGCAGCTCCACGCGCTTACGCTCTGCGGTATCCTTGCGGAGCTTGCGCTTGCGCTTGACGATAGAATCGGGTTTGAGGACAGGCTCGTGCGCAAACGGATCATCCTCAATTTTGCCGGCAACCAGAATGCTTACACCCTTTTTCAGTTCCCCCAGCTTCATGGCATCGAGCTTTTTGACAGCATCGAACAGTTTGATAGTAACCGAACCCGAAAAATCCGTGATCTGATACGTCACGATGCGCCGTTCGCCCCGGACATCGCGGCTCTCGGTCGCGAAAATGTCCCCGTAGACAATCACACGCTGTCCGCGCGTCTGAAGTGCCTCCGGGATGGGGATGGCAGCGTCCCGGATGGGTCTCCCCTTGACGAGTACATCCTCGCCCTTGACGGAATCCGCTGTAAATGCCTCACTCGAGACCGACTGCGGCGTATCCGGGATGGGCGGCGGTGTATAGGCAGCGCGCTCCGGTGCAGGCGGTGGGGGCGGTACAGGCTCGTATTCCGGCGGTGCTTCCTCGATCACATGGGCAAGCTCCTCTTGTGATAAGGTATCCTCGCCGTGTAAGGTCACAGAAACATGCCGGTCAAAGTGCGCTGTGATCAGCTTTTCAAACGCCTGCGTGAACTGAAACTTCTGCAGGATCGGATATCCTCCGTTTTTCAGCTCGATGTGGATGTGGTCATCCTCCCATGTCCACTCGGCAGTGTGCAGAAATCCGTTGATGATGGGCAGATCTCGCTTGAGCATCTGTACCAGATCATTCGTGCAGTCTGCCGTCAGAAGCGCCCCGTCATAGCACGGATGAAGCCGCAGCCGGTTCACCCCGAGTGCAACGCCCACACTTTGTTCAAAATGCAACAGATCCGCAAACGGCACAACGTGCGGAAACCGTGCGACAAATGTGATCGACCTGTAGGTATCGGCTTCATACTGGATATCCTCAATCACGCCCGGCTGAACCGAGGGGGGGATATCCTTGGTATACTGCTCCAGAAATTCCATGAGTGTTGCGTTCGCCATAGTTTCACCCTAACATTCAGAATCACAAAGGGGCAGAATATCCCCCTCTGCAGTAAGTATCACAGCTTTTCCAGTTCCTCAAGCAGTGCCGGAACGATCTGATCTTCCGGAACTTTTTTGAACGTCTCGCCATGCTTGAAGATCAATCCAATGCCGTCGCCGCCTGCCACGCCGATGTCAGCCTCACGCGCCTCACCGGGGCCGTTCACAACACAGCCCATGACCGCGATCTTGACATCCTTGTCGATATCCGCCACGGCATCCTCGACCTGCTTGGCAAGGCGTACCAGGTCGATCTTCGTTCTGCCGCAGGTCGGGCAGGATACGATCTGCACACCGCCGCGTTTGCCGATGCTTTTCAGGATGTCCTTCGCCGCGGCAATTTCCCGTGCCGGGTCATCCGTAAGGCTCACGCGGATGGTCTCGCCGATGCCGTCATGTAAAAGCGAACCGATCCCGACCGCCGATTTGATCAGCCCCATACGTTCTGTTCCTGCCTCGGTCACACCAAGGTGCAGCGGATAGCTGCACTTCTCGGCAGCCAAACGATAGCTGTCGATCATCCGGTTGACATCCGAGGACTTGATGGAGATCACGATGTCGGTGAAGTCCAGATCCTCCAGCAGCTTGGCATGACCGAGCGCGGATTCCACCAGTGCCTCGGGGGTGGGAGAGCCGTACTTGGCAAGGATCTCCTTTTCCAGCGAACCCGAATTTACGCCGATGCGAATCGGGATGCTGCGCCTGCGGCAGGCATCAACGACCGCCTGCACGCGCTTGGGATCACCGATATTGCCGGGATTAATGCGGATCTTATCCACGCCTGCCTCCGCAGCCGCAAGGGCGATGCGGTAGTCAAAGTGGATATCCGCCACCAGCGGAATGTTCACCTTTTCCTTGATGGCAGGGATCAGGCGGACTGCCTCCAGATCCGGAACAGCCGTGCGGATGATCTCGCAGCCTGCCTGCTCAAGAGCAATCGCCTGTGCGACATTGCCCTCCACATTTTCTGCCGGGACATTCAGCATGGACTGGATATAGATGTGCTTGCCGTCAAGCACACAGTTTCCAACAGTTACGGGTTTTACAGTTCTCATCAGAGTTCACTTCCTATCAAAAGATTCGGCAAAAGCCGTCTGTGCAGCGCACCCGGGGCATCTCCCCTATGCGCTGCAAAATGGCAAGGCGTTCTTATTTCTGGATGAGCCGCAGAAGATCCTGGCACGTCACCGCAAGCATCAGCGCAAACAGCAGTGCCATGCCGACAAAATGCACCATGCCCTCGCGCTCCGGCGGGATTGGCTTGCGGCGGATACCCTCGATCACGAGAAAGACCAGACGTGCGCCGTCCAGTGCCGGGATGGGCAGCAGATTGAAAATGCCCACATTTACCGTGATAAAGCTCGCCAGCGAGATCACGCTTGTCAGGTGCTGCTTGAATGTCTCGCCGTAGCTTGCCGCCTCGCCAATGGTCGTCACGATCCCCACAGGGCCGGACAGGTCATGGAAACCGTACCTGCCCCTGATAAGATCCGTGAGTGATGACCAGATCAGCCGTCCGGTCGAGATCGTGTCCAGAAAGCTGTAGCGGATCGTGTTCAGAGGGGTGAGCTTTTCGCCCAGCACATAAAAATCCAGGCGCGTGTCATTGAGCTTGTTGCGGAATGTCACGCCATCAAGCGTCACCTTTTCGCCGCCGCGGCGCACAACGACCTGCATGGTGTCAGAATCACAGGTCTGGAGCTTGTAGCTGAGATCCGTATCCGTCAGAATCCGCATCCCGTCAATGCGCAGGATGGTGTCACCGATCTCCAGCCCCGTTTCCGCGCTCATGGAGATGCATTCGTCCGTCTCTGGATCGTAACGGAAGTCCGCAACGGTCATGGTCGAGATATTCCCATACAGCAGCGTGGTGATGAGCAGCAGGAAGAACCCCAGCACGAAATTCATCACAGGTCCTGCCAGTACGACCAGCATACGTTTCCAGACGGGCTTGTTCATGAAGGCACGGGGATCTGCGCTTTGGTCGTCCTCTCCCTCCATTGCGCAGAATCCACCGATGGGCAGCGCACGCAGGGAATACTCCGTCTCGCCCTTCTGCTTTTTCAGCAGAACAGGTCCCATGCCTACGGCAAACTTGTTCACCTTGATGCCGCAGAGCTTGGCAGCGGCAAAATGTCCCAGCTCATGCAGGACAACAATGACAAAAAACACCAGAATTGCGATCAGAATGGATACAATGCTCATAGATCCCAGCCTTTCTTTGCTTGGCAGCAGATTTATCTGCGGCAGATCGTATCGCGGACAAAGGCTCTTGCTGCCTGGTCGGCGGCAAGCACCTCCTCATAGCAATGCACCGCACCGCCCGGAACAGCCGACATAGCAGCACGCACCAGCTCCCCGATCTCCAGGAAACCGATCTCATCTCGCAGGAAATGTCCGACAGCCTCCTCATTCGCACCATTGACAATGGCAGGGAGCAGACCGCCCTCTGTGATGGCATCTATGGCTGCCCTCAGACAGTCAAACGTCTCATAATCCGGCTGCTCGAACGTCAGTGTGCCGTAATCTGTCAGCGACAGCGGACGGGTGGGACACGCCACACGGCTTGGGTAAAGCAGCGCATACTGGATCGGGATCTTCATATCCGGAACGCCCATCTGACCGATGACAGCGTAATCCTCGAACTCCACGGCGGAGTGCAGCACACTTTGGCGGTGTACCACGATCTCGATCTGTGACGGCTCCAGGTCAAAGAGCCACTTTGCCTCGATGAATTCCAGACCCTTGTTCATAAGGGTCGCCGAATCAATGGTGATCTTGCTGCCCATGTTCCAGTTGGGATGGCGCAGTGCATCCGCCGCACGCACTGCGGTCAGCTCCGCCTTCTTCTTTCCAAAGAACGGACCTCCGGATGCGGTCAGGATGATCTTACGGATACGGTTCATGCTGTTGCCCTGCAGGGACTGGAAGATCGCCGAATGTTCGGAATCCACCGGGTAGATGTTCACGCCCCGTTCAGCGGCACTGCGCATGACCAGCGAACCGCCTGCCACAAGTGTCTCCTTGTTGGCAAGGGCAATGTCCGTGCCTGCCTCGATTGCCTTGAGGGTCGGGAGCAGCCCGACCATACCGACCACGGAATTGAGCAGAATGTCGTGCGTTTTCGCAGAGGCGATCTGGCACAAGCCATCCATGCCGGTCAGGATCTCAATGGATTCCCCCTGCAGGAGATCGCGGAGCGCATCTACCTTTGTATCATCGAACAGGCAGACTGCCTGCGGATGGTATTTTTTCGCCTGCACCGCAAGCATCTCGACATTTCCATGGGCAGCCAGTGCCGTTACCTGCATCCCGTGCTTATCGACAACATCGAGAGCCTGGGTGCCGATAGAACCTGTCGAGCCTAAAATCGCGACTTTCTTCATGATAAGGACTTCCTTTCTTTCAGCGGAATAAGCCCATCTGTGGAGATGGGCTTACAGGATCAGATTACATGATCTCCTTAAAAACAGGGAGAATCTGCACAAACGCATAGAACGCCGGTACTACGAACAGCACACTGTCAAAGCGATCTGTCAGACCACCGTGACCGGGCATGATCCTGCCGTAGTCCTTGATGCCCTTTTCGCGCTTGATGACGGAA
>CAZKHW010000147.1:0-7272 GCA_964552525.1 uncultured Ruminococcus sp. | reverse complement strand
GTTGTACTGTCCGCCGAAGTCCAGAACGATAACGAGCTGATGTGCCATGAATTTTCTCCTTTTTATCAGATTTTTCAATTTAAAAAGTCCTGCGGAGCGTCACGTCCGCAAGCCGCTGTTCCGATGCCGCAGTCATGAATACGGCATCCGATTCGGGCTGATGTTACGTCTCCCGGGTCAACTGAATGTACGCAGCAACCAGATAGTAATTGTCAAGATCCTGCTCGTCCAGCCCTCTGTAAACGAACAGATCATCATGAATCGCCGCTGCCTGCGCAATATCCTCGCATTCCGTAAAAAACTCACCCGTCACAAGGTCGATGCTCACAAGCACCTCCCCTGTCCGGTAGCATCGGATGTCCGGCTCTGCGCCCTCCGGGAGCTTCTCACGTGAGTGGGTATTTGCGAGGACACATTCTGCTATTTCGGATGCAGATGCCGCATCATCCAGCACTGTGTGCGGATACTGCGCTCGGAAATAGGCATCCACCTCTGCGCCCGATCTCCGGTTCGCCGTCAGTTCCTTCCCGTCGGCGGCAAAGAGCCGTTTTCACTCGGCGAGCATGGCAGGTGTGGGGCATTCTGTCAGCATGCTGTATCTCCTTAATACTTCATCAGGAGACGCTCATCGCAGTACTCACACGTCAGTGTCGTGCCCGTACCGGTAAAGCTCCTTGGCAAGTAGGTCTCACGGGCGGTGATGCACTTGTCGTTCTGACAGGCGATCCCGGGATGCGTCTGTCCGACCAGCAGCTCCGTTTTCCTGGTACTCTGGAGCATGGTGAGGATCAGCGCCATGCGCACATACATGCCGTACTTCGCCTGCTTGAAGTATAAGGCACGCGGATCGTCATCCACAGCGATCTCGATCTCATCCACACGCGGCAGCGGATGCAGCACGATCATATCGGGCTTTGCAAGGCGCATCTTCTTTGCCGTGAGGATGTAGGTATCCTTCTGCGCCATATATGCCTCCTCCGAGGCAAAACGCTCACGCTGGATGCGCGTCATGTAGAGCATGTCCAGCTTTGGCATCGCCTCCTCCAGACTGAACGTCTCCTCATAGGTGCCTCCGTGTGCGCGGATGTGATCCTTGATGTAGGACGGCATCGCTAATTCTCTGGTCGAGATCAGGATGAAGTGGTTGTCCGGATAGCAGCTCATCGCCTTGCAGAGCGAATGCACCGTTCTGCCGTTGAGCAGATCGCCGCACAGACCGATGGTCAGACCGGAGAGCCTGCCCTTCTCGCATTTGAGGGTAAGCAGATCCGTGAGGGTCTGCGTCGGGTGCAGATGACCGCCGTCACCGGCATTGATAACAGGACAGTCTGCCGTCAGCGCAGCCGCCTTGGCAGCACCGGCGATGGGATGCCGGATGACGAGAACATCAGAATATCCGGAAACGATCTTGGTCGTATCCTTGAGGTTCTCGCCCTTGGCAACAGACGAGGTCTGGGGATTGTCAAAGCCGATGATCGTTCCGCCCAGCCGGAGCATTGCCGTCTGGAAGGACATCTGCGTGCGCGTGGACGGCTCATAGAACAGTGTGCCCATGATCTTGCCGCGGCAGCTATTGGCATAGAGTGCAGGATTTTTTCGGATCTCCTGCCCCAGATCAAGCAGACCGTTCCACCACGAAACAGGATGATCGGCAAGGTCGATCAGGTGTGGGTATTCTGATGTCATAAGAGAACTCCTCCTATCGGTTATTTCCGGATACCGGAGACAGTGCGTCACCGGCATCGGTATCTTCACAAAGTCGCCTTACGCGGCAGCAGATCCGCCGAAGAACACATCATACCAAACAAGGAACATGAACACCGTCCAGATCTTGCGGCTGTTGTCCGCCTTGCCGTCACGGTGATCGTCTAAGAGCTTGACAAGCTGTTCGGTGTGGAAGAACTGCCGTCCTGCCTCGCTCTCAAAATGCGAGCGCACGATGCTGTAATAGTGCTCCTCCTTGAGCCAGACACGGATGGGCACGGGGAATCCGAGTTTCTTCTTGGCAGCGGTCTTTGCCGTTTCCTGCGGTGTGTCCTGCTTGGCAGCAAGCCGCATCGCATACTTGGTAATGTACGGTGTATGCTCGTCAGTGACCTCCCGGCGCGTGACGCGGTATCGGGTCGGGATGCGCTCGGCAAGCTGCATGACCTCCTTGTCGAGGAACGGCACGCGCAGCTCCAGGGAGTGCGCCATGCTCATCTTGTCGGCTTTGAGGAGGATGTCCCCTGCCATCCACATATGCAGGTCAAGGTACTGCATCTTGGTGACCTCATCCGCATCCTGCACACGCTGGTAGTAGTGCGAGGTGAGCCGCTGCGGATCGGGGGCATCGGTCTGGATGGCAAGCAGAGCCTTGCGCTCCTCCGGCGTAAACATGTAGGCGTTGCCGATAAAGCGTTCCTCCAGATCCTTGCCCTTGCGCACGAAGAAATTGACACCGCGCTTGGCTGGCAGATGCGCTGCCGCCCTGCCGACCGTGCGTCTGATGCCGCGCGGCAGCCTGTCATATGCCGTGGCATTCGGCTCAGAGTAGACATTATAGCCGCCGAAGATCTCATCCGCACCCTCGCCGGACAGCACGACCTTGAGCTGCTGGGCTGCAAGACCGCACACAAAATACAATGCGATCGCCGCAGGGTCTGCCAGCGGCTCATCCATCTGGTACTGGATGTGCCGCAGCTCCCCCCAGTACTCCTCCGGCTCGATCACCTTGGAATAGTTCTTCTTGCCGATGGCGGCGGAGAAGTTCTTTGCCCAGCCGATCTCGTTGTATTTCTCATCCTTGCCAAAGCCGACCGTAAAGGTCTTATCCACGTCTGCAATGGCTGCCACATAGCTCGAATCCACACCCGAGGACAGGAACGAGCCGACCTCTACATCAGCGATCTTATGCGCCCGTACAGAGTCGTGGAACACCTCGGAGATCGACTTTACCCATTCCTCAAGGGTAGGTGTCTCGTCAGCCTTGAAATGGACATCCCAGTAGCGGTGGATGTCGAGCTTTCCGTCCTGATAGAGGAAGTAATGCGCCGGCTGCAGCTTGTACACGCCCTGGAAGAAGGTCTCCTCCATCGCAGAGTACTGAAATGTCAGGTACTCCTCCAACGCTGCCGTATTGAGCTTCTTTTCAAACGCCGGATGCCGGAGAAACGCCTTGATCTCCGAGCCGAACATCAGGGTATCGCCCATTTTTGCATAATACATGGGCTTGATGCCGAAGAAATCGCGCGCACCGAACAACTGCTTTTTGGTCTTATCCCAGATGACGAACGAGAACATGCCGCGCAGTTTGCCAAGCAGCTCTGTACCGTATTCCTGGTAGCCGTAGATCAGCACCTCAGAATCGGTATTGGTGGCAAACCGGTATCCCTTGCTCTCGAGATCACGGCGAATGTCCATGAAGTTATAGATCTCGCCGTTGAAGCACAGCACAAGATTTCCATCCGCGCTGTAAAGCGGCTGGTTGCCCTGCTCGCTCACGTCAATGATCGAGAGCCGCCGATGGCCGAGGGCAATGTCCTCGTCCACGTACCTGCCTCCGGCATCAGGACCCCGATGCCGGATGGCATCCATCATATCCTCGATCACACGGTTGGCATCGTTGATGGTATTGGTAAATCCTACAAATCCACACATAGCAGAATAGCCTCCTTCTCCTTGGTTACAGCACTCCTGCCCCTACAAAATAACTTTCCGGTGAAAGTCTACCTCTTTTATTATACTATATTGTTCCGGAATTTGCAACAAATTTTCAGGAATTTATAAAAAAACATGGGAAAAGCCCTTGCAAATCCGGTCAGTTTCGGTTATAATAGTAGTAGAACAGAAACAGAATGGGGAGGTTTCCCCTGATACACGGAGGAAATCAGAATGGCACAAAAACGGAAAAAGCATGGAAAGGTCGAGGCACGTCAGGTAAAGGCGCGGGTACGGTTCAAGCCCGGTGTCCTGGTCATCATCATCCTCCTGACCTTTGCGGCATGCTTTGCCATGTATATCAGTAATGCATCGCGTCAGCCCGATTACTGGGAGCGCGAGATCGTTGCCAATATGGAGGACGGCGCATCGGACAGCGCATCGAACCAAAACAACAAGCGCAAGAACGTGACCAATCCCGTTCCCTCCTCGGAGCGTGCAGATGACAGCCGCATGGCAGAGGTCGCATTCATCGGCGATGTCGCGGCATTTGCGGCGCACTATGACACCACCTCGGGGATGGTATTCACCGATGCTGTCACCAATATGGCAGAATCCCGGATGCGCAGCATTGCGCGGAGTCTGCGCGGCACATCGCCCAAGGCGGTCTACATCTGGTATCAGTGCCCGGATGACTTGGAGGCTGCTGCTGACAGTTGTGAGGCGTTGGTGGACAACATCATCCAGCAGATCCCGGATACGCCGATATACGTCCTGACCTCCACCCCGGCATCCAATGCACAGGACAACCAGAAAAACGATACCTGGAACGCATCGCTCTTTGCGATGGCAGACGAGCTGGGGCTGCTCTACATTGATGTCAGCACGACCCTCAAGGCTAATGACGGCACACTTGCTGCTGCCTACACAGATGAGGAAACATTCTACAACACCATTGGCGATCAGATCCTGACGCATGTTGCAGATTGATCGGCGGTATCCGGGGGAAGTTGATTCCAGTATTTCCGGGAAACTTTAATCGCATGGGAGGAGACTTGCTGCAATGAAACTTGTCATTCAGCGCGTGACCGAAGGCTCGGTCACAGTGGAACAACAGATCATCGGACAGATCGGACGCGGCTATGTGATCCTGCTCGGCATCGGACAGGAGGACACCGAGGAAACAGCGCGGACACTTGCGGACAAGGTCGTAAAGCTGCGGATCTTTGCCGATGAAAACGGCAAGACCAACTGTTCGCTCACGGATGTGGACGGTGAGGTGCTGGTCATTTCACAATTTACGCTCTATGCCGACTGCCGGAAAAATCGCCCCGGCTTTTCTCATGCAGGTGCGCCGGAGCTTGCCAGGCATCTGTATGAGGTTTTCATAGAACAGCTCTCCGCGCAGGTGCGGCACGTCGCACACGGCAGTTTTGGCGCGGATATGCAGGTCAGGCTCTGTAATGACGGGCCGTTCACCATTCTGCTGGAAGGATAGGGTGTGTACATGAAGATCGAACATGAGGAACGCTATGACCGCTTTATGGACGCGGTCAAGCTGAATTTTATTATGTGGAGACGTTCGGGCAGATACGATTTTTCGGAGATCTCCAAAAAGCTCGATATCTCCGAGCGCACCGCCCGCCGGCGGTTCAATTCTCCGGAAACGCTGACGCTTGGGGAGCTGTTCGCGTGGTGCGAACTGTACGAAAAAGATCCTGTTGAGCTGCTCCGGAATGCATTTGCGGCATCGAATCGCGATAACGAATGAATAAGTGGCATGATCCCTCCCCATACTATCCGGGGAGGGATCATTATGCATAAACGTCTTGCCGCGGTCGGCATCTTTCTGGGAATCCTGTTCGCACTTCTCATATTCTATCTGATACTGCTCATGCGGCAGTCGCAATATCTGGAAACTGCGGTGCGGCAGAGCCAGACCATTGTCACCGCCGGATTCGCCGAGGGAACGATCTATGACCGGAACGGTTCACCGCTGGTCAACAAGACGAATGCGCACTATGCCGCCGCAGCTCCTACAACGGAGAGCATTGCCGCACTCTGGCGGCATGTTCAGGAGGTCGCTCCTCTGCTGGAGGGCATACGCACGGGAGAGCCGTTCATTTGCAGGGTGGACGACTGTTCCATTGACTGCGATGCCGTCACGCTCCTGGATGTTCCCGTGCGCAGTGAGGGGCATCTGACGGGGCAGCATGTTCTCGGCTACACCCTGGAGGGGGTGGGGATCACAGGACTGGAGAGCGACTTTGATGATCTCCTGCGCGGCAAGGAGGATCGTGCCAGCGTCACCTACACGGTCGATGCCAAGGGACGGGCACTTGCCGGCGTACCGCCGGTCATTTCCCCCGTCCAAGGGTGCAACGGGGGCGTTGTCACAACGCTTGATGCCGATATCCAGGTGCTTTGCGAGGCGCAGCCCATCGAAAAGGGCGCGGTGCTGGTCATGGAAGTCACCACCGGGGATATCCTGGCGATGGCAAGCTTTCCGTCGTATGAACAGGCGCATCTGGGAGATGCCATTTCTGACGAAAACGCACCGCTGATCAACCGCTGCCTGTACCCCTACAGTGTCGGCTCGATTTTCAAGCTGGTCACGTGCGCGGCGGCTTACAAAAGCCACCTGACACACTTCGAGACCACATGCCTGGGAAAGACCTCGATCAAGGATCAGGTCTTTCGCTGTCATGACTGGCGCGGTCACGGACTGCTTGACATGAAGCATGCCATGATCCATTCATGCAACACGTATTTCGTGGAGATGAGTGCCCTCCTCTACCCTGTAGTCATGCGCGAAACGGCACAGGATCTTGGGTACGGGACGCAGTTTGCGCTGACACAGAGCATTATTTCGCAAAGCGGCACGCTCCCCTCTGCCGAGGATCTGACACTTCCGGCAGAGATGGCGAATTTCTGCTTCGGACAGGGAAAGCTCACCGCCACCCCCCTACAGGTCACGCAGATGACCTGCGGCATCGCCAACAACGGCCGCATGCCGATCGCGCGACTCGTCAAGGGTTTCACAGAGGACGGCGAGACGGTCGAGGAAGAAACGCCGCCGCGGTTTTCGCATGCACTCACTCGCGACACGGCGTACTATTTGCAGGATATGATGATCGCCGCCATCAATGCCAACGAGATCTCGAATGCCGTACCATCGAACGTCTATGCCGCGGCAAAGACCTCGACTGCCCAGACCGGACGGTATGACGAGGACGGCACAGAGCTTTGCCACGCATGGATCACGGGGTACTTCCCCATCGACAAGCCGCGCTATGCGGTCACGGTACTTGTCGAGGACGGCGGCTTCGGAAATGATGCCGCTGCACCGATCTTCCGGGAACTGGCAGAGGAGATCACGCGGATGCAAAAAAAGTGAGGGACTGCTAGTGCAGTCCCTCCATCCTGTCAAAAAAGTCCAGCGCCATGCTGGACTTTTTCATGTAGATGTGGAGTTATTGACAGACTGTGCTATACTCACTCAAATCACATACTCAATCTGTTCTTCATGTTTCATATTGAACAAGTCAAAAATCTTATCACGAACTTGTAGAAAATCACTGGCGGTACGTTCTCTGTGTCCTTTCAGCGGCACAGTCACAACGCTCTTGATTT
>CAZKHW010000146.1:0-7361 GCA_964552525.1 uncultured Ruminococcus sp. | reverse complement strand
AATATTTTTATTATTTTTTTGAGGTGTTTAAATTATAACATAGTTTGAAAACTATGTCAATATAGCGAAAAGTACCTTTTTCATGACTGATTGGTGCCTTTCGCAGAAAGGCGGATTATAAAAATGAAATCAAGTATATTTGAAATAATTGGAAACACGCCAATGATAAATCTAAATGTTGATGGATATACATTTATGGCTAAACTAGAATGTTTGAATATCTTCGGTAGTATGAAAGACCGGGCCGTATCTTATGTTTTAAAAACACTGTTTGAAAAAGGTGTCATTAACCGAGATACAGCAATAATAGAATCATCTTCGGGAAATTTTGCAATAGCATTATCTGGTGTTTGTGCTGCAATGGATATGAACTGCATCTGTGTCGTGGATAATAATTTAACAAATATTAATAAACAAATCATCGAACAATATGGAAGTAAGATAATACAAGTTGACACGCCTGAAAAAAATCAATCTTATCAAGAAAAAAGAATAGAAACTGTAAACCAAATCATAAGTTCAAATAGTAATACATATTGGACAAATCAATATGATAACAAATTAATACAGGAATCGTATTTTACCCTTGCAGAAGAAATTTTAAAGCAATGTCCAAAAGTTGAACGTATCTATATTCCTGTAGGCACCTGCGGAACAATAGCGGGTATATCCTCATGGATAAAAAGATTCAAGCCTAATGTCGAAATGATTGCTGTCGATTCCTACGGTTCTCAGATATTTGCTGAACGTATTGGTCGGAATAGATTTTCTGGGATGGGGTCAAGAATAAAACCAGGAAATTTAAAAAATGCGATTATTGATAAAGTAGTACGTGTATCCGATTATGAATGTATTACAAATTGTCAGTTCTTACTGAACCTAGGGATTTTTGTTGGTGCCTCAAGTGGAGCTACATTAGCTGCAATAAGAAAAACTAAAGGTTATGAAAAAAACACCGTAGCTCTTTTCCCTGATCGTGGTGATAGATACCTTGATAATTTATATAATGAAATATGGATAAAAGAAAATTTTCACGAATTATTAGAAGAAGATAGAAATGCTTATAATAAAATTTAATCAATATTATTTTTGAATCTATTTAGCTTTTTAAAGATAATTTGAAGTTATCTATAGTAAACTGATAATCGAGCATCTAACCAGTTTATCTATACACTTTTTTCTACCATTTTTAATAACTTCAATTTAGATTTTACAATCTTTTTGTAAGTCCAGCGATATAATTCGACAAAACAAACAGAATGGTATATAATTAATATAACACCATTAAGGGGGTATCCTATATGTTCGATTTATCAAAACAAATTGCTGATTTTCTGAATCACTGTAAACATAGTAGAGCGTTAAATAATAAGACATTGAAAGCCTATTCTACAGATTTAGAGCAATTCCGTATATATTCAAAAGATAAATATAGTAGAGAGGTCATTCGAGAATACCTTACACTCTTACACAATAACTTCAAGCCTAAAACTGTAAAGCGTAAGATCGCTACTCTTAAAGCATTCACCCACTTTTTATTAATTGAAGATATTATTGACGTAAATCCGTTTCACAAGATTGAAACCTCATTTCGGGAACCTATTATTTTGCCCAAAACTATTCCCCTCAACGTGATAAACGGTGTCCTTTCTGCCGCTTACTCACAATTAAACGTTTCCAGCACAACGTATAGAGAGAAATTAACAATACGTGATATTGCTGTTCTTGAAGTATTATTCGCAACAGGAGCAAGAGTTTCAGAAGTCTGCTCTCTACCATTGTCATCTGTTGATTTACAGAATCACACAATAAAAATCTATGGGAAAGGCTCTAAAGAACGGATGATTCAGATTGAAAATACTGATGTACTAAATGCACTTCAAAAGTATTACGAAACATTTCAAGCTGAAATAGAAAAAAACGGATATTTCTTTCTTAACAAACTTAATCATCGATTAACAGAACAATCTGTAAGGGCTATCATAAACAAGTACACAATGTTATCTGGCAGCACCATACATATTACGCCTCATATGTTTCGCCATTCATTTGCCACTTTGCTTCTTGAAGAAGATGTAGATATTCGATACATCCAAAAGTTACTTGGTCATAGCTCGATTACAACTACTCAAATTTATACCCATGTTGCAATGTCCAAGCAAAAAGAAATTCTCTCTACTAAGCATCCTAGAAACAAAATAAACATTTAACAGACTATAGCGCATCAAAATATTTTACTTTATAACCTTACAATATATATAATCCAAATATGAGGCAAAAAGATACAAAATTCGGCTAACTTTTTTGTTTTTTGTATACTTGCACAATTTCTAGTTAACAAAACTGGCTTTATGTACAAAAATGACTCTGGGAATTATTCCCAGAGTCCTACTCATTATAAAACATTTTAGTTTAGTTTCGGAAATCACTATATACAATATATATTACCTTTAAATTTCATTGCAATACTCTATACCATAGTGACTTGATCAAAAATGCTAGGTCAGTTGCACTGCTCGGTCAATTTGTTTCGTTATCTTAACCTTACGATAGTTTCGCTAAATTCCCCTTTCGACCTTCGGGTTATGAGAATTGAAGTTCATGTTTCATCTCATATCACCGAGTGTCATATAGTACAGAATTTCGCCATTTCCGAGCTTAAAACGCGAATTCCTCGTTGTACTTTTTCTGCTCCGGTAGGTGTACTTGTAGGTGTACAAGTCATGCCCTACCTGTCAGCCAAACATCCTGCAGAGACGCATCTAAGACACCTCGTGAATGCAATTTTATTATAACATATCACCTTCGGGTTTGTCACTCGTTTTAAAAAGTTTTTAGAAAAAAACTGGAAAAGTGGAATTCTCAGTTTTTGTCGATCAGTGCCCAAGATGCTGCTCTACCGCTTCCACTCACCTCGACAGTTCCTTCACGTTTCATTTTCTGTAATAGATTAGACAGTTTCTTTGCCTTCTGCTCATCACTCAAGATTGCTGGGAGTGCTCCACTGATGATAGACAATAATTCTGCTTTCGTTGCTTTTCCCATCGTCTCTAATGCCCTGACAATGAAATCACAGCACACATCATCGTTGATGCCCTTATTTTTCACATAATCTGCCTTGGCACCAACAGTACTGGCGATCTCAAAGGAGACAAATATGTTGGGATAACGCCCCTCAACAAGGCTTTTTTTCTTTAATCGCTTATAGTCCTTTTTGGATATCTGCTCTTTTTTCTGTACCTTATCTAACAAAAAGACCGTCTCTAAATCCAGATTGCCATTTACATGCAAAAGCTTTGTATAATTCCCGTTCAAAATTTGCCCGTACAATGTTACTTTTACTCTGTTCGGCCACTCCAGATCATACGTTGGAAGTGGGAAACAGCGCTCCCATTGTACCTGATAGATCATCGGGATACCAATTCCATTTGTATCGATCATATACAGATTCACCATCGCGTTACAAAGGAATGCATTCCGATAGTATGGCGGTTTGTATCCTGCTTGCAGAGCCTGTTCAATTGTTTCAGGAATAAAAGAACCCTCGTTGATAAACACCAGCCGATTCTCATACTCCTCCACATTGATCTTTCCCTTTAGCCGATAATCAGAGTGCGCAATGCAGTTGTTGATAATCTCTTTTACAACCTCCGGGGGATACTGATCCACTTCATCCGGGAACAATGTTTGCTGTCCCGCGATATAGCGATATTTTTCATTGCGAATCTTGGAATACACCTTATCTACCGCCAAGAGCAGCGGCATGTCAAAATGCTCATAAGCCTTCACTGTACCATCCGCATTATACAAAGTCCAGGTAATACGTGGGATAAAGCCGTCAAACAGATAACTGGATTCCTTCTTGCCGAGCAGCATCAGAGCTGTATTTGTGATTTTCCCCTTAATCAATAATCCGACTTTGTTCAGGACATCGACATCCGTCATCTGAGCCAGCATTTTGTCGGAGAGGCGTTCTTTCTTTCCGAATAATCTTCGTGCCTCCTGCACTGCTTCCGGATCCAGATCCTCCATAGTCGCATCCGGCACAAACTCTCGTGACCAATCGATTCCACGCTGGCTGCGGATCATATCCAGTTTATTGAGCGGCAGAGGGCAAGTAGACTCATGCTCACGGGCATAGGATGCTCCGTTCCAGGTGGTAGGGACACCGCGCATTGCAGGCGGAATCTGGAATGCTATCACTCGTTTTTCCTCTATCTCCACCTCATAAATCTCCAGAAATGTCATCCGTTCATTTGTCTTTTCTGCTAATTCCTTTTTGAGATTTTGCAATCCGCCGTCTTTCCGGTAGGCGCTTCCCTTGATCTTACCATCATCCGTAACACCAAAGATCAGCCACGCTTCCTGTCTGTCGCGCAGATTGGCCTCATTGCTTAACGCTGAGAAATATTTGCCGATCTCATTAAAGCTATAATTGGTGCTTGCCTCCTTCAGCTCCACTACCTCGCTTTCGCGCTCAGAGATGATCTGCTGTACTTTCTTAGCTATCATATCAGAACTGTACATAAACTGCTCACTCCCTTCCGAATGGACTAAATGAAATAAAACGTTCTTGATTTAGTCCATTCAGAAATTTCGATATTAAGCCAATTTTCTGATTTCGGACTACAAACAATGGACTAGAATGGACTAAATTTAAGATTGATCTAGTCCATTCATTTCTATGTTATCCTGTTCATTATAGCATAATACGGAGTAAATGTCAATTGTCTCTGTTTCTGGTAACACACCAGAGACTGCAGAATGGTTCTGCAATTTCAATATACGGATATGCGCCGATCTGCTTTTCCACAACGTATTTCACCAGGTTGAACCACTCGCTGCATTCATCCAGAATGATCGCGTCTCCCGAAGCAATCAGCGGCTTGGTTTTCAAAATGGCATCGACCGGGTTCTCGATCAATACCTCCAGCGCAAATGAAATATTCTCTGCCAATTCATAGATTCTCTGTTTGAGCCGTCCCGAATTGGAAACCGGCTGGTCGAAATAGATGACCGCTTTCTGCACACCAAGCTTGCCCAGAGATGCAAGCAGTGCCTTGACCGCAAGATCGGTCTGCGGGATAAGACGGTAAGTGCCGTGCAGTCCGGCAAGGTCACGGATCGTACCATCCATACAATGGAACAGCATCGAATCCGAATAGGCAATCTCCAGTCCGATGATCACGTTAAATCCGTCGATATACAGCGTTTTTTTCAGCAATATCCCTGACCTCACGGCCCTGCCGGGAACGAATACACTCCGCCGGCGATACCGTCCTTGCAAGCGCGAGCCGCTGGCGCTCAGATAGCTGATAATGGTCACCGATGAACCGTGTGGTGCTTGTCACAGGATACCCGCGGTTCAGCAGAAAGTATACCTCCTCCGCTGCCTTACGGAGCTTCGGAAGTGCGTTCTCGGAAAAATCCCGTTCATCTGTCGGCATAAAGCCGCGTCTTGCATTTTTCGTCATGGTTTCACCTCGTTATTTTTCTTTACTGTGGTTCCCAGATCCCCTGCTGCCGCAGTCCTGTCAAAGCCGCCTCCTGCTCCAGCATCGAGATCTCCTCCGGTGTCAGCCGCACTTGCATGGCTTCTGCCAGTTTATCCGCATGAGAGGGCTTGGTGATCCCCACAATCGGTGATGCGCCCTTGCCCATCACCCAGAGGATCGGAATCTGAGACGGGTCGATCTGGTACTTGTCAGCCAGTTCCTTCATCTTTTCCAGCAGTCCCTCAATCTTTTGAAACTTGCGCTTTGAGAATGCAAAATTCCGCATCGAAAATGTCGGAAAATGCTCCTTGGCATTGTATCTTCCGGATAGAGCTCCCTGTTCCAGTACCATATAGGCATAGTACGCGATATTCCTGCCGTTACAATAATCAATGATCGGCTGCTGGTCATTTCGCAGTAAACTGAAATGATTCTGCACAGCACTGAGTGTCAACCCCTCTTCGGCAAGCAGTTCTTCCGCCTCCTTGATGTGTGCAAGTGAAACATTGGAGATCCCAATGGATCTGATCTTACCTGCTTTCATCAGAGGAATCGCATCTTTCAGATTCTCCGTCAGATGATGCGGCACATGGATCCAGAACAGATCAGCGCTGCTGCGCTTCAGCCGCGCCATGCTGTCCTCAAATGATCTGACCAGAGCGCCGTTTTTGTACGTCTTATTCGGCATGAATTTGGTGGAAATGAAAATATCGCCCCTCTGCTCGATGAGTTCGCCGAGTAGGGATTCACAGGTCCCCATGCCGTATACGGATGCGGTATCCCAGCGCAGAAATCCGCATTCTACTGCTTTTTCAAACGATTGGCGCAACATCGCAGGATCCTGCTTGTTGCCAAATATCATGGATGAGCCGTTTGAGCCAGTCCCCCATGCCCATGTTCCGATCATAATATCATTCATTGTTTGGTTCCTCCTTTAGTATCGTTCGTAACCGCTGTTTTGACGTTTCCTGTAAAGACGCATGATCCTTACTGAGATCCTCCGTATCACGCAGAGATTTCTCCATCCTGATACAATCAAATGTATCTCCGTGAATGACTGTCTCATCCGTCACGGTATACCCGAGTTTTTCGTAAAATGTGACTGCCACATCCCGGCTCTCAATCACCGCCTTCTGATAGCCAAGATCACAAAGCCAGGATTCTGCCTTCTCTACAACACGTTTACCGAGCCCTTTTCCACGGTATTCGGGAAGCACCACAACTCTCCCGATCATAGCGGAATCTGCGTTGATCTCATAAAAAATCATCCTGTAATGCTAACTCTGATATTCCCATTATACCATACTCGACCACGGATTTCAAGCAATCACTCCCCAAAACCGCGCAAATCAATTTTGGTGTCTTACATTGTGAGTTTCATGCAAGAACCGACACATTTCCAGAGAGTACATAAATAGTACATAAATACACAGGCGCAGTTCAAAACACCTTGTCGTTATTTTACGGGATTTTATCCGAAAAATGGGGTGTGAAACCTCGATAAAACGTGGTAAAATGTAAACATAGAGAAACAGAAAACGTTTAGGGTATGACAAATAGAAATATACGATCAGTAATCGCCCGGAACGTTTCTACAAACAAAAATCGCCCATGCATTTATTTAAAGGGAGTTGTGATTTATGAATAATCAGTTCAAGAAAATGATCGCTATGGCAGCAGCTGCTGTCCTTACCATGACCCAGACCGCAGTTCTTTCCCTGACCACATTCGCAATGGATCAGACTGATGCAGAGATCGCTGAGGCTGCTAACGATACACAGGATACCCCCGATTTCTCCTATCTCGGTGCAATCGGTACGCTGTCCGAGGAGCAGACCGCAATGGTTGCTACCTCCATCTACAATG
>CAZKHW010000145.1:0-7432 GCA_964552525.1 uncultured Ruminococcus sp. | reverse complement strand
AAATCAAGGATGACCCGGATGCCGGGGAATTCGAGATGCCCGGCTTTGTCTTTGACCGCGAGGAAAACGGCTTTCGGATCTTCCGGAATGACTACTATATTCCCATGGGCTTCACATACGATTACTATGTGACCGATGAGATGCTTGAGGGCAAGACCGATGCTGCAAAGCAGCGTGTCCTGATCCATGCACTCGTTCTGGAGGAGGAGCAGGCGCAACGCTACAGCGACCGCATCCGTCCGGCATCTGCACTTGGGATTGCCGCGATCTCCAAGGAGCAGTATCTGACCGAGTGCGAGCAGCATGCGCAGGAGGCTTGCCGCAATTTTGAGTACGATGCCAAGGGATTTTCTGCGGATCTCTCTCTTGCAGACCCTAAGCTCGTGTTTTTCAGTGTGCCGTATGAAAGCGGCTGGACGGCATACGTGAACGATACCCCTGTACCGGTCGAGAAGGTCGATCACGGCTTTATGGCGATCGGCTGCGATGCCGGAGAGAATCACATCACCTTCCGCTATGCGCTGCCGGGGCTGAAATACGGTGTCTGCCTTACAGTTGCAGGGATCATACTGCTGGTGCTGTACGCATGCTTTGGAAAAAAGCTGTTTGACGGCAAGCAGAGCTGCCATGTCCACAGCTACGATTACCAGCCGGCTGACGGCATTCGTGCGGCTGCCGCCTATATGCAGGAGATACAGGACAGCACCAGGCATCCGAAGTGCGTGAAAGGAGAGGAACATCATGGCACATCTCAATGAAACTACACTTGACAGCGAGCTGCTGTATGACGGTAAGATCGTCCGGTTAGAGCGTGACAGCGTTCAGCTTGAGGACGGCACACAGGCAGTCCGTGAGGTCGTGCGCCATCCCGGCGGCGTGTGCGTTCTGGCACTTACGCCGGAGGAGGAGGTACTCATCGTGCGGCAGTTCCGCTATCCGTACAAGGAGGTCACCATCGAGGTGCCTGCCGGAAAGCTGGAGTACGGCGAGGATCCGGAGACCTGCGGCCGCCGCGAGCTGCTTGAGGAGTGCGGCTGCACACCGGACAGCTTTACGTACCTTGGCAGGCTTTATCCTACACCTGCTTATAATACAGAGATCATCCGGATCTATCTGGCGACCGGACTGCATTTCGGAGCGCAAAAGCTTGATGCAGAGGAGTTTCTGGATGTCGAGCGCATTCCGTTCGATACACTGCTCGAGATGGTGTTGCGCGATGAAGTTGCAGATTCCAAGACCCAGATCGCAGTGCTGAAATATGCTGCAATGCGTGCCAAAAAACAAGGAACGGCATAAAGCCGTTCCTTGGATGCAAAATAGTGTGGGTGTTCAGTTCTTGGTGACTGCCTGAGCAGCCGCCTCCTGTGCCTCTGCTTCGGCAAGCGCCAGATATTTCTGGTAGGCGTCCAGAACGCTTTCCTCGATCATCTTTCTGCCGTCGGGAAGAATGGGATGTACGATATCACGGAATACGCCGTTTTCGTCCTTGCGGCTCGGCATTGCAATAAACAGGCGGTCATCGCCCTGAACGATCTTGATATCGTGTACTGCGAGCATGTGGTCGATGGTGATGGATACGACCGCGCGAAGCCGTCCCTCGGTGATGATTTTGCGGATCTTGATGTCTGTGATTTCCATGGTATATTAGACCTCCTTGAATTTGCACCGCAGCAGCATTGATGTCTCTCTCAAATGGGAATAATACCGCGCGTACAGTGCATTATATCATATAGTATAATCTATATATATGAATAAAATATTAAGAAACTGGGTGTTTTATATGAATAAATCGATTTTGGAAGGAAAACAGCATATTCATTTCATTGGAATTGGCGGTTCGGGAATGTATCCCCTGGCGCAGATCCTTCACGCGAAGGGCTATTTTCTGACTGGCTCGGACAATAATGAGACGGATACCCTGCAAGCGATCCGGGATATGGGCATCGAGGTCAAGCCGCTTGGTCAGCGTGCAGAGAACATCGAGGGCGCGGATCTGATCGTGCATACCGCTGCCATCATGGCAGACAACCCGGAGCTGATCGCCGCAAAGGCATCGGGCGTTCCGGTGCTCGAACGCAGCGAGCTGCTGGGTATCGTTTCGAGCTGGTATGATAATGCGGTCTGCGTTTCGGGAACACACGGAAAGACTACCACGACCTCCATGCTCACGCAGGTGCTGGTCGAGGCAGGTCTGGACATCTCGGCATTTATCGGCGGCAAGCTGCCGATCATCCACGGCAGCGGCTGTGCAGGTTCGAGCGACATTTTCGTATGTGAATCCTGCGAGTTTGTCGATACGTTCCTCAAACTCAGTCCGGATACGGCAGTGGTTCTGAACATTGATGCGGATCATCTGGACTATTTCGGGACAGTGGAGAATATCATCCGGTCGTTTCGCAAATTCTGCACGATGGCGACCCGATCCATCGTGTACAACGGCGATGACGCCAACACTCTGCGCGCCATCGAGGGCATTGAAGGCAAGACAATGATCTCGTTCGGTTGCAACTCGGAGAACCTGTACCGCGCTGTGGAGATCACGCATCTGCCCGGCTCGCGCACAGCGTTTACAGTGCAAAAGCACGGGGAGACGTTGGGCAGCATCACGCTACAGGTTCCGGGTGAGCATAATGTCCTCAATGCGATGGCGGCGGTCGCTGTCTGTGACGGTCTTGGTCTGACGTTCGAGCAGATCCGGCAGGGACTGGAGTCGTTCCGCGGCGCAGGCAGGCGTTTTGAGATCAAAGGGATCGTGAACGGCATCACCGTTGCGGATGACTACGCACACCATCCCACCGAGCTGACAGCAACCCTGAAGGCTGCAAAGGAGATGGACTACAAGCGTGTGATCGCAGTGTTCCAGCCGTTTACGTTTTCAAGGACTGTGCAGCATTTAGAGGCATTCCGCGATGCGCTTGAGATCGCCGACATTGCGGTGCTGACCGATATCATGGGTTCGCGCGAGAAGAACACCTACGGCATCTATACGAGAAATCTTGCCGAGATCATGCGCAATGCGGTGTACTTTCCGCAGGATGAAACAGCGGAGTATACCGATACACGAAAATATCAGAATTTTGATGAGGTATGCCAGTGGGTCATTGACAACGCGCGTGAGGGAGACCTCGTGCTGACAATGGGCTGCGGCGATATCAACAAAGTTGCAAAGATGATCCTGGAACGGATGAAAGGAGAATGATCTTATGAGTTCGCAGAGGGCAGATGAAATTTTAGAGTTTATCAAGGATTATATTGAGACCGAGACAATTGCGCCGTCCGTCCGCGAGATCTGTGACGGCGTGGGCATTCGCTCGACCTCGACGGTGCATCGTTACCTGCATCGTCTTGAGACAGAGGGTCGTATTCGTATGGCAACGGGAAAGAACCGCGCCATTGTTGTGACGGACGGTTCTGAGGAAGTGCCGCAGGGCATTCCGGTTGTCGGAACGGTCGCTGCCGGACTTCCCATTACAGCGATCGAGAATATTACGGATTATGTGGAATTCGATCCGCCCAAGGCGTATGAGGGCGATCTGTTCGCTCTGCGCGTGCGCGGAGAGAGCATGATCAACATCGGGATCCTTGACGGCGATATCGTCATTGTGGAGCAGACACCAGTTGCCGAGAACGGCGAGGTCGTTGTGGCACTTGTGGAGCGCAGCGAGGCGACTGTCAAGACATTTTACAAGGAGAACGGTCACTATCGGCTCCAGCCGGAGAATGACGAGATGGATCCCATCATTGTCGATGAGGTCGAGATCCTCGGCAGAGTCGTATCCCTGATAAGATACTTCTGATTCCGAGAATACATAGAAAGAGAGGAAACCAACATGCTGAATAAAGTCAAAGTCGTGATCCTTGGCAAGGACTATACCCTCCAGACGGAGGAGGCTCCGAATTACGTGTATAACCTCGCGCGGCAGCTCGAGGCGCAGATCAAGAGCAATATGGACAAGGGCGCATCCCAGTACACCGCAGCCATCATGGCAGCGCTGTCCTCGATGGATGACCTCAACCACATGAAGATGCAGATCGACAATGTATCTGACCAGACCAAGGACTATGTAGACGATGCAGGCCGTATCCGCATTGAGCGCGATGCAGCCTACAAGGAGATCGAATCGCTCAGGTCGAAGATCGCGCAGCTTGAAAATACCATCAAGCTCAAGAAGCTCGGCGAATCCATCTGATGGCACATCCGGAGATCCTGGCGCCTGCCGGCAGCATGGAATCGCTCATCGCGGCGGTGCGCTGCGGTGCAGATGCGGTCTATGTCGGCGGTACGTCCTATTCGGCGCGCAGCAGTGCGGCGAATTTTGACCTGGAGCAGCTCCGGGAGGCTGCAAGGCTCTGCCGTCTCTATGGGGTCAGGCTGCATCTGGCGGTGAATACCCTTTTGACAGACACGGAGCTGCCGGAATTCTGGCAATACATGAAAGCAGCCGCCTCGTTTGTGGATGCCTGCATTGTGCAGGATCTGGGGGCTGTCCGCGTCATTCGCGAGATCCTGCCCGATATGCCGATCCATGCGTCCACGCAGATGAGCATTCATTCCCCGGCAGGGGCACAGTATGCGGCAGCACTGGGCTGCAGCCGTGTCGTTGCGGCTCGGGAAATGTCGAAGCAAGACCTGGAGATGCTCTGTAAGCTCCCCATCGAGATCGAGGCATTTGTACACGGTGCGCTGTGTATGTCGGTTTCGGGGCAGTGCAGCTTTTCTGCCATTGTCGGCGGCAGGAGCGCGAACCGGGGAGGCTGTGCACAGGCATGCCGCCTTCCCTGGAAAACGCCGGAGGGGACGAATCCTGCCGCGCTTTCGCTCAAGGATCTGAGCCTTGTCAGGCATGTGCAGACGCTGTGTGATATCGGCATCAGCTCGTTCAAGATCGAGGGACGCATGAAACGTTCCGAGTATGTGGCGGCAGCCGTGACGGCACTGCGCATGGCACTTGCCGGTGAGCAGCCGGATATGGAGACATTGCAGGCGGTCTTTTCGCGCAGCGGCTTTACAGATGGCTATTTTGCAGGACATAAGCAGAATATGTTCGGCTTTCGCCGCAAGGAGGATGTCCTCGCAGGAGACAAGGTGCTTGATCGCCTTGCCCAGACCTACCAGAAGCCCCGGACAGCCGCATCACTGGATTTTGCAATGACACTCCGAGAAGGAGAACCTGCGGTTCTGGCGGCATCCTCGGAGGGGGAGACGGTCACGGTAACCGGAGATATCCCGGAGATCGCGCAGCGCAGCCCCCTGACGGCGGAACGTCTGGCGCGGTCGATGGCAAAGCTCGGCGACACGATCTATACCTGCGGCGAGGTCACCGTGCAGAATCCGGATGATCTGATCCTGTCCGCGGCGCAGTGCAATGCCATGCGCCGTGAGGCTGCTGCACAGATGGATGCACGCCGCATCGAACGAAATACGCCTGACCGCCGGATTCGTGAGACCGCGCTGTCCCTGCCGGAGCTGCGAACGCCGGAAGGCGCAGGACGCTTTCGATTGCATGTGCGGACTGCCGGACAGCTCCGGGCGGCATGCGAAAGCGGACATGCTGTGTGCATTCCGCTGGCACTTGCAGGACAGTGTGTGCCGTCGGAGGCGCATATCCTCGAAGCACCGCGCATCATCGAGACGGAATCGGCGTACCGGCAGCAGCTCGCCCAGCTTTGGGAAAGCGGCTATCGGCATCTGCTCTGTCACAATGCGGCGGATATTGAGATCGGCAAAGAGCTGGGCTTTGTACTGCACGGCGGATTCGGGCTGAATGTCACCAACCGCCTGACTGCCCTTACGCTGGCTGAGGACGGCTTGCAGGATGTGACCGCCTCGATCGAGCTGCGAATGACGCGCATTGCAGCGCTGGGGCGCGTACTTCCGGTCGGTGCGGTCGCCTATGGACGGCTTCCCATGATGCTGTTCCGGGTATGTCCCATCCGGTCACAGGAGGGTTGCCGCAAACGTGGCTGCTATCTGACTGACCGCACCGGACGGCAATTTCCGCTTTTGTGCAGCAAGGGGTATCAGGAGCTTGTGAATGCCGATATCCTCTGGCTGGCAGGCAGAGAGCTGCCGCTGGACTGGGTGGATCTGTACTTTACGGATGAATCTCCGGGCATGGTATCCGCTGTCATCCGGGCATATCAGACAGGCGCGGGCAATGCCCCGGACGCCAGAACATCCGGGCTCTACTTTAAGGGAGGACTGCAATGAAGCTGCATTTTCAGAAATTACATCCGCATGCACAGCTCCCGATGCGCATGACGACACAGAGCGCAGGCGCGGATCTGTTCGCGTGTCTTGACGCGCCTGTGACCATCGCGCCGGGTGAGACGGTGATGATCCCCCTTGGGCTGAAATGCCAGCCTGATCCTGCCGATATGGCACTGCTGGTCTTTCCGCGCTCGGGGCTTTCTGCCAAGCACGGCATCACGCTTGCCAATGCGGTGGGTGTGGTGGATACGGACTACCGCGGTGAGTGGTTCGTGCCGCTGCACAATATTTCCCGAACCGCGTTTACAGTCGAGCATGGAATGCGCGTGGCGCAGCTCGTGGCTGCTCCGGTCTATTTCCCGGAAATCATCGAGACACTGCAAGTCGATGAGACCGGACGCGGCAATGCCGGCTTTGGCTCAAGCGGCTTATAAGAGCCTGTTCAGCATCTCCCCGCGCACGTCCTTTCGGCAAATTTTGCCGATCGCTGCGTTGAAAAGCTCA
Source organism: uncultured Ruminococcus sp. (assembly GCA_964552525.1). GTDB lineage: Bacteria > Bacillota > Clostridia > Oscillospirales > Ruminococcaceae > UBA3855. Next base: position 717 of record CAZKHW010000145.1, on the reverse strand, counting down.
CCATACGACAGTATGCTTTCACTTTTTCGCCTTGCCCTCGACAAAATTATGCTCGAAAATCCACACACGTTGAGATACTGAACAGGCTCTAACATCGGGCAGTACTGCCCGGACAATCCCAAAGAAATAAAGGAGAACGACAACAATGAAAAAAGGCTTGCTCATGTTCGCACTCATTATGATCGCATTGTTCCTCGGCAGCTTTCTCGGCGAACTGGCTGTCAATGTTCCCGGGCTTGACTGGCTCGGCAAGGAATACAGCATCGGATTTTCAACATTCGACCTCGATTTGCAGCTGTTTGTACTGACACTCGGACTTCAGATCAAGGTCTGTGTTTGTGAGATCATCCTGGTTCTCACGGCTTTGCTGAGCTATGGCAAGGTCGCAAAACTCATTTTTGGCTAATTGCTGCATAGTTTCAGAACGGACTGAACGGAATTTCATGGCATACAGAAAAAATTGTGAAAAAAACTTGTTTCCTGCCGGAAATCATGGTATAATAGTAAGGGCATGTTCTGTCCGCGATCCTCTGAATTTCAGAGGAAGCAGTATCAGTTTGACAATACGCCGGATGTTCCGGCATACCATATAGTTCCCGGATCATTCCTATAGATAGATCGACCGGGAATGCCATCAGAACAGAAAAAGAGAACAAAAAAAGGAGCGAGGAGCATTGAGCTTATTTACAAAGGATATCGGTATCGACCTGGGTACCG
>CAZKHW010000144.1:0-7436 GCA_964552525.1 uncultured Ruminococcus sp. | reverse complement strand
TGTTTCCTCTGTTACAGGTTCTGTTTCCTCTGTTGTAGGCTCTGTTTCCTCTGTTGTGGGCTCTGTTTCCTCTGTTGTGGGCTCTGTTTCCTCTGTTGTGGTAATTTCTTCTGTTACAGGTTCTGTTTCCTCTGTTGTAGGTTCTTCCGTTTCAGGTTCAGGCGATGTTTGCAAGGTAATGGTGATATTGTCAGATGCTACCGGAAACGCTCCGTTGGAATAAACATATTCCACACCGCTTACTGTAATACCATCCGCTTTTTTGGATGATGTTTTCGTTGCATGTCCGATAACGACCGAAGCGTCGGCATCAAAAAGGGATGACTGCTTGTATACATAAATGTTCACCTGATTCATGTCATTGCGGAGACATTCCTGAATATCAAAATTAGCACCTTCATTAAATGCAAAGTCGATCGCCTCATCTGCTGTCAGGGTCAAACGGAGGGTATTAACCGACCCGTTTGCTGCTTCCATAGAATGCAGTGTTACTTCTCCTGTGTACGTATCGATCGTAACCTCGGTTTTCAGGGTGGTGATGGCAGCCACACTGCCATCACCCTCCATGTTCTGATTCGCTATCGTGATAATAGGGCTTACCGTGCCAAGCATTGCAATCGCAAGCACACCTGCTAAAAACTTTTTATACATAAAACCTACTCCTTTTCTGTTACTCTGTCTCACCGCCTTCGGTGGTATCTTCAACAGTAACCTCTGTATTGCTGTTTGCAGCGAATTTTCTATCACCGCCAATTGTAATCGGAGCCATTTCACCCCTAGCTGCTACATCTGCGAACAGCGAATCACTTACCATACGCTGTCCTTTATTTGTCAAAGCATCGTTTACTCTGTAGAGTTCCACACGAACCTTTTCCGGCCAAGCCATGCCTTCAATGTCATTGGATTCGATCCAGTAGATCCATGTACCGTCTGAAACATCTGCGATATTTCCACCGTCAGGAACGTCAGCCAGAATGATCTGCTGTGCCTTAACATCGCCTTCCTCGTCAATGCCGCCAACGATTCTGCCCTTTTCATCGTAAAGAATCACGACATTATAAGCAGGATTGCCCTTGTAAGCGCCTGTGAATACGATAGAACCCTCAGGAATAACATCTGTTACCTTTGTGCCGTACTGATAAGCCTCTGCCAGTACACCGAACGCTGCGGTTTCATCGGCTCTGCGGAAGTCAACGTTATCGCCTGTTACACCAAGAACATCGAGTTCTGCAATTGAAATGTTCGCTCCAGCCTGATCCAGAATTTCAAGCTTTACTGCTGTTGCGTCATATGTGCTGATGTACTTGTCGTCACTATTCGAGAAGTAAATGGTTTTGCTTCCATCGAAAGTGCCGTTTGCAACTTCGATCCACTCGTTTGCTGCCATGACAGAAACCTTGTACGCTCCGATCGCCTTGTTACCGTCTGTTGTATCACCAGCAGTGTACTTCAGTCCTGTTACTGTCAGTGTCTGATTGAAATCGATGATGATTTCAGCATTGTTAGCTTTTACTTCAGGAACATAAGCCTTGTTCAGATCATTGTCGATAGCCGCTTGGGCAGGATTGCTTACAATCTTGTCGCACGGCAGTTCACTTTTTTCATCAGCGTCATGAGATTCGGCTTCTGCTGCGAGATTCTGTGTGCTGATGATCCAGTATGCCTTGTCAAGACTGCCGTCATGCTGGATCTTTACCATACCTGTCGTAAATACTTCCGAACGGTTGAGATACTGGTCGATCAGTGTCACTTTGTAGAATACAGTGCGGTTGTTAATTGTCATAACGGTATCTGTAAATGTCGCACCTGTAGATGTCACCTTGTCTCCGGTTACGAATCCTGCGGGAGTCTCAGTAACCTTTCCGCCCGATGTTGTGCAGCGGATGATCTCGTAGCCAAGAACGTCCTCTGCGGAGATGCCATCATTCTTAGTGATTGTGAGATCAACCTTATTTGCTGTTGCGGCAGTGCTGCCAACGCTTACAGAAATATTGTCGATTGCATTGCCGCCTTCTGTCAAAGAGCTTCCCTCGTGTGTCAGTGCATAAGTACGCGAGCTTTCGTTTGCATACATGATCGCTCTTGTTTCCTTCGGGAACTGTGCTGCATACTCGGTTGTTGCTGCATCAGGTGTCTTGCCCCAACGCTGGAAGAATTCAAGAACGTTCTTTTGTGCTGCTGCACACGCCAGACGCATCAGCTTCTGATCGCTGTTGCCGCTGAGTGAAAGCGGAATACCGCCCTGCGGATACGGAGCTCTGGACGGAGTTCTCGAATAGGTGTCCATTCTTGCATAGAACAGGTTAGCAAGCTGCTCATCGTATTTTTCATACGTTTTAAAGTTGTAGCCCTGGTCATACGCAAGGTGGAGCTGCCAGTACATACCAAGCTGTGTTCCCTGATCTGCACTGCCCTTAGTGCCGGAGGTTACCTTCTTGAAAATGTTATTGTAATTGAGTCTCGATCCGATGTTTGTATCCTGCGCCTGCGCAAGCATCGAATAATAGTTGTTTGTGATCTCTGCTACGACATAGTTGCTGTCATTGAGGCAATGTCCGATCTCGTGAGCAATTCCCCAGCCGAAGTAGCTGCCGCTTACATATTTGCCGTTTTCATCAGATGTTACGCCCTTGCAGTTCACCATGCCTGCTGCCGAACCCCACTGGATACCAATGTGATTGCCTGCGGCATACATGAATGCGCCCTGGAACATACGCTGATAACGGATGTTGAGATGCCGTACAGGGATCTTATCGGTTGTCGCTGATGCATTTGCGTTAAGACCCTTGTGCTGATAGAAGAGGTGAACCATATCTTCCATCGCATCCATGGACTGGAGAAGTGTTTCAGCACGTGTTTCAACTGTACCGCTTCCCAAACCTGCCTGGATCTGCTTTGCGGGCAGCGAGTACATCATCGAATCACACATGATCTCGGTAGCACCTGCAATACAGGTTCTCTCGTTGTACGCCATGTTCAATTTGGTATTGGGTACCTCGTTGTTGCCGTTCATGTACGTGCTTGCCTTGTGATCTTTCTCATGGAGTTCTTCCAGTTTATCAACGTGTGCGTCCAATTTGTTGATATATTCAACTGCTCTTTCCTTGCGTACAGCTTCATCTGTTACACCATAGAGGTCAAGAACGGGGATTTCTGTACCGCCGTCTACACGGATAGAATATTCTGTATTTGCAGCAGTGTTCTTGTGGTAAACATACATTGAACCACCGGATTCAACATCGGAATATACACTTTTCGTGAATTTAATTGTGTTTGCTCCGACCGTAAGATTCGCTCCTGATAATTCATAATTTCCGGATTCGGAGTTGTACTGTGTCACAACCAGACGTAGATCTGTGCCATCACCTGTCTTCTTACCTTGACCTCCTACGTAAACTGTTACGGTCTCGTTTGTACCCATTGTAACGCCAAGGGGCTGCCATGCGTTCAGTCCGCTGAAGTTGCGACCTGGCTCATCGTTAACAATTTCTTTGTGGATTGTTACCGCACTGCTGAGATGCTGCGCATTGAGAATCTTTCTGGCTGTTTCAATTTCTTTGTTTAAAGCTACCATATCGGTATTGTAGTTTCCGAATTCATCGGGAGCATTTACCCTTGCTTTGAGCGCATCGATCGTTTCCTCAGTAACACCGCTTCTCAGAACCGTATGCAGATCATCGACATATAAGCCCATGATTTCGTCCATAAGGGGATCATAATGATAGAAGTAGGTTTCTGCGATCGTGACAGGAGATGCACCATAACGTGCAAGACCGATCTGGATTTTACTTGCTGTTATTGGACTTGAAAACTTGAGAACGTAATAATATTTGCCATTTGCATCCGTCTTTCTTACAGAGATATTAGTGTAAGCATCAGTAATACTGCCTAATTCTTTGCCGTCCTTATCCCACCATCTTAAGTTCGTATAGTCAATGCTTTTTGTTGTAAGTATACCAATGGTATCCATTGTATATTCCTGATCAAAAGTATACACCAGACCATTGCCGCCCAAGTTGTTGAATCCACCGTCATCCCATGTATTCTTTGAGTAATAGGAAGCCTTATCGCCGTCCACAGCGCCCCATGCAGTATTGTTTGAACCGTTGTCAAGTTCGCTGTCTACCATTTCACCGCCGTTTCTTGTAACGGAAACAATGTGCGTGCTTCCGGGATTACCGTTTTCGTCACGGTTGATCAAGTTGTATCTCGGCATATCAGCAAGATCCAAATTAGTTGTTGTGGTGGTAGCAGAATTGGATACCGGGCTGTCACCGAACTTATTGTGACCTACCACATACATCTCGTATTCTGTAAGATCCTTTAAGCCTGTGATCTCACAGCTTGTTGTTGTTGTCACAGCTTCCTGATATGCATCTTCAGTACCTCTTACTCTGTAGTAAACCGAGTAGGAGTCTGTGCTGTTCGTATTATCAGCATTCCACGAAACCTTCATGCACCGGAAACCGCCTGTAGCCTTGACCATATCGGGCTTGTCGGGTTTTTTGGTTGCCTCTGTTCTCACTTCAGATATAGCAGACCAGTCGCTATGCCAGTCGCCGTTCAGGGAACGTACACGTACATAATAGGTTGTGTTGTTCTTGATCAATTTAAAATTTCCATGTTCGGATTCCAGCGTAATGGTAGGAACTGTTAAAACATATGGTGATGTTTTAATCTGGTTATAAAAGTTCCGGTCTGTGGCTACCTGCACCTCATACTCTGTTACGTTTACGCAGGGAGTCCAGGTTGTAGTAATTTTCATATCGCCGGTCTGTGTTACTATCACACTCTGCGGGATATCCATCTGCGGCTCTGAAATACGGTCTTCCATGCCGTTGACAAATTCAACTTTGCCGATCTGTGCAAGATTGTTGATGCCTTCGCTCACCTGCACTGCCGTGATCTTCAATGTGATCTTCTTGACTGCGATCTGATTGCCCACGTTGATCTTGATCTTGCCGCCTTCAAGTTCAGCACATACTGCACTTTCGCCTCCGCTGTATCCATGAGCACCATCGACAAAACCAACCTCTTCCTTATGGCCGTCTCCCTCTTCAACGACAACCACGCCTACCATAGCATTGGTCTTGATTTCAATGCCCTCGCATTTTGAAAAATCGATCTTGGAAGGATCAATATCAATGCCTACTGGATTGTCTACTGAGATCTCTCCCTCTCCGGTCGGCTTCAAAAGAACATTTACTTCCTCTTTCTCTTCATTAAACAGATCCTCTATACTGTCACTGTTATCAGCAAGTGAAGTACCCTCAGAAGTCTCAACTTTTACCGCTAACGGAGAAAACCTTCTTTCAATCGTTGCTGCCGTATCGTTATCCTTGCCTTCAACATAACCTTTTGCAAAGAACTGCAGATCCGCCAGATCCGTTCTTGTGTCACGGTTCAGATCGGAATTGTTAACATTTGCGCCCTGATCGATCGCTTTTACAAGCATCTCCTCGTCCACATCATTGATGCTGCCCTCACCGTCAACATCACCGACAACAAGAACACCGGGGTGCTTCTGTTTGATTACCTGTGTGTCACCGTCTGCATCTTCAATGGTGGTATCCTTATAGGTGTAACCTGCCTGAAAACCGGCAGTCAGCCTTACTGTGCAGAACTCATTTTCCACATCCTCGATTACCTGTGTAAAAGTTGCAAAACCGGGTGCCTTAACCTCAACGATGTATGTACCGTTTCCAATATAAGGAAGGTTTGTGCTTATTGTTGCGTTCCTTTTTGCTCCAAGTGTTACAGTTTCTTCTGCTATGGAGTTCCCCAGAGCGTTTCCGTCCGCATCTGCCCTGGTCAATGTTACGGTGCACTCAAAATCGCTGCCAAGACCAAGCTGATTGGAAATAGTAACATCGATCTTGCTCAATTTGGAATCATCCTCCGGATGAATCACCTCAGTCGTGTCAGCGGCACTTGCGTAAACAACCGCAGGGCTGTTAAATGCTACCGAAGCACCGATCGTCTGTGAAAAACTGCCTATCATAGCCAGCGCTAAAGTGAACGCGATTTTTCTCTTTAAGCTGCGCTTCTTCATTGTATCTCTCATAACCTACATCCTTTCTGATTTCTTCAATACTTACAGATGAAATCAATAATTTGCCAAATTATCATGTTCTTTTCGGAGTTGTGATCTCCGTGGCTATAATTCTATTATACTCCGTTGCTTCACAAAGTCAATGCGATTTCTTGATCCCGACTTTTTTGTATCGGACTTTTACTGTATTTTGCAGGATTTTCAAAATATAACCGCGGACTTTCGCCTTGTATCCGACAAAATGCTGCTCAAAAATCCGCACGATGATTTTATGGGAATACGCTGTAGAAACGCCGTTCTCTCCGGCTTCGGTGAGGTCACGGAGCTTAAACGGCTATCCTTTCCATCCACAGGGGCAGCCAGACGATCACATACGAAAAACCTCCTGCAATCCGAATCGGATCACAGGAGGTCGATATTTATGCCGCAGTGATGTGAGCGTATCTCACCGAGGAGAGGATTCTGTCCATAACGGTCTCAGGCGAGCAGTCGCCGCCCATTACCATATCGAATATAGCAGGAGAGCAGCCAGACACCAGTGCCGCACCAGTCTCGGAACGCGTTACAGGCATGGCATCGCACCGGCTGTTGACGTTCCAGAAGATCACTTCGGGGAGCTTATAGCTGTGCTGTCTGTAGAGCTTTCTCATCGTATGGAACAAAGCATCGTTGTTTCCGCCTGTTACGCAGCGGTCGAACTGCATATCGGAGATGATGTAGAGCTTTGCGGGCAGCTCAGACTGAGGAATACGGTTCTTGATGGCTGTCCTGAGTATCAGCTTGAAAACTGCCTCCAGGTTGGTATTCGCGATCTCGTTGAAGGTGCGGCAGTACCGGGACTTTTCAACAATGTCGCTGCCCTTTATCTCCACCAGCCGGGGCGTTTCAGAGAAGGTGATGAAGTGGTTCGCAAATGCACCGGTATTGTGCTCAGCAAAGTAGATTCCCAGTGACAGCGCCGCATCAATGGGACGTATCCCCATTCCCCACGTCATTGAGCCTGATCCATCGATGACTGCCATCGCGTTCTCACGCTTTGCGGCGGTCAGGTCAGGCAGGGACTTCCAGGCAGCATCAAGGGACAATCTCTCTGTGGGAGAGATATCACCTTCGACCGCCGCTCGTACAATGTCGTAGGGGAACAGGCGGTCAGCGTTGAGCTTGGCTTCGCCGCTGTGTACCTTGTTCAGGTAGGCGGTGTAACGCGCATTATCGTTGCGGATAAAGGCGCAGCGGTACTTGAACATAGCGCAGGAGGGCTGTCTCTCATAATCAAAGGTGTAGTCACGCTCACGGAGACGGTTCTCGATGATATCGGTATATCTGCGGAGTGCAGACAGCGTTTTCCTGTACTCCGGCTCGGACATACCCAGCAGAGCCGCCA
>CAZKHW010000143.1:0-7454 GCA_964552525.1 uncultured Ruminococcus sp. | reverse complement strand
GTACCGAGAGAGGCAGGCAAGAACCGCTTAACAACTGTGACAGCCTCGACCGCTTAATTGATCCAGAGGATGGTGAGGGTGCAACGCTCGGGGAATTCATTCCGGATCCGGTCAGCTCCTCCCTAGAGGATGATGTGCTCGAAGGTCTGAATCGGGAGCAAGAGGCTTTGGCGGTACGTGAGGCAGTGGCAGCATTGCCGGAACAGACACGCCGTGTGGTGGAGCTGTACTATTTTGAGGGCAGGACATTTCATGAAATCAGTGAGATTATAGGCGTTTCAGCTTCAAGGGTACAGCAGATCAACCACAAGGCACTTAGAGAACTCCGAAAAAACAGACAGCTCCGTATCATTTATTATGAGAATCAGCAGCACCAGATGGAATGTTGTTTCTCGCGGTTTCGGTACTCCCCACAGTATTTTGAAATTATAGAACATCTCCGAGAGCGTGAGCTTTCCTACGGTAAGACACAAGCGGAGCTGTACAAGGCTGAACAGCAGTATATTAGAAACAATGCAATAACAGCTCCTAATCTTAAAGCTATGGCTCTTTTGCCGGTTCATCCATAAACTTACACCCCTCAGAGCAAGGCGGCTCTATAAGCCGTCTGGATGCTCTGAGGGGTATTCTTTTTTTATATCCAGCTTGGTACACTCCCTATGGTATCAGGTGCAGATGGTTTCTCGGGTGAGTTCATCGAGCTTGGCGAGAAGGTACAGCTTTTTAGTTCCAATTGAGGGCAGTTGACTGCCCTTATATCCCCTTTCTGCGATCAGCTCCGGGCTGTCTGCTGACCCGGTAGAGATTCCGCGAGAAATATGAGCAGTGACTTGCGTAGTCCACAGAAAGCTGGCAAGGGGGTACTCCTCCCCTTCTCTATGTGCCGCTTTCAGCCCTTGCATCCTTTGGCAGTCTGTCAGCGGATGCAAGGGCTTATGTAATGTGTGATTTTCCTAGTTATTCCTAGTTCGCTTGTTCCACCTTCGGCACGCATCTTCAAGAGCTTCCTGCTCCGTAACCGTGTGCATTTCTTCTATCGGATAGATTTTCCCGACACCCCACGACATCGGGAGGCTTCTTGCTGCACACTTACGGCATCTCACAGTATAGCTAGGATGCCCATACCCAAACATTGTAAATTGAGTTTGAGCAGCTCCGCCGCAGAAAGGACAGGGAAGCAGAGGAAAGGGCGGGTCTGGATGCGCTCCCATTGTGTGGCGAAATCGTGGATACTTCTCACACATCTCCAAATAATGGCGATCATAGTGCGACTTACAAGAATGGACAGAGCAAGTCTGCATAGTAGTTTCATTCATTGCTGCTAGCCCCCTCTCCAAGCTCTGCCAGAGCACAGAGCAGCTCCCTTGTCACTCGCTCACGGTTCGCCTTAGCATCCAAGCGGCTGTATGTAATGCCCTTGCCGAGACAGTAGTCAGATACCATGCTGAACACTTCCCACTGCTGGGAGCTGTCGAGCTGCTGGATCAGGTGCTCCATGCGCCCCTTATAGGTAAAGCCGATGATAGCATCGTCACGCTTTGTAGGGTAGCCGTAATCTGTGATTCCGCCGAGATAGTCACAGGTGCAGCCGAGCACTTTTGCGATTCTCCAAAAGGTGCTGGCAGGCATTTCACCGGTTTCCAGTCCTACATAGTCAGCATCGCTCACGCTGAGGAGCTGCATCAGCTCCGCCTTTGTGATGTGCTGTCGGCTGAGTTCGCGCTGAACTCTCTCCAAAATTGTACTTGCCATGTTTTCTACTCCTTTTCAAAATTTACTCTTGACATCCCGGAGTAGGCATGCTATAATAAATTTAGCAAAACCTTTCGGGGCTTTGTTGCGGATAGAACGTTGTTTTGTTTGGTAGACTGGCAACGTTCTATTATTTTATGTCAGACTTCAACTTGTCAATCCCCCTGCGAATCGCTTCTGCTTTCTCGATCTTTTCTTGCTTGCAATATGCATTTAATGTCTTAATGCACTCGCTATCGAGACGAACTGTAATGCGTTCACTTTTAGGATTATCACTTTTAGGTCTGCCGGTTCGTGGACTCACTCTTTATCACCTCACTTTTTGTCTGCCACTAAATATATTATACTTTATGTCTGCCAGAAAGTCAACACCTTTTTACGAGAAATTTTACATGAAATACTTTTCTGAAAACTGTGCAAAATGCCAAGTTATAACCTATTGACATCCCGGAGCAGATAGGGTATAATATAAGTGTTTACAGACCTGCTCCGGTGGGTTGCTTGCCTCTTACAGTATTTGCGGTACTGTAGGAGGCTTTTACATTGCCACAGTGATACGTGCGCCGTAGCTCTGGAACTCGCCATATCCGCCAGTGATACGGAGCTGATCGGCAGCAACTGCAAGCCCCTTATCCAGTACGGCAGCGACTACGGCAGCGACCGCCTGTGGAAGATAGCCGAGCTTTGCCTTGACCTTACCCGGTACGGATGCGATCACAGCAACGGCGTTCCGGTCGTGGGTGTTCTGCGGCTCACGGTGCAGCTCCACGCTTACCAACTCCGGGCTGTACTTTGCCAGCAGTGCGATTACGTTCTGTCTGCCGTCAAAGCTCGTGCCTGCCACTCTGGTTTCCAGTCTGCGGCACTTAATCAGTCTCCACGCAGTCGCAAGAGCTGCGCTCCGGCTGAACCCTCTGCCGAACAGTCTGTTTGCCATCTGCATGAGTTTCTTTCTGAAATTCTGGGTCATGGTGTTTCCCTCCTGTGTTTTATTGGGCTTTTGTCTTACCCTGTGATTATATTATATCACTATTCACGTGAATAGTCAATAGACAATATATACAAAGTTACGTGAATAGATTTGTTTATATTATATATTGACGTAAATATATACAAGTGATATACTTATAATAAGGTGCAGACTATAAGAAATCCGAATGCACGGAAAGAGGTTTGAATATGTCAAATATCAGCAAGGCACAACAGAAAGCAGTACACAAGTATGTAAAGAATAATTATGACCGTGTGGAACTTACCGTAAAACCCAAAGGAAAAAAAGCCGAAATCAAGGCTCACGCTGAAAAGCATGGTGAAAGTCTCAACAGCTTTATCAATCGTGCTATCGATGAAACCATGAAAAGAGATTCAAAGAATGTGGAGGAACAAGAATGAACATTATCAAATTCCCGTCAGATCATACCGTTGATGCAGCAATGCAACAGGACGAGCCTATGCTTGCTTTGATTGCCTTTGACGGCAAGACGGCGATCATCGGACAGCTTGATGAAGCTGTAGAGCACCATGTCCTTTTGTCTAAAATGGGATGCCAGAGTACGGACATAGACAAGTATTTCCGTATTGTGTTTGACCGTAGCGGAGCTGACTGGACGTTTGTTTGCCCTCCCGATTATAAGGGCATTCCGTTCAAAGATCGCCGCATTGAGGCTTTCTACAAAGATGGCTTTGCCCGGATCTCTGACTTCTTGCACAGTATCGGCTATCTTATAGGCATTAACATCCCAAAACGCTATCGCCGTCATTTAGATGCTATGCAGAGTGACAGTACAATCATTTGAACATTGCGGGCACTAACCAATCGTATCATCAAAAAAGGGAGCTGATCTATACCAGACAGCTCCTTTTCTCTGCGTCTGAGGGAAAAGTTTTCCCTTAAAATGACCTGTTTTCCCTCAAATTCCCTATGGTTTTCACTGCGAAAATCCCATAACACAGCCATTTTGACGATTTCAGGGAAACAGGGAAAACTTTTTTCATTTCTTATATATTTTTTTTAAAACACATATTATATTATAAACTATACTATTGTATACTTTTCCCTGTTTTTCCTGTATAAGAGTTAAAAAAAGTTTTCCCTTTTTCCCTTAAAGCTCCAAAACAACGTAAAATAGGAATTTTTAGAGGGAAAAGTACAGGGAATATATAGGGAAAAACAGGGAATTTTTAGGGAAACTTTTCCCCGTTAAAGTGATGTTTTCCAGTCGACTGGAATGAAAATGTTAGAGAATGCAAGAGCCGGAGCTGTCTGGATGCAGCACGAACCAAGAGAACCGGCAGGGGATGCCCTGAATCAGTGGTATCCCATCCTGAGCAGTTGTCAGCCGATGATCTGACCGGTACAGGATGTCCGATCAGCTCCAGCGTGTTAGGTATAACAAGATATACCTATTTAGTGACATCGTTACACGCGCGTGATCTGATCCAGGACGGGCGGTGATGTCAGAGAATTTTGTGCAGTCAACTGCACAAATTGGTTCGACAAAGCTTGCCCTGCTCGCCAAACTCGCTGAACCGCCTCCAGAAGCCGCCTGCACCTGATGCGCCGAGGAATGTGCCGGCTCTCGCATCGGTACGGGCAGGAGATCCCAGCGCAGTACAAGCTGTGATGGCATCCCCCCTCTCTCCTTCAATGTCGCGAAATAGGCTGAGGGAAACGGGGAAAGGGGGGGTTATATACACACAGTATCAAAATTCAGGAGAAATCCCCCATGATGAGCGAAAGGAGTGGACGAAAATGTTGAATCAATTCAACATGTTGGAGTGACTAAGCTCGTACTTCTCGCCAAGCTCGACGAACCGACCCGAGAATTTGAGCTGTCCAGTCCTCACAAGATTTCGGATCGGTGTTGACAGAAGAAAATGCGAAGTTGACTTCGCATTTGAGAGTTGCAGAATGCTAACATTATTACGCGCGCGGAGCTGCACAAGGGGTCGGTGGTTTCAAGACCCCCGTCCAAGAATAAACGGGATTTTTCCGGAGAACGTACACCGGCGGAATATAAGACAAAACGGGGTTGCCCCTTGTTGGTGGAGGGGGGAGGGGGGTGGAGTGCGATCAGCTCCGCATCTTAAACAGGCGTGAACCGGAGCTGATCGGCAAGCGAACCCCGAGTGAACTCCGGGAGATGGCGCGGATCAGCTCCCCAGACAGGAAACGTTACCCCGGGGTCTCATTTTTTGTAAACTCGAGTTTACAGATTTTTGATATTGTTCAATCGATTGAACAAAGAGAAGCATAACAGGTTATACAAGTACAGGGGAATACAAAGCACGTTTTACCCAGTTTAGGGAGTTTTTGCTACAAAGTCCCTCTCTGTAGCCGTTATCCCTCACAATTCATCACAGAATTTTGACCACCCCGGAGCATCGGAGGGGGTTCGCACTGTTCGCTCTCTGTTCAATCCATTTGTGCAGCTCCGGCATTGATTTGAGGGCACTATGAGGGCACTAACGACACAAGCAATTGCACACGATGTGAAACGCCATAAGAAGAAAAGTCCCTATTTCACGGAGAATATGAAAGAACGTAAAAAGCCATAAAACCACGTAAAAAGGACAAAATCGCATTCGTAATGAGCAGGTCGCTGGTTCGAGTCCGGTCACAAGCTCCAATATCTTATTGGAAAATGGACATTTTCTCAGATGTGAGAGAATGTCCATTTCTTTTTGTATGGAGTTGAGGTTTCCTCCGGCACCTGCGTGATCTTGGCAAGCAGATCTGAGCCGAGCACAATCGCATTTCCGATTCAGTTCACTTTGCAGATTTCATTGCACGTTTTCGCTCGTACATTCGTTGATCAGCAAGGCGCTCCGCTGCCTCCAGCAGATATTCTGATGGACTGTATTTAGCATATCCGTATGCAACTTGCAGTGGTATGGGAGGTCGCTCTCTGTCGTTATATTCATGTATCATGTGCTGCATCTCAGCAAGAGCGTTTTCTGTTTCCGGAATATCGCCGTATTCCACAACGACAATGAACTCATCTCCGCCGGTACGATAACAGGTTCCAAGTGTTGCAAAGCTATCTCGTATCATGTGCGCTGCCGAAATGATATGCTTGTCACCCTCTGCATGACCGTAGACATCGTTGACAGTTTTCAGATTGTTGATGTCAAGCTGGACGATGACACAGATTTTTCTATGGCTGCGAATCTCATTTTCTTTTTCGCTGAATGCGATGCGGTTATACAGCATTGTCAATCCGTCGGTATATGCCATCTTTGCCATGAATTCCGCGCGGTTATGCTCTAGCTCGATCGTAAGGCGGTTGCGTTCCTGAATGAGGTAAACGCCGACCACGATCAGGAACACCAGCACACCGATCCGGGTGAAAGCACTCGTTCCCAATATGGTGTTGAAGCTGGTCTTATACCGGATCAAGTCCGCCATTACGCCGATCGCAGCAGTCCCCATCCCAATGATGAGTATCCTTGCAAATTGTTTCCCAATACTTTTATGCCGGACAGCACGGACAATAAGATAGATCGTCATGAACATTGCAACGACGATGATCGCTTGTGAGACGTTGAGCATATCATGCAGATCACAGATTCCCAGACTGTTCAGCAGGATCGTCGATGCGAAGTTGAGCAGAATCAGCACCAGCAGGATTTTCAGAAGAATCGTGTCCCTGTGATTGGTTGCACTTGCCGTAAAGGACACCGGCAGATAGGCAATGAAAATCAAACAAAGATAATTCATCAGCTTGATGAACGCAGGAAATTGTGTCAGTGTTTGCAGAATATAGGTGTCGTTCACAGACCATATCCCGACAAGGATCGCAAATGTACCAAGTGCAAAAAAATTCAGGTCACCGCTATTTTTCAGTTTTCTGCTTGAGATGCCTATGAAATGCATCAAAAGACCGAATATTACCATGAGCAGGCAGGCGGAATAATCCGGAAGTGCTTTCTTGAACAGATCGCCCATGTACATTCCTGCATCTGCTATGGCTACATCCCGGAGATAAGCCGATTCTTTTTCAAAAATCGAATGGACAGAGAGTGTCAGCTGTTTCGTTTCCGGTGGTATCGGGATCATATGCAGATATTTTCCATAGGATTTTCCCATGATCTTTGACTGTTCCGGCGCATAGGTGTAGATGACTTCACCGTCTGCTGATACCTCAAGAAACGTGTCGTCGCTTTTCATACACAGCTGCTTGTTGAGAATGTCGATACCATTCAGACTGTGTGTCAGGACAGCATCCCCTTTTGGCAGCTCATCAAGTGAATACACTGCTCCGTCAGAAGACTGCCAATCGTTCATCATGCTTGTAACAGTATCGGCATCATGTTCTTTCGGCGGATCGCAGTAAAGCGCAACGATCAGCATGAATGCAGAGATCATAAACAATGATATAACATCTGCCCATATCCATGTAGATCGACTTTTGGGTATTTTCATAGTATCACCTATCCTGCATTTTGAAGGATTGCCTGCTGCGCAGACAGTGCAGCGGATTGTATGGATGTGTTTCGATTTCTTGAATGAGAATGTCGGGTTATTTTATCAACGCGCCGCCTTTTTATCATTATAGCAGGTTTGCAGATATGTGTCAATCGTTATTGCGGAAAATGATATTGATTTTCTGGGATCTACTTTCCTCCCACGCAAATTAATTTTCAAAAAAAGTGGTTTCCAAAGGCGACAGCCTTGGGCGGTGGCGGTGCGCAGCACCGCC
>CAZKHW010000142.1:0-7486 GCA_964552525.1 uncultured Ruminococcus sp. | reverse complement strand
GGCGGTGCGCAGCACCGCCACTCTCACCCCCTCCCCTCTGGGGAGGGGGCAGGGGGTGGGGGCACGTCTTCACGAAACTCACAATGAAAATCGGCAAAATCTGCACCACCCCCAGAATACACACCAAACCGCCCCAGCAAAAGACGGGCGCTCATAAAGAAGTTTTAACCCCGAAGCAATCAACAAATTGCTTCGGGTTTTTTCATTACTATTCGGTTACTCGTATAAATCAGAATTTGCAGCGTGACGCTGCACCCATCATTCTCCCAATGCGCCTACGGCGCAAAGGTCGAATAGGTTTACTGCGATAAATCAGAATTTACTTTCCCTCATTACACAATTTGCATCCAAAAAATGACATAAGCAAACCGTGTTTTGGACACTTTGGGCAACCACAGTAAACAGGGTCATCTTTCTCTCTGTCAGAGAGCCATTCCTGCAAATTGTTGTCATCAATATCATTTACTGTCATTCGATTTATAAGTGCATTAAAGCCGTTCAATGCATAATCAATATTTTCTTTATTTGGCGCATACCCAAGTTTATCCCAAACACTTTCTTGTAATGTTAATTCTCGTGCATACTCTATCACTTTCAATAAAAACAATTTGTCTGTTTCAAAAGACTCTCTATGCCACGGCATTTCAATGATTTCAAATCCAACTGTTCCAATACCGATTATCCATTGCTGCTTTTCAGACAGGAAAGCAATCATTCTTTTTTCACTTTCGGAATCAGCCAGTTCAGAACCGCTAATCAGTAAATAGTCAATCAGTACATCTGTAAGTCCGTTAGACATAGAGAGCGAATCATCCTCTACATATTCTTCGGTGTTAAAAGTTATTATATTTCCCAATTCAGTTCCCCCATTATCAAAATAATTGATATTCGATATATTTCGATTTATACGACAACCTAATTGTACCATAACAGCTATGCTTTTTTATAGGTAAATTCTAATTTATCTTATTAATATTATACATTAAGCAGATTCATATGTCAATAGAAACGCCATAGCACTTCTGACTATAAAATCAGAAATACTATGGCTTTCAACTTCTATATGTGTACCGTTCTAACAGCTGGGGCGGTTTCTCTCATCCCTTATGGATCTTCTGATCAAACTTGTTCTTGCGTCCTGCCTCGGACACATCCACGGGGTACTGCCCCGTAAAGCAGCCGTGACAGAATCCCTCCGTGCGCCCGATCAGCTCACCCAGTGCCTGTGTGGGCAGATAGGCAAGGCTGTCCGCGCCGATGCGCTCTGCGATCTCCCCGATGCTGCTGCATCGGTTGGCGATGAGCGATTCCTCCGAGTCGATGTCCGTCCCGAAATAGCATCCGTGCCGGAACGGCGGCGAGGAAATGCGCACATGTACCTCGGCTGCGCCTGCATCCCGGAGAAGCTGCACGATCTTGGCACTAGTCGTGCCGCGGACGATGGAATCATCGATCATGACAACGCGCTTGCCGCTGACCGTCTCGCGGATGACATTCAGCTTGATCTTCACGACATTCTCGCGCTGATGCTGCTGCGGCTGGATAAAGCTCCTGCCAATGTACTTGTTCTTGATAAAGCCCAGCCCGTAGGGAATACCGCTTTCCTGCGCAAATCCCAGTGCCGCATCCAATCCCGAATCCGGAACGCCGATGATGACATCCGCATCCGCCGGACTGTACCGGGCAAGAAGTCTGCCGGCATGAACACGCGCATGATGCACCGAAATGCCGCCGATCTCCGAATCCGGCCGCGCAAAGTAAATGTACTCAAAAATGCACAGACTCTCCGGTGCTGTGCCGCAGTGTGTCCGGATAGAACGGATGCCGCCTGCATCCACCGTCACGATCTCGCCCGGCAGCACATCGCGCACAAACGCCGCACCCACCGCATCGAGCGCACAGGTCTCCGAGGCGATGACATACGCACCGTCCTGCGTCCTTCCAATGGACAGCGGCCGGAATCCGTTCGGATCGCGGAAGGCGATCAGCTTCTGCGCGGTCATCACGATGCATGCATACGCACCGCGCAGACACGGCATGGCTTGCTCGACAGCCTCCTCTGTTGAGGCACTTGTCAGACGGTGCCGCACGATCTCATAGGCGATCGCCTCGGTATCCGAAGTGCCGTGGAAGATCGCGCCGGACAGCTCGAACGAATTGCGGAGCTGCGCGGCATTTGTCAGATTGCCGTTGTGGACAAGCGCGAGATTGCCCTTTACATGCCGGATCACAAGCGGCTGGATGTTGTTCCGGCTCTTGCCGCCTGTGGTGGAGTAGCGGACATGTCCTACCGCGATCTGTCCCGTTCCCAGCCGGTCGAGGGTGTCGCGGTCAAACACCTCCGAGACCAGCCCGTCATCCTTGTGCTGCGTGATGATGCCGTCGTCGCACACGGCAATGCCGCAGCTCTCCTGTCCCCGGTGCTGCATGGCGTACAGCCCGAAGTATACGGATGAGGCGATCTTTGCGGACTGCTGTTCAAATATGCCGAACACGCCGCATTCCTCATGGATCGAATCCGTCATCCTGCCACCTCCTGTCTGCTGAAATCAATTTTACTGCCTTTCATTGTGCGTTACACCTGTGAGCCGCCCAAGGTTGACACCTTTGGAAACCGCTGGCTGTGCGCTCCGCGCCAGCTTTGCCCTCTTGCCGTTAGGCAAAGGGCATTGCGGACACTAGAATCAGAGTTATCCTTACCGCCATCTCGCAAGCGCGGTCACCGCGCCTCCTGTCAGAGATATTGCTCATTGATCGTGTCAATGATCTCAAGCGCCGCGATCGTCTTTCGTTTCCGCTTGTTCATCGCATATTTCTCCAGATATGCGTGCGCCTCTGATTCTGTCATGCCCTGGTACTGCATCATCATGAATTTCGCCCGGTCAATGGTCTGGATGTCCTTGATCTTCTCGCCAAGCCGCTGGTTTTCCTCATAGATGCACAGTGCCCGGCGCAGCGTGATGTCGATCGTTTGCAGCACCTGGTATAAAAAGTCCTTGTTCAGCGGTTTTCCCATCAGGATCACCTGATGGCGGTCGGTGAGATCGCCGAGCTGCTCCGCTGTTTCCTGCTTGATGAGCAGGATGCAGCTTGCCGATGTTTTCTGTGTGATATATTTTGCCAGATCCACTCCGGATTCGTCGATCAGCGGCGCATTGATGACTGCCAGCTCACAGGACGGCGATTTTTCCAGTGCCATCCTTGCCTGATAGGCAGATTCCACCACGACCGGCTTGCATCGAAACCTGTCCTGCACAAGCCTTGCAAGCGACGCGCCTGCTCCCTGGCTGCCCGATATGATCAGAACGTGTTCCAAACCATACCTCCTCACAGTGCCTCAAAGAATTTCTGATCCTGATACGCCTGCTGATCCTTCGCATTCAGGTATTCCCTCCACTGCATCCGGCGGCTCTCCAGCATTCTCTCCAGCACGGCAGGGGACAGGTGCGTTTTCAGGAATCGCGATGCCTGCGCCGCATCCGCTGCCTCGCCCAGATCGTGCGGAAGCTCTGTGCTGCCGGTATCCTCCTCCGGCAGGGACAGATGTTCCCGGATGCCCTCCAGCGCGGCATAGATCATCAGACCGAACACGTAGTACGGATTGCAGGCACAGTCTGCTGCACGCAGTGTCACGCCCTCCTCCGGCACAGCATCACACAGGCGGAAGAGCTGTGCGCCCTCCTTTTCCGACCATGTGACCGTGCGCGGCAGCGAAAAGCTCCCCAGACGCTCATACGAATTGACAATGGGATTGGTAAACAGCGTGATCTCCCGGATGCGCCGCATGATACCGGCAGATGCACAGCGAAGGATCTCCGGATCGGCACTTGTACCCTCCAGATGGCTGCTGCGCTGGACAGTGCAGGTAATGTGCATCCCGTTGCCGCATTCCTGCGGCAGGGGCTTGGGCATAAAGGTCGCATGCACCCCATGCTGCATCGCCACGGACTTGACCGCCGACTTGAAGCTCAGGAACATATCCGCCGCTTTGAGTGCCGAGGCGGAGTCGAAGTCGATCTCGTGCTGTCCCTGTCCTGCCTCGTGGTGTGAGCAGAGGGTATGAAAGCCCATCTGTCCGAGCGTCAGGCAGACATCACGGCGCAGATTCTCGCCCCGATCCTTGGGGGCAATGTCGCAGTACCCGGCACGGTCGTGGGGAATCTTGGTCGGACAGCCGTTCTCATCCTCACGAAACAGCATGAACTCGCATGCCGTTCCAAAGCGAAACCGCAGTCCCTCCGAAACCGCCACCTTCATCGCCGTTTTCAGAAAGTACCTGCCGTCCGCCTCAAAGGGCGTTCCGTCCGCATAGCGCAGGAAACAGAACATCCGGATGACGCGCTCCTGCTGGGATCTCCACGGCAGGGGCGTCATCGTCTGCACATCCGGAAAGAGGAACACATCGCGTCCGTCTGCGGCATCAAATCCGGCAATTTTTTTGGCAGTAATGCGGATGCCCTGCTCAAATGCCATCTCCATCCCCGATGCCGGGATGGAGATGTTCTTCATGCAGCCGTTGCCGTCGCAGAAGGTGAGCTTGACGAATTTGACATCCTGCTCCTCAATGTAGTGCAGCACCTCATCCTGGGAATAGATCATGCCTGTGTACCTCCCGGCAGATTGGTATAGCCCATCAGGAATTTGTCCGCCTCTGCGGCAGCCTCACGCCCCTCGCGGATGGCACGTACCACCAGCGACTGCCCGATGTGCATATCGCCGGCGGTAAACACCTTTTCCACATCGGTCGCATGTGCGCCCTGCGCGGTTTTCAGCTCTGCGCCGAATGCCTCGGCGATATACGGCTCACTGCCGACAAAGCCGGCTGCGATCAGACAAAGCTCACACGGCAGCACCGTCTCGCTGCCCTCGATCTCATGGGCGGTCAGCCGTCCGGTCTCGGCATCGGGGGTAAAGCCGAGCTGAACCGTTTTCACGCCGCACAGCGCACCGTTTTCGTCCTTGAGGAATTCCTTGACCGTTGTCTGGTAGCGTCTGGGATCGCTGCCGAATACCGCGATCGCCTCCTCCTGACCATAGTCCGTCTTGCAGACCCTCGGCCACTCCGGCCATGGGTTATTCTCGGCACGGGTATCGGGGAGCTTGGGCATCATTTCGAGCTGGGTGACGCTGCTGCATCCGTGACGGATGGCAGTTCCTACGCAGTCGTTGCCCGTATCGCCGCCGCCGATGACGATGACGTTCTTATCCTTGGCGGAGATATGATTATCCTCGGTCAGACCGCCGTCCAGCAGTGCCTTGGTCGTTGAGGTCAGAAATTCCACCGCAAAATGGATGCCCTGTGCATCCCTGCCCTCTGCGGCGATATCACGCGGACGGGATGCGCCGCATGCCAGAATGACCGCATCGTACTGTTCCAGCAGCTCCTGTGCGGAGACATTCCTGCCGATGTCGGCATTCAGGCGAAATTCCACGCCCTCTGCCTCCATCAGCTCTGTGCGCCGCAGGACGATGGATTTTTCCAGTTTCATATTGGGGATGCCGTACATCAGCAGACCGCCCGGGCGGTCGCTTCGCTCAAATACGGTCACGGAATGGCCGCGCTTGTTGAGCGTATCGGCTGCTGCAAGTCCGGCAGGACCGGAGCCGATGACTGCCACACGCTTGCCGCTGCGCTGCTTCGGGATCTGCGGCTGCATCAGGTCATGGGCAAAGCCGTACTCGATGATGGCATGCTCGTTCTCACGCACGGATACGGCATCGCCGTACAGACCGCAGGTGCATGCCTTCTCACACAGGGCAGGACACACGCGCGATGTAAATTCCGGGAAATTGTTCGTCATCAGCAGACGCTCCAGTGCCTGCTCGGTATGCCCTTTCCAGAGCTGATCGTTCCATTCCGGGATCAGATTGTGCAGCGGACAGCCCGAGATCGCGCCGCGGAGCATCTGCCCGTTCTGGCAGAACGGGACACCGCAGTCCATGCAGCGTCCAGCCTGCTCACACCGCTGCTGCTCGGACAGCGGTGTGTGAAATTCATGAAAATCCCGGATGCGTTCCTCGGGCGGCAGTGCCGTGCTGTCGGTTCGTGTATACTCCAGAAATCCGGTTGCTTTTCCCATGTCAATCTGCCTCCCTTGTATTCCTGTAAAATGCCTCGATCTCCGCCTGTTCGCTGGTCATGCCCTTTTCCTCCAGAGACAGCACGGTGCTGCGGATCTTTGCATAATCGTGGGGCATCACCTTCTTGAACAGCGGCAGATACGCCTCAAGATCCGCGAGGATGCGCTGTGCCTTGGGCGATCCGGTCGCCTGCGCATGTGCCTCGATGAGTCCGCGCAGCTCCAGGATATCGTATTTCTCGGTAACGCCCTCCAGCGATACCAGCTCCTTGTTAATGCGTGTGTAGAGGTCGCGCTCCTCATCCAGCACATAGGCGATACCGCCGGACATGCCTGCTGCGAAGTTCTTCCCCGTTCTGCCCAAAATCACGACTCTGCCGCCGGTCATGTACTCACAGCCATGGTCGCCGACACCCTCGCAGACCGCGATCGCGCCGGAATTGCGCACGCAGAAACGCTCACCGGCAATGCCGTTGATATATGCCGTACCGGATGTCGCACCATAGAGCGCCACGTTGCCGATGATGATGTTCTCCTCTGCGGCAAAGCCTGCATTCTTAGGCGGACACACGGTCAGTCTGCCGCCGGAAAGTCCCTTGCCGAAGTAGTCGTTGGCATCGCCGCACAGATGCAGCGTCAGTCCCTTGGGGATGAATGCGCCGAAGCTCTGACCGCCGCTGCCCTGGCAGTTAATGACATAGGTGTCATCCTCAAGTGTCTGCTCGCCGAACCGCTTGGTAATTTCAGAACCGAACAGCACGCCGAAGGAACGGTCGGTATTCTGCACCTGCAGCTCCATGGTCGCAGGCTTGCCCTTTTTCAGCGCGCTGCCGAGCTTTTTGAGGAGCTTGCTCTCGTCTGCGGTCTGGTCGAGTGCAAAGTCGTATACATTGTCGGGATCGAAGTGCGATGCCTTGTCCGAAACGCTGTGCAGCACGCCCGACAGGTCGATGCTCTGCGCCTCCGGACGGCGAACCAGCAGATCCGTTCTGCCGACCAGCTCATCCACGGTGCGGATGCCCAGCCGTGCCATGTATTCGCGCAGCTCCTGCGCCACAAACTGCATAAAGTTTATCACGTACTCGGGCTTGCCGCGGAAACGCTTGCGAAGCTCGGGATTCTGCGTTGCAATGCCCATCGGGCAGGTATCCAGATTGCACACACGCATCATGGTGCATCCCATCGTTACCAGCGGTGCGGTCGCAAAGCCGAATTCCTCCGCGCCCAGCAGTGCTGCGACCAGAACGTCACGTCCGGTCATGAGCTTGCCGTCCGTTTCCAGAATAACACGCGAGCGCAGACCGTTGAGGATGAGGGTCTGGTGCGCCTCGGCAAGTCCCAGCTCCCACGGAAGTCCGGCCTTATAGATCGGTCTCCGCGGTGCTGCTCCCGTTCCGCCGGTAAAG
>CAZKHW010000141.1:0-7512 GCA_964552525.1 uncultured Ruminococcus sp. | reverse complement strand
AGCCAATGCCGAATAAGGAGCTTGGCGGTGCGGCTGCATCTATGAAGGATAGTACTGCGGACAGCAAGCTGGCTGATGGTTCTGCAATCTTGGATTACTATGTAATCATTCCTGACGATGTTAAGGTTGGTACTGTTTATGAACTGACTCTAACTGAAACCAAGGTTGGTCACTATGACGACACTAAGGAAACTCCGAAGACTGTTGCTGGTCATTTGATTATCGGTAAGGAAGGCGATGCGACAGATCCGCCGAAACCGACAGATCCGCCGAAACCGACAGATCCGCCGAAACCGACAGATCCGCCGGAGCCGACACCAGAGCCTACACCTGCTCCTACGGGTAATGGCAATCAGGGCGGATCCGATGTTAAGAATCCGTTAGAGATGAAGGAGTTCACCTGGTACATTGGTGATACCTACTATGATCCGGATGATAACGAGGGCTATGCAGTTCTGACTATTTATGTATCTAAGGACGTTGGTATCTCCGGTTTCCAGACCGAGATGAAGATCAATGGCAAGAACTTTGGTGATCTTGGCTTCGAGCTGGAGGATATCGCATTGGCAGAAGGCAGCTACAGCTTTGGTGAGCCAATGCCGAATAAGGAGCTTGGCGGTGCGGCTGCATCTATGAAGGATAGTACAGCGGATATCAAGCTGCCCGATGGTGCTGCGGTTCTGGAATACTATGTAATTGTTCCGGATGATGTTAAGGTTGGTACTGTTTACGATCTGACCCTGACAGAGACCAAGGTTGGTCATTATGATGACACCAAGGAGACACCCAAGCTCCTCGCTGGTACTTTGACCATCGGTAAGGCTGGCAATCCTGAGCCTACGCCCGAGCCGACTCCTGAGCCCACACCCGCGCCTACACCTGATCCGAAGCCGACTGATCCGACCGAGCCGACAAAGCCTGTCTTTGTTGAGCCAGAGGTAAAGAGCGACGCTGAGTGGATCATTGGTAAGGTTGAGGTTGAGTATGGTGCAAAATCTGCTAAACTGCCGATCACTGTAAAGGGTGATAAGGACGGTCTGAACAGCTATATTGCAAAGCTGAGTGTTGACAAGGGTCCGACCGCGAAGTCTGCTGAGGCTGGTGATGCGTACGCAGCACTGAGCTTTGAGAACAATCTCAAGGTCATGACCTTTGGTGCAACGAGTGCAACATCAGACAAGAATGTTGTTGCTGGTGATAACACCACAGTATTTTATGTAAACTTCGATCTTCCGGCAGATGCTGCTCCTGGTACTGTATACAATGTAAAGTGGGCAGATCTTGCAATCAATAACATCGAGATGCAGAAGCTGATTCCGACCAAGTCGGATGGCTACATCAAGATCAAGGAAGAAGAGCCTACTCCCGAGCCGACACCTGAGCCTACTCCCGAGCCGACACCTGAGCCTACTCCCGAGCCGACGAAGTTTGTTGAGGAAGAGCTCAAGATCGACGCTGAGTGGATCATTGGCACTACTGAGGTAGAGGCTGGTGCAACCGTTAAGCTGCCGATCACTGTAAAGGGCGATAAGGGCGGTCTGAACAGCTATATTGCAAAGCTGACCGCTGATAAGGGTCCGAATGCTAAGAGTGCTGAGGCTGGTGATGCATACGCAGCACTGAGTTTCGAGTCCAATCTCAAGGCAATGACCTTTGGTGCGACTGGCACAGCTTCTAACAAGAATGTAATTGCTGCCGATAACAGCACTGTATTCTATGTAACCTTCGATGTTCCGGCAGATGCTGCGGCTGGCACAATCTACAATGTGAAGTGGGCAGATCTGACCATCAACAACGTTGAGATGCAGAGACTGATTCCGGGCAAGACCGATGGTTGGATCAAGATCAAGGAGAAAGATCCTGAGCCGACACCGGAGCCTACACCCGAGCCCACGCCGGAACCTGCGCCCGAGCCGACACCGGAGCCTACGCCTGAGCCGACACCGGAGCCTACGCCCGAGCCTACTCCTGAGCCGACACCGGAGCCTACGCCCGAGCCGACTCCTGAGCCGACACCCGATCCTACCGGCGATGATACTTCCGATACTTCGGGTAATCTTGCTCCGAAGGAGATCGACGCTGAGTGGATCATTGGCACTGCTGAGGCTGAGCCTGGTGCAATCGTGAAGCTTCCGATCACTGTTACTGGTGATAAGGATGGTCTGAACAGCTACATCGCTAAGCTGACTGCTGATGGCAAGCTGAAGGCTACCGCTGCTGAGATTGGCGCTGCATACAATGCACTGTCCTTCGAGGCAAACGTCAACAACATGACATTTGGTGCAACTTATACCGATGGTAAGGTTGCAAAGGCTGCTGATGGAACAGTTGTATTCTATGTAACCTTTGAGGTTTCGGCTGACGCTAAGGACGGAGATGTTCTCCCGGTTGCGTGGGCAGATCTGGAAATCATTGATGGTGACATGAGAACGCTGATTCCGACCAAGACCGATGGCTGGATCAAGATCGTTGCTCCGGATGAGCCGGATCTGGTTGTTACCTACGAGTATCAGTATTCTCTCAATGGAAAGGATCAGTTCTATTTCGCACATGATCCGAGACCGTTCAAGGATATTCTCTCCGATGCAACTCTGCAGCGCCGCGGCGTGAAGACCGATGGCACCTTTACCGATTGGAAGACCATCAGCCTGAATGCAGTTGCTGACTTCGTAGTTTCTACTGTAGACGGTGATTACACCAGCCCGAAGGCTGCATATGATGCACAGGGTGCAGCATATTGCAAGGTTCCGCTGAAGGTAACCATCAAGGATACTCTGCCGGATGGCACTCCGATTGAGACAGTTCTGTCTCCTGACAGCAAGAATGCATTCCTTGCAAATGCAATCATCGGTGTTAAGGGTGATACCAACCTGAATGGCGAATGCGCAGCAGATGATGCAGCAGAGGTTCTGATCTATGCTGCAGCAGTTGGTGCAGGTGAGGCTGCAAAGCTCTGCAACAATGCTGATGCAATTGCTGCACTGGGTGACGAGGTTTGCCAGAATCTGAGCTACTTCCTGTCCGATACTGACGGTGAGAATGAAGAACACGATGATAAGGGTTCACCGGTTGATGCTGGTGACGCTGCAAATCAGTTGATCTTCGCCGCATTTGAGGGTGCTCAGGGTAATGGAACTACCAATTGGGCTACCGATGTATTGGGTACCGCTAATCTGCCGAAGTATTCCGCAGAGATTTACGCTTGGGAGAAGGCTAACAGCTAATTGACTGTAAGTCCCTCGAGCAATTGAATGAAAAGAACCCTCCGTAAGGAGGGTTCTTTTTTGCTATGTATTATACTGGAATTGCATATTAGAGAAATTACTGAAATTCTCATGAGTGCTACAAGAAAGACCGCTGCACCATGCAGCGGTCTGTAAGCCAAAACTGATACTATTACGAAATACTGGAATAACGCTAATTTCCTTCAAGATCAACAGGAATCTCATGCTCCTTCATAACCGCCTGTATCACATCATGATACAGCGCAGAAGGACATGAGAGGATACGCTCGCCAAGCTGAACCGCGGTTTCCCTGTCCGGTGTAAAAAGGGTCAGTTCCAGCAGTTTGAGGTCACGATCCCCCAGCTTTACATGCAAATAACACCCATTTTCCTGCGTATCATAGCTAATTTGGACATCCCTCTGATTACGGCGGCGCTGAATGGCACGCATTGCCGAGGTGAAAATGTGGTCGCGATAGGATTTTTGCGCAATATTTCGCAGCTTTTTAGCACTATCCACGCCCGATTCGGTCACCGTATAAAGCGTCTCATGGTCTCCATTGATACTGGAAACAACCGTCCCATTTTCCAGCATGTAGGAGAGAGCCTCCTGATACGTGAAAAAATTAATGATCTCACCAGTCACAGCAATATCGTAGAGCAGTTCTGCTTCCACAGGTTCGCCCACGCGGAACAGCAAATAGCACAGAAGAATGCTTGCTTGTGCCGTATCGGTAATGGAACGGTCTGCCATCTCCGAGATCTTCATGAGATTCTCGTCACGCATCATTTTTTTCATAGGATCCCTCCTCATGAGTTAGTTAAAATGCGGATAGTCCATCATGTGCGAGAGCATCGCAATGTTGACGGCTGCCTCCACACAGGGAACCATACGCGGCACAATGCAGGATTCCGGGCTGTTCTCGACCTCCAGCTTTTCGGACTGCATGGTGGACATGTTGACCGTTTCCCTCGCACCGGCAAAATTCGGTGTCGGCTTGATAGCAACACGCAGAATGATCGGCATTCCAGAGGAAATGCCGCCCAGAATGCCTCCGTGATGATTGGTTTTTGTGCGGATATGCCCGTGATCGTTCACATAGAAGCTGTCATTGTGCTGACTGCCTATCATCCTAGCAGACGCAAAGCCCACGCCGAATTCCAGACCGCGCACGCCCGGAATGCCAAACATGAGCTGTGCAATGGTATTTTCAAGTCCATCAAAAATCGGTGATCCGATACCAGCCGGAACATTTACGGCTGCACATTCGATGATGCCGCCAAGGGATTCGCCGCCTTCTGCCGCGGCACGAATGTCTGCAAGCATCTCCGTACCCTGATCGAAGCTGATGACAGGGAAACTCCTGTCGCGTACTTCCAGAATAGCTTGCTTGTCCACATTGACATGGTGAAATTCCTCATCGCGGATGCCGTGAATTTCCAGCGCGTGAGCACCCACGTAAATGCCCCGGCGTTCCAGAATCTGTCCGCAGACCGCGCCGGCAAAGCAGAGGGGGGCTGTGAGCCGATCCGAAATATGACCGCCGTCCCGGATGTCATTGAATCCACGGTAACGGAGCGTTCCGGTATAATCCGCATGACCGGGGCGCGGCAGGCGGTTGAGCTGCGAGAGATCCGGTGTCTCCTCCACACGAGGATTCTGGATAAACGCACACAATGGCGAGCCGGTGGTGCGGTCATTCATGATGCCCGACATGAGCTGAACGAACGAGTCTCCCTGATGCACGCCGGGTGTGCGCCGTTCCATGAAACGGTGCAGTTTTTTGACCTCGATAAATTCTCCGGGCGGAAGATTATCGACCGTCACACCGATCGCAGGACCTTGCGCCTCGCCGAAGATCGAAACAGAGATCCGGTTATTCCAAATGGATGCCATTGGCAACGCCTCCTAAATTTTGGTAGTCCGTAAAAAAAGCGGGGTAGGACTTCTCCACACACTGTGCACCCCGGACGATGACATCGCCCATCGCTCTGGTTGCCGCAATGGCAGCGCACATGGCGATGCGATGGTCACCGGCACTGTCAACAATTCCTCCGGTGAATGTGGAAACCGGAGAAATCTCCAGTCCGTCCGGATGAATGCGAACCTTACCGCCAAGGGTGTTGAGGAGTGCCGCCGTTGTTTCGAGGCGATCACTTTCCTTGATGCGCAGCCGCTGCGCACCTGTAATACGTGTGGAACGCGGCGCAAGCGATGCTGCCACTGCAATGATGGGCACAAGATCTGGAATATCGGTTGCATCCACGAGAAGCGGTTCATTTTTATTATACCACATTTCCTGCATGATTTCAATCATTTTCCTGTCGCCCTGTACAGATTTTTCCGGAATATTTTCTAGTTTCACGTCATTGCCAATGGCATTGGCGGCAAGGAAGAATGCAGCCTGCGAAAAATCCCCCTCCACACGGAGATCCGCTGCCTGGTAGTGCTGTTTTCCGGGAATACGGTAGCCGTCTGTCGTTTCCTCAACAACCACGCCAAAGCGTGCCATGCAGTCGATGGTCATGTCGGCATAGGGTTTCGATTGCAGGGGAGAGGTCACGCAGATCTCCGAATCTGCGGAAAGCAGCGGCAGTGCAAACAAAAGCCCCGTGATAAACTGGGAGGAGATATCACCCTCCAGCTCGAATCTGCCCGGCAGCAGCGTGCCTTCGATGGTAAACGGCATGGTGTTTTCGCAGTCAAAGGAAATGCCTTTGGGCGGCAGCTCACGCAAATAGGGCGTGATGGGACGCTCCGGGAGTCGTCCCTGCCCCAGAAAAGTCGTTTTCGCTCCCAGCGCAGCCGCTACAGGGATCAGAAAGCGGAGAGTTGAGCCGCTTTCACAGCAGTCTGCAACTGCCTCTGCACGGGGTGAGGTGATGCCGGACATGGCGATCTCATCTCCAGTGATCTGATAGCTCGCCCCAAGTGCCTCCATGACAGACAGGGTCGCGTAAATATCCTTGGAAAAGGTAACGCCCGAAAGGTACGAAACGCCGCCGGACAGAGCTGCACAGATAATGGCGCGGTGTGCCATGCTTTTGGAGGCAGGGATGCTGACCGTGCCAGCCAGCTTATGCGGAGTGATACGCAGATCCATCTCAGACCGTCCTTTCAAAGAGCGCACGGAACGCCGGAATTTCGGCAGATTTGATGTTAGCTGTGCCAATGGGGTCGCAGACGATGTAGCGGATCTTACCGCCGGCACGTTTTTTGTCGTGACCGCACAGATCGAGGAGTGCCGTCATAGGTGCCTCGACATCGGTCGGCAGCTCATAGCGTTCGCAGCATGCCTTCAGGCGTGCAAACGCCTGAGCATCGCCGCAGTAACGTGTCATCAGGCACATGCCCACGGCAACCGCACAGCCGTGAGTATAGGTCTCGTAGTGGTAATACGCCTCGACCGCATGACCAAGCGTGTGACCGAAATTGAGGATCATGCGCAGACCAGTGTCCAGCTCGTCCTCGGCAACCACATCGCGCTTGATGCCGACACAGATCGGAATGATCTTGTCAAAATGCTCCTGCACTGTGGAAAGCTCACACTCGCAGAGAAGGTCAAAGAGCGCACCATCTGCAATCATGCCGTACTTGATGACCTCGCCCATGCCGTCAATGAGGAACTCCCGGGGCAGAGTTTGAAGAACATCCGGATCACAGAGGACGACCTTGGGCTGCTTGAAAGCGCCGACCAGATTCTTGCCTTCGGGAAGGTCAATGGCAGTCTTGCCGCCGACGGAGCTGTCCACCTGTGCAAGGAGAGAGGTGGGGATCTGGATGTAGGACATGCCGCGCAGGAAAGTAGCTGCCGCAAAGCCCGTGATATCGCCGACCACACCGCCGCCGAGGGCGATCAGGCAGTCACTGCGCGTCACGTTGTTCTGACAGAGGAAGGAGTAGATCCTGAGCAGTGTATCAGCGCATTTCGAGCTTTCCCCGTGCGGAAATACGAATTTGACAACGGCAAAGCCAGCCTCGCGCAAGGAGTGCTCCACAGCGGCACTGTAGAGCCGATCCACATTGTCATCGGTGATGATGGCGCAGGTGTCGGCTTTGACAAGATCGCGCGCGATCTCACCGCATTTTGCAAGAATGCCGCGCTCAATGTGAACATCATAAGCCTGCTGAACGGGCACGTGAATGGTAGTCATGGGAATCCCCTCCTGAAACGTTTGATTACATGTCATCCCACGAATCCCCGGCGGATGCCGCTGGAAAGGGGATGGGTATACTATTATCATACCTTAAAATGAAGGATTTGTCAAGTAAACGAGAAGGATTTTC
>CAZKHW010000140.1:0-7641 GCA_964552525.1 uncultured Ruminococcus sp. | reverse complement strand
GAGCCTGTTTAGTATCTGGAGATTGCCGGATTTTTGAGCAGATTTTTCTCGTGGCAAAGTACGAAATCCGCAGGAATACTGTATGTATTACAAGGATTTTGGACAAAGCCACGGGGAAAATATGCCAAAAATACGGTGATTGGAAGATGCTGAACAGGCTCTTATCGCTGTATCAGCGGCAGGATGATAAAACCTGCAAACATCGCAACAACCATGACAAGCACAAGAATGCGCATTGCCATGCTTTTCTTGGGTTTTTGGCTCACAGTATCACCTCCCTGCCGGTCACGGAACCACAATGATCATCGTTTCAGCCGGAAGATCGCCAGTTTCCGGCTCCTGCACGGCATCTGTCTGCTCTGCCTGCTCCGGCGGTGCTATCTGCTGACCGTTCTCGTCCGTCTGAACAGGCGTCATCATGCCCGGATCACCTCCATCGGTTACCGGCTCGCTCTCCCCTGTTTCGGTTGTCTTTTCCTGATTCTCGCGCACTTTTTCCCAGATGCTGGTCGTCTCCGTGACCATGACGACCTTTGCGGCAAACTCCTCTCCAGCCTCTTTTTCATGCCGCTGCTGATTGACCTCACTAATTTGATTGAGCGTATGCAGTCCAAAGCCCATGATCGCGATCATGATCAGGATCGTCACAGCGATCCAGACGATTCGTTTCATGCCTGTACCTCCTTCGCCAGATAGTAGGCATCCTGCGCACTGATGGGCTGCTCTGCGTCCTCGGGCTGGATGAACCACGCCGTTACGCATTCACCGTCCACCGTCACGATATCGTCCTCGTGGATCTCCGGGAGCGTCTCGGCGGTTTCCTTGACTGCCGCACGGATGCAGCCATCCTCTGCCTGTGTGATCTCTGCCCAGAGCAGCTCAATGCCGTAGCCGTATTCCTTGCGCATTTCCTCGCTCAGGCGGAATTCGAGCTGCACAGCGGCACGGACGAACGGCTTTTCCAGTGCATTCCGGAAGTAGCCAAAGGTCTGCTTGGCAAGCTCTATGCGCCTGTAGAAATCGCGGCGGCTGTTCGGATAGCTGATATTCCCGGCATTGGCAAGGCATGCACAGTCCGGCAGCGGCACAAGTCCCTCATCGGTATCCAGCAGCAGCTCACCGCATGGCAGCTCACGCTCTGCCTGCGCGGCAATGCCCTTTGCATCACCAAAATCCGGGATCTGCCGCCATGCAAATTCATACGGCTCATCGTCCAGATAAATTGTTCCGAAACGCTCCCCCTCGTCAGGAAGAATGCCGCGGTCTGTGACCTGCGCCGCGATATGGTCAAGAATGTCGGCAAATTTGGAGAAATTACGGGTATCTGCGCCAATGACCTCCAGCTCTCGCATGCCCAGCACATTCATGCCGGTCGTGGTCATCCAGACCTCATCCAGATCACGATCTCCGGTGAGATACAAGCCGAACAGGTCATTGGGCGATACGGATGCATCGTGCATCCCCTTGAAACGCACCCAGTCCGCGGAATACGCATGGCGGTTCATCAGGTCTGTCACGCCGATCAGCTCCGGCAGGACGGTATGCAAAAGCTCCATGGCGTAATGGTAGTCAAGCTGCGGATTGCTCCCCATCTGACAGCGCAGGATATACCGTCTGGGATTGCGGCACATCGCCGCAAATACCGCATCGTCCAGATCCTCGACCGGTGTGCCGGACGGCGCATCGGGAATGCTGACAATCCCCAGCGCGTAGTCATATACACGGTCATCGCGCCGATAGGAGAGGAACAGCCCCTCCTCATCCACCGAGCAGCTCACAAGCTCCGTCTCCTCCGGGACAGCCGCACGGACACGCTGCTCCATCTGCTGATAGGTGACCTCCACGTCCTCGGGAAGGCTTGCAAACAGAACACAGGGAATCCGCCGGGTGATGCCATGCGCCTTGCGAGCCGGACGCTCGGCAAGTCCTGTATGCGGATCGGTCGGGATGATGACACGCGCCAGACGCTCCGCAAAATAGGTCGCACCGTTGCGTGCATCCAGACGCTTGCCGGCATCGTGCGCGGCATTGTAGAAATAGTCACGCACTGCACAAAGGTGCATGCCCTCTTCGGTCATCGGCAGCGGCAGGCATTTGAGTACCGGCGCACGGCTCAGGTCGTCGCTGCCGTTCTCTGCACTGACATCACAAAGTGTCTGCATCAGGCGGTACGCGCCGTCTGCAAACTCCATGCGCTGTCTGGGATTCTTGCTTGCCATATACTGCGGCAGGCACTGCTTGAACAGATTCCAGCCGTGGGAGGGATCGGTCGCACTGTACAGTGCCAGCAGCGTTCCGGTGGCATCCAGAAACTCCGGATCACCGCGCATCAGACGCTCGCACAGTTCCCCATAATAGGCTGCCTCCTCCAAATCGCCGGCATAGAGATAGTGCTCCGTCAGCTTGGCGTAGGTGTAATGCGGGATCTCACCGCAGTGCTTGCTGCCGTCCAGCAAGGGCTTGGCAATGCGCAGCGCCTCCGTCTCCTCGTCAAGGGCGAGTGCAACAGTCATGTCAAAGTGGATCTCACACGCCTCACAGTCGGAATAGCCGTCACGCCTGCACTTATGGAAGGCATCGTACTCCGCACGGGCTGCGTCCATATCCACGGTAAGGAGATAGTTGCAGCGTTTCATGTGGTAGACACGCAACGACACCCCATATTGCCGGCAGCGGCGGACATATTCGTCATAGTTCGCGTCGATCTGCTCACGGGAGATCTGGTAGAAATGCGTCATATTTTCAAGTACCCACTTGAACGCGCAGAGCATGTCATCTGCATACTCATCCTCCAGCTCCGGGTGATCGTCATAGATCTTAAGCAGTTCCGGAAAGCTCAGGATCGCCTTGAATGCATCGTCATGGAAGATCGACTCGCGCACAGCCTCGTAACGGAAGTAGAACCGCCACTCGTGCGCACTTGCCTGGTCTGCCTCGCGGATGGCATCCGCAATTGCCGCAAGCCGTGCAGCACCATGCTCCGTCTCGCCGATCTTCTGGATATAGGTGTCTGCTGAAAACATTGAGATCACTCCTTTTCAAATGGATGCAGATACATCTGCATATAGTCGTCTGTTCCGTTCCGTGCATCAAATGTATTGGCATATTCGATGGCAAGCTGTGTCAGCTCTGCGCCAAGCTGCCGGACATCCCCTCTGTGGGGAACGCGAATGAGCGACAGCCGTTCCGGATCGTCCCCGATGTGCGCAAACAGATGCGCTGCACCGATCGAGAACAGCATGCGCAGCCACGGATTTTTCGATTCGGCAAAATCCGGATAGTTTCGATTGAACAGGGCAGCGGCAAGCTGTAGATTGCATTCGCTGTACAGCGTCATCAGCGTGCCGATGATATCGTGATAGTACAGGTCGCCGTTCACCCGATGCTCGGTCATCTTCGCATAGCGCATTGCCTCGTCAAGGTTGCCCTTTGTCATGTAATAGCGGATGAAATCGTGATAGGTCGCCTGCGGCAGAGAATTTGAGCGCAGCTCACCATTGAAGATGCGTTCGGCGGCTTTCAGCGCTTTCTCCTCCTCATCCACCGCAAGATAAAACTGTACCTGCTGGTCGAAATAGAGGGCGCGACCGTCCGAAATATCGTCCAATTCCTCGTCAAGAAACCGATAAAAGCACATGGATGCGATGCTCATATCCACATGCATGTAGAACAGCGAGCGTTTCATGTAGTAGATCGAGAGGGACTTCCCCTGCTGCCGCAGCCGCTTTTTGAATTCGCGGAAGTAGCCGTCGATCTGTTCACGCGAGATCTGGGGGAATTCCGGTGCTGCCTCCACGATCCACTTAAAGCAGATCAGTAGCGAATGGGCGCAGCCGTCATCCTCCATCAGTGCCGGATGGTCGTCATAGAGCTTGAGCAGTTCCGGAAAAACGATCAGCGCACTGTAGCGGTCTCCGCTGAAAATGGATTCCTCCAGATAGTCGTAACGAAACCAGAACTGCCATGTAAGTGCCTGCTGTTGGTCAGCCTCACGGATGGCATTGCGCATGACTGCCATTCGCGCCTCACCGCGGTCAAGCTCCGAAAAGCTGCGTTCGATCTGCTCAAAGCTGGGCATATTCTCCCTCCTGTTCGGTCGTGCCCCATTCGATCAACTGAATGAGATTTTTGTTCAGCATGGCAAGCTCTGTGCCCTGCATCGGAAATCGTCCGGTCAGAAGTGCCTGCACATAGAGGATCTCGACGCACACACGGAGCTTTTCCTGATCCCGGATGCCTGCCAGCCGCTTGATCAGCGGATTCGACCAGTTCAGGTACAGCACCGCCTCGGACGAGTCAATTTCCTCGGCAAAGGCATCGAGCATCGAGGCGAACAGCTCACTGGAGTTCTCCTTGGAGTGCTGGATCTCACGGAGCGTCTTGGCATTGTCGTCCAGGAGATAGAACACCGGAAGATCAGACGGTGAGAAGTACTTGACCTGCGCATCACAGTCGAACTGCATGAGCACGCCGTTGGCAGTGTTCACCAGATTTGCCGCCGTCTGTTGCGCGTCCGTTCCCGGATCCTCGAGGAATTGGTCGAAATTTACAAATTCCAGCGGATATACGACCACCTCCTCGTCATACTCCTCCTGCAGCATGCGCAGGAGTGCCGCATCGTAGACATAGCAGGCATTGACGAGGAGATGCCCTTGTGAGAGCATCAGTGCCGAAACGCGGTGGAACTGGTTGCTATCTGTCGTAAAGCCGATATCATCTGCACGGGAGAGCAGCTCCTTGCCGGAAAGCTCCCCCATGTTCGTCTCGAACCGGATGTATGGGATAAACGTGCGGAAGAACAGCTTATCCTCGCTTGCCATGGACTTGATCGCCATGAAGTGGATGCGGATCATATTCTCAAGCAGTGCCGGATCGCGGTGCGCCATGCGGATCAGGTGCTGTGAGATGCACTCGGAGAGCTCCTCACGCGCCTTGGCGAGCATGTCATCCTCGTAGAAATTCTCGCGCGAGGCAGTCGGCCGCAGGCTCGTGGTGTTGAGAAAGCACCGCAGAAATCCCGACCACTTGGGGAGGATCGCATCGCCGTCCTCCGTCAGGAGCATGTGCTTGAGATAGATGCGGTGCTTGGTTTTGGCATGAAACGACACAGCATGGGGCATAATGAATGCCACGCCGCTGAACAGCCCTGACTTGGATTCAAGAGGGATGTAATCGAGGAAATCCATATCAAAGATCTCCCGTCCCAGCTCCATCACGCTCTCCCGGGCATCAGAGCCGAGCGAGAGCATCTCGTTGATGCGGTAGACCCCTTCCGCACCGTGCATCATCACCGGAAACGGCAGCGGCATGCCGTAATATCGCACAAGACGGACGATCTCCGCCTCGTCAAAATACTGTTCACAGCCCTTCTTCGCCTTGATGTGAATGGCAGTTCCGAGGGCTGTCTCCTCCGCCGGGATCTCGGTGATGGAGTAGGTACCATCCGGTTTGCCGTGGAACTCGTAGGCGTGAGAGGGGTCTTTGACAGAGCGCGTGCGCAGCATGATCTCATCGGTGACCATAAAGCACGAGAGCATGCCAATGCCGAAACGTCCGATATAATCATCCAGAATACGTCCCGTGGTCAGGTCGCGCTTGGAGCTCTGACCGATCACGGCGAGGAACTGGTGGATCTCCGGCTCAGTCAGACCAGTTCCGTTATCCGTAAATACAAGGGATTCGCCGGAGGTAACGCGGATGGTGATCTTCCCCTCGCCAAACTGCCGCTGGATGAGCCGGCGTCCGCTGATGGCATCCGTGCCGTTTTGCAGCAGCTCACGAACAAACACATCCGGACTGCTGTAAAGGTGGTTGGACAGAATGTCGATCATTCCGCCCAGATTTACTTTAAAAACAAATGGTTCAGACATCTGGTTTCTCCTTTTATGTATAACTAATTTAATCATACCATATTTCCGGAGAAATTACAAGGGGTTTGCATAAAAAACCACGGAAATCATTTTGGTTGGCTGATACTAATCCCCCACAAAAGGGGAATGGGCGCTGGATTCCCAGCGCCCTGAATCTGAGTGCCATATCTGATATGGCTATATGGAGATCAAAGTAATCTTCATTGGAAAATGATTTGCGGAGATATGCACTCCCCCGGTGCTAAGCAGAAATTACTCTGCAAAGCTCCAACTATCGAAAATCACCTCATCACTGAACACGAAGTAAATGTCCTTGGTACCGGTCATGCTGTTGCAGCCTGTGGTGATCTCCTGCATCGTGCCGCCTGCGGGAACCTTGACATAGCCGATGACATCACCATCTGTACCGCCTGCACAGATCTTGATGACAGCACCATTCTTAGAGGATGCCTTGACAGTCACACTGCGCATGCCCTTCAGTTCAACGCCGGAAACCTTTGTCCACTCGCCCTTACCGCCTGTTACGGTGGTATCCATCAAACCATCTACGCGGATACTGGAGGACTGGTTGCTCATGGTCTCTGCCTGAACCTTGTTGTAGGGATTCAGTGTCTCAAGCTGAGATACGCCCTTCATCGTGCCTGTACAAGAGATCTTGCCGTCAGCACCTACGGTTGCCTGATCGATATGTGTGGAACGATAATTGCCGCCCAGATCAATCTGTCCGTTATTATCCTTTGCCTGAATGTTCATTGCTCTGGAAAGGTTACGGCTGTGGTAGAGGATATAGTACTTACCCTTGAACTCAACGATCGAATGGTGGTTGTTGCCGCCACCGTCAAGCTGATATGCCGCAGGATTCTTGAGAGCAACACCCTTATAGGTGAACGGCCCGAGAGGATTGTCAGATGTCATATAAGCGATCTCACCGCTGTTGAAGCCATAAGGATTACCGCCCGGAACATTCCAGTTGGTGCAGTAGGAGTAGTAATAGGTCTTGCCGATCTTAACGATGCTGGAATCCTCAAAAATATACGGAGTATCCATCGTCACCGGAGTGCCGCCCAGACTTATCATATCATCGCCAAGTTTTACGCAGCGTCCTGTCTTGGGATGCTCCTTGTCTCTGTTGTCAACACCGCCGCCGAAGTAGAGGTAGCCTGTGCCGTCATCGTCAACAAACACACCCGGATCAAACATCCAGCATACATCGCTGCAATTAGGAGACTGGTGATTTACCAGCGCCTTGCCAATGGGATCAACATACGGACCCTCCGGACTATCGGCTGTCAGTACGCCGATACCGCCTGCACTGTCTGCGAAGTAAAGGAAGAACTTATCCTTGCCGTTAATGGTTTTCCAGCAAGCATCAGGTGCCCATGCAAAGGATGCCCACTTAGCAGCACCGTTGGTGGTTCTGCCGTTTCTTCCAGCAACCGGAATTGCACCGTGGTCAGTCCAGTTGACAAGGTCGGAAGAGGAGAAGCAGTTGATCGTACCCGAGTTATAGCTGTTGGGCTGGATCGAACCGTCTGCTCTGTATTCCACAGCATCGTTTGTGGTATAGACATAAAGTCTGTCCTTATATACCATGAACCCAGGATCTGCACCGAATCTCTGTGTCCAGAGAACATTGTTTTCTCCGTCCTTCTTATAGCTCATTGCAGCCTTCACGCCTGCGAATGCGCTCTCCATCTGGGAGAAATCCTCTGTTGCCGGCTGCGGTCTTTCCACAACCGGGAACTCCTTGATCAGCATGTGCAGGAACTTG
>CAZKHW010000139.1:0-7666 GCA_964552525.1 uncultured Ruminococcus sp. | reverse complement strand
CGAGCAGAGAAGGCAGTCCACCTTGCTGTTGTTTTCTGACAGATCCAGCGCACCGCAGACCGTTTCCATTGATGCGACCCAGAAGTCCGTGATCCTTTCAGATGAGATGGCATATCTTCTTGGCAGCGGCGAGATCCTCTCCTATGCCATGTCCGGCGTGCAAAAGGATTCGCAGCCGGTCAAGGATGCCTATGACCGCATTCTCAAATACGGAAAATATTTCTATCTGCTCGGCTATGACAAGATCAACCGCGAGCAGATCGGCTGATGGGGGATTTTATGGGAACACAATTCTGGTGGTTTTATGATGTGCTGGCTGTTGCCATGACGTTCGGTATTTGTTATGTCGTGATCGCCAAGGGATTTAACAAGGTCGTTTTCCAGCTTGCGGCATTTGCAGCTGCCATGCTTGCCGGTGTGCTGGGGGCAAATCTCCTGGCACCCAAGGTGTATCATGAGCTGTTTCGGGAGCAGATTCGGGAAAGCGTCCGGTACTATCTGGAGAACACGGATTTTGACATCTACGAGAGCGTCTCCGAGATCATGGCGATCTCCTCGTCTGATGAGGAGGAGACGCCTGATGCACAGGCACTGCGGGATATCTTTCTGACGGCGCGGACACAGGATGTACCGGAACTGGAGGACTGGTACATGACGGCACTGGAAAACAGTCTGACCGCGCATCTCAAACGTGTGCAGAAGCCCCATCCCATTGACCCGGATGCGTCCATCGACTGGATGCACAGTGCGGAGCAGTGGATCGGATTCCTGTCCGCGCTGGAGGAGGACGGTGATACCGCCTCTGCGGTCGATCTGATCGAATCGGCCTGCTATCGTGCCAATTACACGCAGCTTTTGCGGCTGGTGCTGTTTCTTCTCATTGAGCTTGTGATGCTCATTATTTGCAGCATCATTGCTACGATGAACACGAGCTTGGAGCAGTCCATGCATCTGCGCAAAGGCGATCATGTTCTTGCCATCCCCGTGGCACTGGTCGAGACCGCCTCGATGCTGTTCATCCTGTGCGTGACCGTGCGGTTCATTGTACAGTTCACGGACGGGGAGATGCTGATGTTCAACCAGCCGACCATTAACAAGACTTACATTTTTCAATATATTTACGGGATGCAGGATGCTCTGTTCGGGAATCACCGGTAAGAGCATCGCCCGACCTCAGAGAAAGGATGATACCCACCCATGTTACTTTGCAGTAAATGTCAGAAGCGGCCTGCGATCATCTTTGTCTCCGGTATACAGGGGACAGAGAAACGTAATGAGGGCTACTGCCTGGTCTGTGCCAAGGATCTGCATATTCCCCAGATCTCGGAGTACCTTGAGCGCGCCAACATCAACGAGGAGGATCTCGAGAAGATGTCGGACGAGATGATGAATATGATGCACGAGACAGGGCTTGACAGCTTTGGTGAGGATGATGCTGACACACAGGAGATCCTCAACGGAACGATCGATGCGATGCCGAATTTCCTGCGCGGTCTGTTCGGCACTGCCGAATCCTCCCAGAAGTCCGAGCAGGATCCGCCCTCCGGAAAATCCAGACGTGCCAAGGAAAAGATGGAGAAGAAAAAACGCCGTGAGGAGCCGGAATACAAGTTCCTGGACAACTACTGCACGAATCTGTCAAAGCGTGCCGAAAACGGCGAGCTTGACCGGATCATCGGCCGTGACCGCGTAATTGCGCGTTCGATGCAGATCCTGTCGCGCCGGACAAAGAATAACCCCTGCCTGATCGGTGAGCCGGGTGTCGGCAAGACTGCCATCGCCGAAGGCATTGCGCAGCATATCGCTGCAGGTGATGCGCCGTTCCGTCTGCTTGACAAGAAGATCTACCTGCTTGACCTCACCGCCCTCGTTGCCGGGACGCAGTTCCGCGGTCAGTTCGAGGGTCGTGTCAAGGGGCTGATCGCCGATGTGCGCAAGGCAGGGAATGCGATTCTGTTCATTGATGAGGTACACAACCTGGTCGGCGCAGGTGATTCCGAAGGCTCGATGAATGCGGCAAATATCCTCAAGCCTGCGCTGTCGCGCGGCGAGATCCAGGTGATCGGAGCGACCACGTTCAAGGAGTACCGCAAGTATATTGAGAAAGATTCCGCACTGGAGCGCCGTTTCCAGCCTGTCACGGTCACAGAGCCGACTGTTGAGGAGACCGCCGAGGTGCTCAAGGGCATCCGCGAGTACTACGAAGCGTACCACCGCGTTAAGATCAATGACGTGATCCTGCGACTTTGCGCAATTCTCTCAGAACGCTAC
This sequence comes from uncultured Ruminococcus sp., assembly GCA_964552525.1. Lineage (GTDB taxonomy): Bacteria > Bacillota > Clostridia > Oscillospirales > Ruminococcaceae > UBA3855. The sequence continues at coordinate 5,395 of CAZKHW010000139.1, read as the reverse complement.
ATTACGAGCCGTTTTCTGCCGGATAAGGCGATCGACCTGCTTGACGAGAGCTGTGCCTACCGTAGCATCCGCGCCAAGGAGCTGACGGCACTTGACAAGGCATCCGGCGAGCTGGATGCTGAAAACCGTAAGCTCACCGAGTTGAGTGAGGCGGAGGAGCCGGATTACGAGAAGATCGCCGAGAGCAAGGCGGCTGTTTCGCGTCTGGAGGAGCAGGTACAGGAGCTTGCCAAGGCGTGTGATAGGATCGAGGTCACCGAGGCTGATCTTGCGGCTGTCATCGAGCTTTGGACGGGCATCCCGGCGAATAAGATCGCTGAGACGGAGCTGACGCGGATGAAACACCTTGGTGAGCGTCTGCGCACGAAAGTCATCGGGCAGGACGAGGCAGTTGATTCTCTTGCCAAGGCGATCAAGCGCACGCGTGTACAGCTTTCCGAGCGTATTCGACCGGCATCCTTTATCTTTGTCGGTCCGACAGGTGTCGGCAAGACGGAGCTTGTCAAGGTACTCGCAGCCGAGCTGTTTGACGCGGCAGATCCACTGATCCGTCTGGATATGACCGAATTTATGGAAAAGCACAGCGTTGCTCGTCTGATCGGCTCGCCGCCGGGCTATGTCGGCTATGATGATGCAGGGCAGCTTACGGAAAAGGTTCGCCGCAAGCCCTATTCTGTCATTCTGTTTGACGAGATCGAGAAAGCCCACCCGGATGTGATGAATATTCTCATGCAGATCCTGGACGAGGGGCAGATTGAGGATGCGCAGGGAAGAACCGTCTCCTTTGCACACACCGTTATTTGCATGACATCCAATGCAGGTTCAACGGATAAAAGCACTGGTGTGGGCTTTAACAAGACCGTCGAGGATATCAGCAGGGAAAAGGCGATGAAGGCACTTCGCGATTTTCTGCGGCCTGAGTTCATCAGCCGTATTGACGAGATCATCGTGTTCCATCCGTTGACGGAGAGCAACTACGCCGATATTGCCGGACTGATGCTTGAGGAGATGCGTGTTCCGCTTGCCGAGAAGGGAATAGGACTTTCCTATGACCGTCCGGCACTTGAGAGGATCGCTGCCGAGGCATTCGGCAAAAAGTATGGTGCGCGTGAGATCCGCCGTGTGCTGCGTGATCGTGTTGAGGATGCCATCGCGTATGAGATCATCGACAGGGAAGCTAAGCTCACACAGGTGCAGATCACCGCGGAGCAGGATGCTGTCAAGGTCAATTTTACGGCGGCTGACTAAGGAAAAATGTTCTCCCTTGTGAACTGTCCCAAGAAGTGATACCGGATACTGAAATGATCCCGGGAGCATCAGCTCTCGGGATCATTTGTCGTTGAGGGGAGACCGCGGCGATATTCCTCCGGGATCTCATACCCATAGTCCATCAGCTTTTGCACATAGGCAGGATCGCGAAGTCTTGCGATGGACTCCTCCATATATTTTTCCTGACGTTTTGCCTCAAAACCAAGCTTGATCCGAAGATACAGGATCAGGCACATGACCGAACCGAATACGCCCAGTGCGATACATCCGGCACTGCGGATGCTGTAGCTGCCGCGCGTGCGGATGGAGTGCCACACAACAAATGCCATTATAATGGCAAAGGCGGCAAAGAGCAGCGTACCCTTGAGGTAGAACGAGCCATCTGTACTGCGCGGATCGTAGCCGTCAATGGCGACCTCTCTCCAACGCTTGTCGAGATGCTCCGCCTGACAGTGGGCGCAGTGCCTGATGGGCGTGTCATATCCCCATGTACTGCATGCATCCTTGTTATTTCTGCCGCATGCCGGACAGACCCATTCCATGTAGTTGAGTTTCATACTAATCCTCCTTTCCGCGTTTCCGGAGTTTCCGGAGCTTTCTGCCGAGCTGTCCAACGGTAAATGCCGCGGCAAGTCCTGCGGCGGCTGCGCTTGCCAGCGGAACAGCAGCCTTTTTCAGATCAAGAGAGGCGCGTTTGTCAGGTGCATTTGCTCCATTGAGGGGATCTTCCGGGAAGTCAACGTCATAGTACGGCGATTCGTCATCGGTCGGGATCTCGAACGCATCAAAGCACAGCTTTCCGTCAAGAATTTCAAGCCGCAGTGTATGCCATGTCTCACCCAGCGGCTCGATGGCGAGGAAGGTCTCCCGGTAATTGCTGTCCTGTACGACATATTTTTCGGAGTAGAGCGCACCGTCGATCCACAGACGGCAGACAGCGTAGTCGGTCTTGCCAAGCAGATAAATGCCTGCGCCGTAGAACCGGATCTCCAGTGCAGAGCCGGTCACCCCCTCTGCACAGGTGCGGTTGTAATTCTGATATTCTGCCATACCGCGCAGCAGCCAGCCGTTTTCGGCATCCTCATCAAATCTGACGTAGGACGAGAGGGCATCAAGCCGGTAGACATATGACGGGACGGGCAGAGGGAGCTGCATCCGCTGTGCCGAAATGTGCGTAAAGCGGTTGCGGTAGTAGGCACTCGACAGACTTGCGCGTCCCGAGCGAACTTGTGTGCGGTCATCAAGCTTGGTTTCGTAGAGGGAATGTCCGTCCGCAAAGCACATCACGAGCGTTCCCATTGCACTGATCCCGATCTTATGGGGCATATCGTACTGAAAATCCGGAACGCTGCCGGCAGACAGTACTTCATCCATGTACCGCAGCTCCCATTTGCCGTCTGCATAAAGCCTTACATGCAGACCGCAGCAAGCTGTCTCCGGACAGGCGACGGCAGAATTGTAGCGGATGCCGATGCCGACATAGTTATCGGGCGAGGGATCGTCAAATTCAGCCTCTGTGACCGCCTGATAGTTCGACCAGAGATCGTCTCCAAAGCAGGTGATTGGTTCGGGCGTTGTGTGGGATTTCCAGTTGGTCGGGAGGGCATCCTTGGTGATGCGCTGTTCTAAGAAACAGCGTCCATTCTCGGAGATGACCTCGAATGCACCGCCCTGGTCTGTCAGGTACAGCGGCATGCCGCCGCGTGCTGTGAGGGTCTTGCTGTCATAGGAAAAATCGTCCGAATAGGGGAGGGAAAGCAGCTTGCGCTCGGGAATCTCGCCAGTCAGCTCCTCATCACCATAGACCTCACTGATGCGGTCGCCCAAAGTTGTGACGGTCATGATCGAGTGCGGCTTGACCACGAGAGGAACAGCGATCTCGCCGTCTATGCCGGTAAGTCGGAGCTTTCCGGTCACCTTGAACCAGTCCACATCTGCAAGATCGGGGTCGGGGTTGCCGAGTGTTTCGATGATGTAGGCGGTGTCGGGGAGCTGGGGAAGATTCCGGATCACGACCAGATACCACCGCGGTGTGGGGGAATCGTTGGTCAGCACCAGCGTCAGTCCGGTGCCGTCCGGCGATACCAGCGTCAGATAGTTGTTGTTTGTGCTGCGGATGACGTGATCCTCCGCACCATCGCCAAAGCAGGCACTCTCCACGAACAGCCAGCCGGGATCGATGAACTTGGTGAAATGCCGCGCTGTCCACAGACCGATATCCACAGAATAAGCACCGCTCCACGGCTCATTGGCAGTGAGGAGCTGCCCCGGGGCATGGCATACGCCGTCATAGCAGGCGTTGACTGCCGGCTGGAACTCGTACATCACCATCGAACCGTGCGGAAAGCTGCCGATAATGCGGTTGGCGGTGTCGATCGGGCCGTTTTCCCCGGAAAGTCCACTGCCGTCGATGCGGTTCGTGAGCGAAGGAATATTGCACGGAGCGATGCCCGCGGAGTACCAGATCTCTTTGCCATACTCGTCGTGAAGTACCCGGGCGTTTTCATCCCCAAAGGTTGTGTTGTGCATGCCGATGACATCGATCGCATTGCGCAGCACCTCATTTTGCAGCATCTGCCCGGCGATTTTGCATGCACCGGTCTCATCGGAGGCAACCAGCCGGATACGGCTGAAATCGTAGGGGGCATCCGTCTCATGTTTCAGATGCTGTGCAAAGTAGAGCAGCCATTCCACATCCGGCTCGTCTGTTTCATTGACATCGGGACTGATGAAATCAAAGGTCAGCCCATAAACCTCAAACGCTGCATCCAGCGTCTCCTTGTACCAGTGGTAGCGCGCTGCAAATCCTGCTTCTCTGCCGTTCTCAAACGCCTTTGTGACCCAGTGCGGCTCGCCCCAGCGCAAAAGATCCGCAGTGACATGTGGATTGATGCGCTTGGCATCGGCAGCAAGGCGAAAGCCTGCGCCGCGCGTCACGTCTGCCTTTTCATCGGCAGTACGTTTGGTGCATGGTTCTGTGCCCGAGACGGCGTTGACATCCGCGCCCAGCTCCACCTTGATGTGCGTCAGTCCTGCGCCGTAGCCGGGCGCAAACAGGAGCCGGACGATCTCCTCATACATATCCGGATGCAAAAGCGCGTAATCCATCAGCAGCCGGGAGGAGCCGTTTGCCGAAACAAAGCCCAGACCGCGCCAACACGATGCGGCATTTCGGCAGATGGTGCTGCCGTCCACAAGAATCTGTTTTGTCTTGCGTAAACGCTGCTGATTTGCCATACGTCTTACCTCACTTTAACAGGGGCGTGCGATCAGGAATTTGATCGTCTTGCCCTCCTCTGTAAACATTTTTTCATGCTCGGTCTCCAAATTTTCTGCAAAGCCCGAGGCGTGCAGATCACGCGTGCAGTAGGTGACCTCAAAGCCCGTTTCTGCAAGATATTCGAGGGTTTCCTCAAACAGCTCATCATCGTCCGTCTTGAACCAAAGCTCGCCCTTGAGGAACGGCTTGTACTGTACAAGCTGACGCGGATGCGTCAGGCGGCGTTTCTTGTGTTTTGCCTTTGGCCAGGGATTGCAGAAATTGATGAAGATGCGGTCGATCCTGTCCTCCTCCGAGAACGCCTCCTCGATGTGGGAGATGTTGAAAATCATGACACGCACCTGTGCATCGGTGAGCTGGTTGGCATGCAGTGCCTCCTCGATCTTGCGCTTGGCAAGAACGAGCATTTCGTTCTTGATGTCCACTGCGATCAGGTTGACATCCTGCCAATGGATCACCGCCTGGCTGGCAAAGCCGCCCTTTCCGCAGCCCAGCTCCAGCCAGATGGGCTTTCCGTTGTTAAAAACTTCCGCCCAGTGTCCGCGCTTTTCCTTGGGTTCAGCGATGTAGAAGGAGCTTGCCTCAAGTTCGGGTCTTGCCCAGGGCTTACAGCGAATTCTCATGAATAAAAACCTCCGGTTACAGGGATAATTGCAGTTTTCTGTCAGTTTCCGCATACGGCTCACAGACAACGCCGGTCATGCGGAACATCATCTCGGATGCCAGAATGGAATCTGTACCGGCGTACTTGTTGTCGAGATAGATCACACGCCTGATACCGCTCTGGATGATCGCCTTGGCGCATTCGTTGCAGGGAAAGAGCGTTGTATACACGCGCGCGCCCCG
>CAZKHW010000138.1:0-7698 GCA_964552525.1 uncultured Ruminococcus sp. | reverse complement strand
CGTCAAAAACTAAATATTGAGAATAGAAACTTAGTACAAGCACCACGCATATAAGAGTATGGAGTAGGAGTTTGACAAGCAGCTTTTAAAGCTATTGTCAAATCCTGCTCTTTTTATTTTGCAGATAGCTCCGATTTGCTTTAAAGGCAGAACGGAGTTTTTTTATGCGGTTTTCAGGAAACTGGCAAAGCAGCATCGCCAGATATCCATAGCCTTCGTTTTGATTCACACGAATTTGAATTGAAACGGAGGAAATTATGAAAGACTACTATGTTTCAGTCTATAACACCATCACACATAGATATGAGAAGGTGGAAGTCAGTCCCGAAGTTTACTGGGAGTACATGCGCAGTGAATGGAATATCAGGGATAACGACAAGTCGTTCTTCAGCCACCAGATTCAGTTCTCAGTCATGATCGGAAGTGCTGGAATTGAAAACTTTCAGGAATTCATGCGCTTGGTGAAAGACACACATGAGATTGTGGAGGAACATCTCTTACTGGAAGCACTGTATAATGCGTTGGACAAGCTGGAGCCAGAGGAGAGTGAACTGATCACACAGCTCTATTTGGAAGGCAGGACGGAACGAGAATATGCCGTAGAATGTCAAACCACACAGCAAAATGTGCATAAGAAAAAACATGCTATTTTGTGCAAACTGCACGAACTTATAGAAAAATTACTGATTTAAGGTTGTTAAAACCCTTACTTCCTCCCCTATACAAGCGAAAGGAGTATGTGTGGGTTCTTGAAGGATGAAAGCCCATCAGGAAATTCATCATTTTCTTTTCAGTATCTTGACAATAGAATAGCAACGCCAGAAATACATGAATCCTGCGGACAACCTGAGGGGCTGTCAGCCAAGCCGTGCGCCATGACCTTACAGGAGGGAGCGAGCGATTACCCACGGAAAATACTTGTCGATGGAGAACAGGTTCTCCATTGTGAACCGGACTTGCTATCCGGTGAGCCACGAAACGCAGGAGGATAATGCTACTTCCGTCCAGTCACAGCACCCTTTGATCGGGGAATCAGGCAATGAGGGCGGCTCTATGAGAACCATAGAGGGGTGAAACGCCCATGAGATGAATCGGCTGTTCATCGTTTCTGGTGTTCCGACCGTGGCGGGTACTTGGAGAAATACCACGGAACTGTCTGATTATAAACCAAATGAATCAGACGAAGGCAAACTAAACGTATTACGGCGGTTTGCACTCATTTGCAGACCGCCGTTAATATATTAAGGAGAGATCATGGACAAAAAAGAAAAGCAGCAAAGCTATGAACAGACAAAATACAATTCACACGATGTACAGTCGCTTCCCCTACCTAAAGGACACAAATGCTATGGCTGTGTCTGGTATCCGAGGGATGTAGACATACTATTCTGCCCATTCCAGCGCTGTATCAGATATAAAGAGGGATTTTCATTGAGGAGGGAAAAACAATGATTATGCGAGGCGATATTTTTTATGCCGACCTTGGATGTACAGTCGGCTCGGAGCAGGGTGGTATCCGTCCAGTACTGATAGTGCAGAATGATGTTGCCAATCAATACAGCCCGACACTTGTCATTTTACCTATCACATCAGCCAAAAAGCCATTACTGCCGGTACATATCCGTATTTTCAGAAGCGGAGGACTTTCCAGAAATTCGATCGTTCTTGCAGAACAGATCCGCACTATCGACCGCAGCCGACTTCTGGAGTATGTTGGCTCACTCAGTGAGGAATATATGAAAAATGTTGATTGTGCGTTAAAAATCAGTCTGGGGGTGAATACAGATGAAACTGTACGGACAAGCTGAATATGCATGGCATCTGATTGAGCCGATTATTAACAGGCTCACAGGGCTGACGGAAACACAGAAAGAAATACTTCGGCAGAAATGCCGGGAGGCTGTGTTTCAAAAATATTCCTCAGTGAGAGAGCTGGAGGTGGGCAGATGATAGGATTTATTCTCGGCAGTATGTTCGGAGGAACAATCGGTGTATTTGCAGCATGTCTTTGTGCGGCAGCAGCACAAGCAGACCGTGAGATGGGATGCACAGATTATGAGGATGAAATTTAGTGGTTTTGATGATAACAATTCACACAGAAATGTGGTATGCTTGTAGATAAAAAGAAAGCCGAGGTGAGCAGAATGCCAACAGTAACCGTCATACAGCCGACCATACAGGAGCAGGCTGGTACAAAAATCCGGGCAGCAGCGTATTGCAGAGTGTCCTCAAGCAGTGACGATCAACTGAATTCCTACGCAGCACAGGTGACCTATTACAGCAGCAAGTTTGAGAATTCAGCCACAGAAATTCTGGCTGATCTGTACGCAGACGAAGGCATTACCGGAACCTGTGATACAAAAAGGATGGAGTTCCAGCGGATGATCGCAGACTGCAGGCGAGGCAAAATCGATATGTAACCTCGAACTTTGATACAAACTCTACAGCCAAAATACCGTAGAATAAGGCTTTTTACGGTATTTTTGTACTTTGGGTTTACAAATTTTTATTTTCAATTGCTGTTAATGTACATTTTTCAGCAAAATAAAGTGAACCCACTAAACCTCAAATTTGAACCCGTTTAATGAATAATCAAATTGTATAGGAAAAATCAAAAAGTATAGGGTAAAATCAAAATGTTTGATTTATATACATTTTACAGATTTTAACTTTATATAAGCTAATATTTTTGTGTGAAATCACCTTTGACAAGGTACATAAAAGATGATATAATAAAAATGATGTGTAGCTTTCGGCGTAAGTCCAATCGATAAGCTGCACACTTCTCGGAACTTTAATTGCGTGCAGTTTAAAAGGCTGCACGCATTTTTTGTAAAGAGAGGTATTGTGAATGGAAAACATCAGACAAAACAAAATGGAAGTCATGCCGGTAGGAAAACTGTTGCTTTCAATGGGAATACCAATGATTGTTTCAATGGTATTGCAGGCGGTTTACAACATTGTGGACAGTGCATTTGTATCAAATATGGACACGGGCGGAGAAAATGCTTTGAACGCACTTACCCTTGCGTTTCCGCTTCAGATACTTATGGTGGCAGTGGGAATCGGTACAGGTGTTGGAGCGAATGTTCTTGTGGCGAAAAGTCTCGGAATGAAGGACAGTGAACGTGCCGGTAAAGCTGCCGGAAATGCTGTTTTTCTTGCATTTGTGATATATATAGTATTCTTTGTATTCGGAATCATCGGGGCAGGTGCATATATTCGCTCACAAACCTCAAATGCGGAAATTGCAGGAATGGGAACTGATTATCTGAGGATATGCTGTATTTTTTCATTTGGTATGTCGTTTTTTGCAGTGTATGAAAAGCTTCTTCAATCTACGGGACATTCGATATGTTCAACGATTGCTCAGATTATGGGTGCAGTAACAAATATAATTCTTGATCCCATTCTGATATATGGTTGGTTGGGACTGCCTGCAATGGGAGTAAAAGGTGCAGCGTATGCTACTGTAATCGGGCAGATCGTTTCATTTGCAGCAGCGCTTATATTTCATTTGAAAATAAACACTGTTATCCAGAATAAACTCTGTTATTTCAAGCCATCATTGAACACAATAAAGGATATCTATGCAATAGGGCTTCCAGCAATCATTTCTCAAGCTCTTATTTCGGTTATGACCTACGGATTGAATCTGATTTTCGGAGGTATCAGCGAGGCAATGGTTACTGCTTATGGTCTGTATTATAAAATTCAGCAGTTTCTGCTTTTTGCTGCATTCGGCATGAGGGATGCAATTATGCCAATAACGGCTTTCAGCTTCGGTATGGGAGATAAGAAAAGAGTTCAAAACTGTGTGAAATACGGACATATCTACACAGCAATCATTATGATTACGGGTTTGATCGCAATAGAAATTCTTGCAGTTCCGTTCTCAAATATATTTGGATTGTCAGGTGAAACACAGGCACTTTTCATAAGCGCTATGAAAATAATCTCTATTAGCTTCGTCTTTGCCGGCGTAAATATTGCATTTCAGGGTATGTTTCAGGCAATGGAAGGCGGTATGGAATCACTCGCTATATCAATCTGCCGTCAGGTAGTATTCATATTTCCATTTGCATTAATTTTTGCAAGAATTACAAAGTCAGATTCCGCTATGACCTGGATTTCATGGATAACTTTTCACATTGCAGAAACGCTTACAGCAGTGATTGCAGTATTGCTTTTCAGAAGAATATGTCATAAAAACGGAAAAAATTTCTCTCCAAGCACTTGACAAAATAAAAAAAGTGTGTTAGAATAACATTGTTATGTAACAATGTTATTCTAATAAAAGGAGTTCTGAGTATGAAATCTGACAGAGAAACCAAAGAAAAACTGCTGGAAAGTGCGAAATCAGAATTTTTGGAAAAGGGATATATGAAAGCATCCCTGCGGAAAATCTGTGCAGATGTAGGCGTTACAACGGGAGCATTGTATTTCTTTTTCGAGGGTAAGGAAGATTTGTTTGCGGCAATCGTGGAACCTCCTCTGAATGCGCTGACAGAAGTTCTTAAACAGCACTTTATAAACGATATGTCTATTATTTCTGTACCGGGATTTATGGAGCAGTATTCTCTCGAAGATGACAAGGATCATGAGATCCTTGGTGTATCGCTGGTACATCATATCTATCAGAACTATGACGCTTTTATGCTGCTCCTGACCAAAGCGCAGGGGTCAAGATTTGAGAATTTTGTAGATGAGATCGTAGATTTAATTGAAAAAAGCTACAAGGAAATGGCAGACAAAATGGTTTCACAAAATCCCGGATATCAGGTAAATGAGTATATGCGTCATTGGTTTACACATATGAATGTGGATGCATTCATTCATCTTCTGACTCATGAGCCTGATGAACAAAAGGCTGTCGGTCATATGAAGCTGATTATGGATTATCTTATTCGTGGGTGGATGAATATGATTCTGATGCCGGAGGAGGAAGTCAATGAATAAGAAAAACTGGGACAAATTTGCTCCGATTTACAATCTTTTCATGAAAAAAGATAAGAAAGCCTATGTGCAGATGTATCAGAAAATTCGTAATACAGTACAGTTTAAAGAAGTTCTGGAGCTTGCAACCGGGACAGGTTTGATTGCCGGAAACATTGCAGGTTCTGCAAAAAGAGTTGAAGCAACGGATTTTTCTGAGAAAATGATTATGGAAGCCCGAAAAAGTTTTCATGCGGACAATCTGAATTTTGCTGTAGCTGATGCGTGTCACCTGACGTATGACAGCGATTCTTTTGACGTTGTGATTATTTCAAATGCACTTCACATTATGCCTGAGCCGAAAAAGGCGCTTGCTGAGATTCAACGTGTTCTGAAACCAAATGGCGTTCTGATTGCACCGACCTTCGTTCATGCAAAAATGACGTTCCCGAAAAGATTGCTTTCAAAAGCAATGGGTATTGTTGGTTTTCAGGTAGCGCATAAATGGACAGCGGAAACATATCTGAATTTTCTCAGAAAAAATGGTTGGAAAATAAGAAAAAAATCACTATTAAAGGCTTCATTTCCGCTTGTATATGTGGAGTGTATCTATTATTAATTTTGCCGTACTGGATACGGCAATTTACATAACAAAAACATAACATTGTTATGTTGAGCATAGATTAACTATTTTAAACCGAGGAGGAGTTACCATGTTTTTAGAAATCAGTGGAATTAAAAAGCATTTCGGCGAAGGTGAAAGCAGAGTTGAGGTGTTAAAGGGAATCGATGCAGGAATTGAAAAGGGAGAGATCTGCGTACTGCTTGGACCGTCCGGTTCAGGAAAATCAACACTGCTGAATATCATTGGCGGAATCGACAGTGCAGACAGCGGATATATCTCCATAAACGGTGAAAAAACCGCAGACATGAATGAGAAAAAGCTGACGATTTACCGCAGAAAGCATCTGGGATATATTTTTCAGATGTACAATCTTATTCCGAATCTGAACATCAAGGAAAATGTGGAAGTGGGAGCATATCTCAGTGACGATCCGCTGGACGTGGACGAACTTCTGAAAACTCTTGGACTTTATGAGCATCGCCATAAGCTGCCGAATCAGCTTTCTGGAGGTCAGCAGCAGCGGACTGCGATCGGACGTGCCATCGTGAAAAATCCCGATATTCTGCTTTGTGACGAACCTACAGGTGCGCTGGATTATAATACTTCAAAGGAGATTCTGAAACTGATTGAAAATCTGAACAAGAAATACGGCAGTACGGTAGTTATGGTAACACACAATGATGCTATCAAGAATATGGCGGACAGGGTTATAAAGCTCCGTGACGGTGTTATCCGCAAAAACTATGTAAATGAAGAAAAAATCTCCGCAGAAGAGCTTGACTGGTAAGGAGGGAATAATCGTGAAAAATCCTCTTATCAAAAGATTTCCAAGAGAGCTGAAAAGTGAATTTGGCAAGTATCTGATTATTTTTCTGTTTATTGCAGGTACGATCTCTATTGTGTCCGGCTGGAATGTGGCAGGAAACAGCATGGCAACTGCCTATGACAAGAGCTTTGATAAGTACAGCATTGAGGACGGAAACTTTGAACTGTATTCAGAGGCAGATGAGTCATTGATTTCTGACTTGGAAACGGACAGTCTTAACATTTACGAAAATTTTTACATAGAACGCAGTACGAAAGAAATTGACAGTACATTGAGAGTATTCCATAAGCGTGACAAAATTAACCTTGAATGCCTTATGGAGGGCGAATTTCCGGCATCTGACAATGAAATTGCAATTGACAGAATGTATGCGGATAATAATAAATTATCTGTTGGCGATACGCTGACTTTGGGTGACAACGAGTTTACGGTAAGCGGACTTGTGGCGCTTTCTGATTACAGCGCACTTTTTTCAAGCCCGTCTGATATGATGTTTGACGCAGTTAAATTCGGCGTTGCAGTTGTGACAGAGGAGTGCTTTGATTCTCTCGGCGAAAACGGACTGCACTATAGTTACTCATGGAAATATGACCAGCGTCCGAAAGACGATGCAGAAGCAAAGGAACTTTCGGAAGATTTTCTGGAAAATCTTTATGAGCAGTCTGCCATGCACGGAAATACTGTTGCAGAGTATATTCCCGAATACACCAATCAGGCAATTGTTTTTACAGGTGATGATATTAAGGGCGACAGCACTTTTATTACTATTTTCTTGTATATTGTAGTCGTGATAATAGCATTTGTTTTTGCCATTACAACGGGAAATACCATTGCAAAAGAGGCTACAGTGATTGGAACGCTTCGTGCCACAGGTTACACAAAGGGCGAACTGATTCGACATTATATGGCGATGCCTATGCTGGTAACGCTTGCCGGTGCGATTGTGGGAAATATTCTTGGCTACACAGCCTTGAAAGATTTTGCTGCGTCGGCATATTATGGCAGCTACAGTCTGCCGACTTATGTGACGCTCTGGAATCCGAGTGCATTTGTCAATACAACAGTTATCCCGCTGCTTATCATGCTTGCAATCAATTTTATTATGCTGTCCAGAAAGCTGAGCCTTTCACCGTTGAGATTTATTCGTCGTGATCTGAGCCGCAGACAAAAGAAAAAGGCATTCAAACTCAATACGAAAATTGGCATCATGAAGCGTTTCCGTTTGCGTGTGATATTCCAGAATCTCCCAAATTATGCAACAATTTTTGTGGGTATCTTTTTTGCAAATGCGATATTGCTGTTTGGATTCTTG
>CAZKHW010000137.1:0-7713 GCA_964552525.1 uncultured Ruminococcus sp. | reverse complement strand
TCCTCAGAGCCGACATTTCTCAGCTCAAGCTCAGGATGCATCGCGTCACGAATCGCCTGAATTTCCTGCAACGATTTCATGTGTGTTTTCCTCCTTGTTATGTAAAGTCCACCCGTAATTTACGGACAGGGGCAATTACTCATATTTTGCCAGAATGTCTGCAACATCATCAACGGTAAGACGACCGTAAACGTCCTCGTTGACTGTCAGGACAGGAGCCAGACCGCACGCACCGATGCAGCGGCAGGCTTCCAGAGAGAACTTTCCGTCAGCAGTACATTCACCGCCGCCGATCTGCAGTACCTCCTGCAGCTTATTATAAATGTCGCCAGAGCCCTTTACATAGCAAGCTGTACCCAGACAAACAGAGATATTATACTTGCCCTTGGGATACAGCGAGAACTGTGCGTAGAATGTAACAACGCCGTAAATCTTCTCCATGGGGATCCCCATCGTATCGGAGATGATCTTCTGAACTTCGATCGGCAGATAACCATAAATTTCCTGTGCCTTCTGCAGAACGGGCATCAGCGCACCCGGGTCGTCCTTATGCTCTTCGATCACAGCCAGAAGCTTTGCTTCCTGCTCGGCAGTGCCGCTGAACGGAACGGTTTTCTTAGTAGCCATTGTGTAACCTCCCAGTTAAAATTGCATGATAGTAACGCCTGCCCTGCACCTTGTCCACGGTGCAGCGCCGACGTCTGTCGTGAGCCAGAGAAACGCCGTTGCACTGGCTTACATGCTTGTCAATATTATAACACATATACCGCTAAAAATCTATCCGCAATCTAACCTAAGGCTCTGTCAAAATTCTGTTTATTTTGCACAAATCCGTCAATTTTCATCGTTTTAAAGCGGCGTTTTTATGTAGAAACCATATCATTTTGCACTCATAGCATTTATAAAAAACGTCATTTTCAACAAATCGCCTGATTTTTACCGAAATATTCCAGAAAATGCTGCGGTTTTATGAGTTGAACTGCCCGTTGCCGATGAATTCGCAGATAAGGGAATCCGGCGTGATCTGCTCACGTGCGACCGCCGCCGCATCCTCAAGGAACTCCAGCATCTCGTCAACGAGGGGATCGCTGTGCATCTCACGGAGCGCGCTGAGCAAAAACGGCTGGTACGCACAGATCTCATATGCCATGAACGTATCCACATCGTAGGTCGAGCGATACTTGTAGGGCATGATGTACTTATTCTCCCCCTCCTCAACGCTGCCATACATCATGAGCGTGTCACAAAACGTGCGCTTCCGGAACAGCAGATCACGCACAAGACGGCGCATCAGGCGGATCTTAGACGGATGCAGCTCGCGTCCATTACGGGTGATACGCGTGCGCACGGAGACGTAGATCTTTGCGGTATTCTCATCCGGAAAGCCGATCACATCGGGATTGAGACTGTGGATACCTTCAAGAATGACAAGCTCTCCCGGCTTGCGGTGCAGTACCGTTCCATCAAAAACACGTGCAGATTCGCGGAAATCATAGGTCGGCAGCTCCACCGGCTCGCAGTTGTAGATGCGTGTGAGCTGCTCGGTGAGAAACTCCGCATCCACCCGTCCCGGGCATTCCAGATCGAGTTTTCCCTGATAAAACAGCACCTTTTCCTGATCGGTCAGAGGACTGAAATAGTTGTCGAGAGACAATGTATGCGTTTCCACGCCCTGCTCATCGAGCATTTTTTCGATCATGAGCGCAGAGGTCGTTTTGCCGGATCCGGATGGACCGGACAGCAGCACGATCGGCCGTGTACCGCGGTTGGCTTTGATATCCTCCGCGATGCCGCGCAGGCTGTCGAGATATTCGGCGTTCGACTGCCGGATATAGTCCGCGGCATTCGTGGTTATCTGGTCATTGATGCGGTTGAGTTCGATCGTCATCGTGTGTAGCCTCCCTTTCTTTTAATACATTCAGGAATTGTATTAATTATACCATACAGTTTGTCGAAAATCAAGTCTTTTTATATATTTTGCAGAGTATTTCTGCATGTGTTTTGTACTGGCAGACACGCCTCTCACGGAAATCAAATTTCCAAAGGCGGCGCAGCAGTCTTGGACGGCTCTTGCAGGGAACGCACAATTTCAGTTCACAAAATTGATTTCCGTGTGAACGAAAAGAAAATACTTGCATTTTTTCCAATCCTATGGTATACTAATAATAAATGTATGCAGATTCCATGCCGCAGCGTGCGGCAAGATGTCTCAAAAATAACTGGAGGTACACCATGAATATTGCAATTGCACAGTCCGGCGGTCCGACCTGCGCCATTAATGCCAGCCTTGTCGGCGTATTCAAGCAAGGACTCCTTACCGGAGAGATCGACGCGATCTTCGGCTCGCTCAACGGAATCGAGGGCATGATCGGCGATGACCTGATCAACCTTAAATCTATCATCCGTACCAACGAGGATATGGAACTGCTCCGCCAAACGCCCTCCACCATGCTCGGCTCATGCCGCTACAAGCTGCCGGCATTTGAATCTGACCCCGAGGTCTACGAGAAAATTCACAATACCCTGCTGCTTCACCGCATCGACATCTTCATCTACATCGGCGGCAATGACTCTATGGATACCGTGGTCAAGCTCTCGGCATATCTGAAAAGCATCGGCTCGGATGTGCGCGTGATGGGCGTTCCCAAGACCATTGACAACGACCTGCCCATCACCGACCACACCCCGGGGTTCGGCTCGGCGGCGAAATATGTCGCTGCCACTGCCCAGGAGATCATCCGCGACAGCAGCGTTTACAGCATTCCCTCCGTCACCATCATCGAAGTCATGGGACGGCACAGCGGCTGGCTTACCGCCTCGACCTGCATGCTCCGCGCCAACGGCGAGGAGGCTCCGCACCTGATCTATCTCCCCGAATCCTCGTTCTCCGCAGAGCGGTTTATCGAGGATGTGCATCGCCAGATGGCAAAGCATAAAGCCGTTGTCGTTGCCGTCTCCGAGGGCGTTTCCCTCTCCGCAGATGCGGAGGGCATCGAGGAATTCCAGTCGGGGAACACCGATTCCTTCGGACACAAGTACCTCTCGGGCATCGGAAAGTACCTCGAACGCATGGTTGCCGACAAAATCGGCTGCAAGGTGCGCTCTATCGAACTGAACGTCATGCAGCGCTGCTCCTCCCACATCTCCTCCAAGACCGACATCGACGAGGCAGAACGCATCGGCCGTCATGCTCTGCGTGCCGCGCTTGAGGGCAATACCGGCAAGATGATGTACTTCCGGCGCGTCAGCGATATGCCGTATGCCGTGACCATCGACATGATCGATGCCGCACAATGTGCGAATCTTGAAAAAATGTTTCCCAAGGAGTGGATCTCCCCGGAACAGAATCAGGTCACCGATGCTGCCATCTCCTACTTCCTGCCGCTGATCCAGGGCGAGGTCGATATTTGTATGCGAAACGGCATGCCGGTACATTTTCAATGTCCCCTGCAAATGCGGTAATGTAAGTGTTGCACAATTTCAATGACTAATATTTGGGTAAAATATAGAATTCTTTCACAAATATGTGAAATGATACCAATCAAACCACATCATTATTGTTAATGAAGTAGGAGGACAGAATGGGGCGAGGGATCGAAAGCTATCTCCTGTTCCTCAAAGGCGACAAGCACGCGATGCACAGCATCGTCGAGCTGTATTGGGATACCATGCTGCTTTTCACCAATAGCTGCGTCCACAACATGTCGGATGCAGAGGATATTGCACAGGAAGCACTCATTGAGCTGGCAGTGCGTAAGCCGCGGCTCGAGGAGGAGCATCAGCTCAAGGCGTATCTGTTCAAGATCTGCCGCAACAAGGCGATCAATCACATGAAGAAATACAAACGCATGGTAGGGCTTTCTCCCGAGGCGGAGGAGTTTATTGAGGACGAAACGGCATTGATCGAGGAACGTATGGATATGACGGAATCCCGACGATCATTGCATCACGCAATGCAGCAGCTTCCGCAGAATTACCGCGAGGTGCTGTATCTGCGATATTTCGGTGACTTTTCTATGAAAGAGACTGCGCGTATCATGCGCATCACCGAAAAACAAGCGACTGCGGTTGCCTATCAGGCACGGCAGCAGCTCAAAAAAATTCTGGAAAAGGAGGGATATTCCGGTGAGGAGTTATGATGACATCACATCCTCTGTGCTTGAAAAAGCGGCAGTACGCACCGTCCGGCTCAAACGGATACGGTACACCTGTACACTTTCTGTGATCTGTGCGACCACTGTGATCGGCGGCGCGGCATTTTTACGGCTTGAAAAGCCGGAGCTTTTACCGGATATGTCTGTGGAATCCCAGAGCGATTCTCTGCACTCCGCATCCGATCCCTCAACAGATGCACCGACCGAGCCTACCGAAATGACCACAACGCTTCCGGAAACGACCCGGCCAGAAACTACCACCACTCCAGAGGTGATCCATCCCACCGAGATCGTCACCAGTGAGCAGACACTTCCCCCGGATGTCGTACCGATCTATGTCGATCCCGTCACTGCGCCCGTGACAACGACGGTTTCTCCTGAAACCCACACCGCGCAGACCTCAACCAAGCATACATCAACGACAGTCAAGACGGATTCCACCGAAAACGGGACAGAGACCGTTTCCACGGAGACGACAAGGGGCGTTACAACCGATCCGGTCATGACGACAGAATCTCCGAAAACCTCTTCCCCATGGACCGACACGACAGAGAACACGATGGATCCGAGTGAACCCGATACTACGGAAACGACTACCACCGATCCTGTATCGAGTGAGCCGCCCACAGATGAACCGCCTGAACTGCCTGAACCTCCGCAGCTCTTCGGATATGAATTTCAGCTTCTCTATGAGCTATATTTAAAGGGTGAGTTGCCGTTCACATTTGGCGATCTGCTCGATATGGTCGAGGACGAGGGAATTCGTTCGCTGTTTCCCATCCCTAGTGAATAACACCAAGCCCTCGGTGCATTACCGAGGGCTTTAAAAAATCTGGAGGAGCTTATGACAAAAATTGACCTCATCACAGGCATTCTTGGTGCTGGTAAAACCACATTTCTCCTGCGCTATGGGCGGTATCTGCTTGACAAGGGAGAGCGCATTGCCATTATTGTGAACGACTTCGGCGCGGTGAACGCAGATATGCTCTTTTTACAGGAGCTGAAATGCGACCGCTGCCAGATCGAGATGATCTGCGGATGCGGCGATCCGAACGCCCATCGCAGACGCTACAAGACCCAGCTCATCGCGCTGGGAATGCAGCACTTCGACCGCATTCTTATCGAACCATCGGGCATTTTTGATATGGACGAGTTCTTCGATACGCTCTGCGAATCTCCCCTTGACCGCTGGTTTGAGATCGGCAGCATCCTTTCCATTGTCGATGCCGAAACGGACGAGCAGCCCTCCGAGGAGATGGAATTTCTCCTCGGCTCAGAGGCAGCATCCGCCGGAATGCTCATCCTGAGCAAGCTCACATCCGCCCCAGACGAGACGCGTGATGCGCTTACTGAACCGATCTTGGGGCATATCAACCATGCACTTGCGTACATCCGGTGTGACCGGCGTTTTTCGGAGCGTGATCTCTTCATCAAAAATTGGGATGATCTGACCGAGGAGGACTTCGCGGCGTTTGCATGCGCCGGATACCGCGGCGCGAGCTATGTCAAACTGTTTGATACGCAGTCCATGCGCAGTCAGGTGCATTATTTCATGCACCTGTGCATCCCGGAATCTGCCATCGCTTCGACACTTCGCGCAGTCATGGAGGATGCTGCCTGCGGTCACATCTATCGCATCAAAGGTTCGCTGCCTGCTGATGACGGCGGCTGGCGCAAAATCAATGTCACGCGAGAGCACACGGAGATCTCCCCTGTCGCTGATGGGCAGGCGGTGCTGCTCGTCATCGGCACGGCACTGGATCTTGGGCGCATTGACATGCACTTGAAACGCGTCAATCTTGACTCGGCGTACACCTCGGTGTGAGGTAGTAAACCGCAGTATCGACCAGAAGGGACAGCTCACTGCTGGCGTTGGCAAAATCATCCGAGGGCAGCAGCTCACCCTGCATCAGTTTTTTGGATAGCTCCATGAGCGCATGGGCAAAGGTCGTGTAGCAGAGATGGAAATTCTCCATCTCACGCACGGTTTTGTCTCTAAGACCTGTCTCATACGCCTGTTCAAAAAAAGGATAGAAGTTGATGATGGATCTCTCATACCCCTCCAGCTCCTCTTTGGGGACGCTTTCGCGGATGAGGAACAGGTCGAACTCACCGAGCAGCTTGATAAAATCGCGGTGCGCGTTGTAGAATACCAACGTCATGCGCATCAGGTCGGAAAGCTGCTTGATGCCGGTCTGCCTGCGAAACGCCTCGGATTCAAACACTCCGTTGAACTTCTTGTTCAGATCGTTCCATAGATATGTCATGGCAATGACGGCAATGCGCGTTTTTGTCCCGAAATAGCGGTAAAGTGTGGCAACACCGATCCCGGTCTCGGCGGCAATGTCGGTCATCTTTACGTTGTCGATTCCCTTTTCCAGAAACAGCCGCGCACTTGCCGCGACTGCCGCCTCAAACCGTCTGCTTTTCAGGCTCTCCGGAGCGAATTCGTAGAAATTTGAATCTTGCACTTGACAAGCCTCCCTTCTTTGACTGCATAGCAATAGAAAGTATCGTCTAAAAAAACATCTCCCGGTATGGATTAAGCCGGGAGATGCCGATGTACACCAGTGTATTCCTTACAGGAAACTGCCGCAGGGTCCGTAATACTTGATGTTGCCTGAGAACGCCATAATACAGTTGGCGACCGGCGACAGGAAGAAATTCAGGAACCCGAATCCGATGCCCTGACCGTAAGCCTGCGCTTGACGGAACGGATACATGATCGATACGGCAATCGAAAGAACCGGAACGAGCAGCAGCAGACACTTCCAGCCGGCACCGTATGTGATCTCAAACATAGTCCACACGTTCAGACCGGGAATGAGCGATTTCCAGCCCGGCTCGCCAGCCTTCTCGAACAGGAACCAGTTTGCCAGAACCATAACAGCGTAGATGAGAAGCGAAATCACCATCGAACCCGCTGAGCTGCCGGAACCGGCACTGGTGTCATAGTAAGATGAGTAATCCATTGTAAATACCTCCTATTTCATGATACCTTTATTATACTATAAGTTTCACAATTTGTCAATAGAAAACGAAAAAATTATTAATTTTTTTTGACCGCCGGGTTTTATCCGGCACTTGCATCCGTAAAAAAGCCCCCGAAACATCCGGGGGCTTTTCTGCATCAATATGCGAGCTTTTCCTCAAGGTACTTCTCAAGCTCGGCGATGGGCATTCTGATCTGCTCCATGGTGTCGCGGTCACGGACGGTCACGCAGTTGTCCGTCTCCTTGGTGTCAAAATCGTAGGTGATGCAGAACGGCGTACCGATCTCATCCTGACGGCGGTAACGCTTGCCGATCGAGCCTGTGTCATCAAAATCGATGTTCCACTTCTTGCAGAGCTGCGCAAAGACCTCCTGCGCATCCGCAGAGAGCTTCTTGGACAGCGGCAGAACGGCTGCCTTGAACGGTGCGAGTGCCGGATGCAGATGCATCACAACGCGCGTATCATTCTTCTCGGCATCCACGACTTCCTCATCGTATGCCTCGGTCACAATGGACAGGAACAAACGCTCCACACCCAAAGACGGCTCGATGACATAGGGGATGTA
>CAZKHW010000136.1:0-7722 GCA_964552525.1 uncultured Ruminococcus sp. | reverse complement strand
GATTTTGAGGATACCCTGCACCGCTGCATTGAGGTGACGATGCAGGATTGTAAGCAGCGTCCGCTGTACAAGCGGATGATCGGCTGGGTGCTGCGGATGTTCGCGCCCTTGTTTTAGGAATCATAAAGAAATAACTTGCATGTTTCTGCTTGTCTGATTTGCTCTGTGTTGCGTTGCACGCCCTTGCAATACGACAGTATTCCTGCGGTCGTGTGCCTTGCACAGAACAAATCATCCTACGCATAAACACGCAGCTTATTCCCTTATAATTCCTTAGCTACGTTTCAATGACCGCCATGCGGCTTTGATAATACGAACCCAACAAAAGGAGAATGAAAACCATGAGTGAATGTACACATGATTGCAGCAGCTGCGGAGAAAGCTGCTCGGAGCGCACCGCGCCGCAGAGCCTGCTGGAAAAGCCAAATGATTTAAGCAAGATCGGCAAGGTCATCGGCATCGTCAGCGGCAAGGGCGGTGTCGGAAAGTCGCTGGTTGCCTCCATGCTGGCGGTCGGCGTACAGAGAGCCGGCGGACATGCCGCCATTCTGGATGCAGATATCACCGGTCCGTCCATCCCCAAGGCGTTTGGCATCAAGGGCAAGGTACTGGGCAACGAGCTGGGCATGCTCCCGGCGCGTTCCAAATTCGGCACGGATATCATGTCCGTGAACCTGATGCTTGAGAATGACACCGATCCGGTCGTCTGGCGCGGTCCTGTCATTGCTGGCGTGGTCAAGCAGTTCTGGACGGATGTGATCTGGGACAATGTGGACTACATGTTTGTGGATATGCCGCCCGGAACGGGTGATGTACCGCTGACGGTATTCCAGAGCATCCCGGTAGACGGCATTGTCATTGTGACCTCTCCACAGGAGCTGGTTTCGATGATCGTGCAGAAGGCTGTGAAGATGGCACAGATGATGAACATTCCCGTTCTGGGCATTGTCGAGAACATGAGCTACGCTGTCTGTCCGGACTGCGGCAAAAAGATCATGGTCTACGGCGAGAGCCACACCGCAGAGATCGCCAAGGAATACGGCATTCCGCTGCTGGCGCAGATCCCCTTTGATCCGGCACTGGCAAAGTGCGTCGATCAGGGTGTGATCGAGCTGCACGAGTCCCCGGAAATGGATGCGGCAGTTGCACAGATCATGGGCGAATGATATTTTTGAAAAAAGCAGGATCTGCGGTATAAATGACCGCAGATCCTCTTGTTTGTCATGAAAAAGTAAGGGAGCGCACACTAACCTCTCCTGTGCCGTGATAGGTCAGATACAGTGCGTGGTCGCCGGGCAGAACCTGGAGTGCCGTACCCGTCTCACACCAGCCATTGCCGGGCGTTATGGGGATCTCTCCCAGAACTGCGCCCGATTCGTCCGTGACAGCAAATGTGCCGTTACCGTCTGCACGGCAGGAGAGCGTGAGTGTCTCGCCCCTCGCAAAGGCGAAATACTTGTATCCCAGCAGTGTTCCGTCCGCGATCTGCGCAACAAAATGCTCCGCACCGTCATGGGATGCGTGGGGAAATGCCTCGCTGCAGATGCTGTTCGAGCCGTGGGGCATATGTCCGTTGGTGATGTTGCACGCGATGGAGGCAGGATAGCTCCCCTTTGCTGCCAGAGCACCGCCGTTGAGTCCGCACGAGGTGATGCACACCTGGGGAATCGAGCCGTCCGGCAGAATCCGGATGCGCTCGGCACATGCCTGACGGCTGTAGTCGGATTTGTGGGTGAGCCGATGGTAGAATACATACCATTCGCCGCCGATCTGCTCGATGCTGCCGTGGGTGGTGCCGGTCATGTTGAGGCGGTCGGCATCCGCTCTGCCCTCAAAGCCCACATCACCATTGGAGACGATCGTGCCCCCAAAGACAAAATCTCTGTCCGGGTAGTCGCTGACTGCGTAGCAAAGCTCGTGGTTGAGCTGTGACGAATAGATAAAGTAATACTTCTCACCGACCCGGCGCATGGAGGCTGCCTCAAAGAACGGATGCGCCTCAAAGCTCGTTCCCTTGACGCGGTAGGGAATCATATGACGCGGCTCGTCAGTGATCGTGAGCATGTCGTCTCCGAGAGTCACGGTACAGGGTCCCATCACCGATCCGGGGGTATTCAGGATCTCCTCGCGCGACTTGTGGAACATCTCCATCTCGCTCCGGATGTGCTCCTCGCCGAAATCGTCACGCTCCTCGAAGTCATACTGTGTGCCGTAATAGAGCCGGATGGTACCGTGATCGTTCAGGACAGCAGGGTCAAAGCAGACGAATCGCTGCATTGGCGTGCCATCCGGATTCCGGACAAATCCCAGGTAGGCAAACGGCCCTGCCGGGGAATCGGACACCGCAACACTGATCGGTCCCCAGTAGCCGCCCACACCGAAGTCGCCGGACATGGCGTAATAGAGGTAATAGCGACCGTCATTTCCCTGTACGACATCCGGTGCATACATATATTTGCGATTGGGATAGTCCGGGTCCTGGTCGGCGCGGTAGCTCACGCCTTCGCAGCGCCAGTCGGACAGGTCGTTTACGGGCGCAGACCAGACCGTGTAGTCCAGCATGCAGAACGTCTCGCCGCCCTCCTTGTCGTGAGAGCCGTAGAGGTATACGCGGTCGCCGAACACATGTGGCTCACCGTCCGGGATGCACTCCCACAGGGGGAGAAAAGGATTGCAGATCTGTTGTTTCATAGTAAGTAAGACCTCCTGTCTGGATGATAGTTATATTATAGCACAGGAGAGGAACAAATGCAACCCATTTGTATTTGTTTTCATGCAAAAGCTGCCCAAGCCTGCCGCCTTTGGAAACCGCTTTTTTGAAAATTGATTTGTTTTTCTTAATGCGAGCCAACATTCCTTGACAAACAGGCGATCTCGTGGTATAATGAAACTAGTCCTCATATAGAAAGGATGCCTGCTGTATTGTGACAGCGGTGGGCGGTTCAGGGGGCTTGTCCGCAATCTGTCATATAGAAACGGGGATATACACATGAAGCATCACAGCATGATGTCAGGCATGACGATACTAACGGCTGCGGCGGTCATGGCAGTTACGTCCAGCTTTACAGTGATGGCGGAGGGCTATCCGTCCCACACCACCTGCGCCTATTATTACGATCAATTTGATGAGAACACCCGGCGTCTGTATGATGACCTTTTGCTTACGGTACAGGTTATTGACAACTCGGATGAGAATTTCGCTACTGTTGCACCGGTCGTGTATTCCGGGCTGTCTTTTCAGCAGCTCCGCGACACGGTTATCATGTTCATGTACGACCATCCGGAATTTTTCTGGCTGCAAAATGCCTATCGGTACGGTCATAACCGTGAGGGAAACTATGTGCAGCTCAGTATTTATCCGGACTTTCAGTCAGGAGAGAGCCGTCAGGCGGCGAAAGCGAAGATCATCGAAGTCGGACAGCACTACATTGATGCTGCGCTGGAATTCGACACAGACTATGACCGCGCGCTGTATCTGACCAATCAGCTTTCAAGGGATATTGGCTATCAGCGCGGTACGCTTGACCAGTCGCTTGCCTCGGCATTTCTGGAGGGAAAGACGGTTTGTGCAGGCTATACAAAAGCCTACTCCTATCTTGCCAATGCAGTTGGTGTGGACACCATTACCCTGATCGGGGCAAATCATGGCTGGAATGCGACTAAGATCGCAGGAAACTGGTATCATAACGATGTCACCAATTCGCTGTTTCTCTATTGCGATGGGCAGATCAGCAACTTTGACCATTATGCAAGCCATTTGACGGTTACCGATGCCGATGGAAATACGAAAACTTATTATCTGCATTCGCTGTACTATGATTACTATACGGATATTTTTCCGGATATGTCGACAACATATGACGGCGCATCTATGGTGATCGAGGGGGCTTTGCTTACGCAGACAGGGGGCTATTACGAGGCTGATGCTGTACCGCGCTATTTCTTTGCGGAGGATATTGCCCAAATTGATCCGGCATCCCTGATCACCGCACTCTGGCATGTTGATGCCGAGGATGCGCAGGATCCTGACAGCTCCGTCAGAAACGCCGTAGATGACTTGTCTGCGCTGACACTTGATGACGATTGGTTGACACCTGCGGCAGCCTTTTTGCAGCGCGGCGAGGGAGATGCATATTTCCACGGTACACTCCGCGCATCCTATCAGGAGAAAACGCTCACCATCGGGGATGTCCGGATCGTTTTGCGTGGTGACTTTGATCTCAACGGCATCACGAATGCCGCCGATGCAGCCAGTGTCCTCATGTATGCAGCCTCTGTGGGTTCTGGTGCAGAGCCAGTGCTGCCCGAGGGTGCAGATCCTGATATTGCCATGTTCGCCGGAAAGCTCTCCGGTGACGGAGATGCTATTGTCAACGCTTCCGATGCAGCAGAGATCCTGATCCTTGCTGCCGAGCAGGGTGCAAACGCATAACAGCAAACGTCCATCCCCGAATTGAGGATGGACGTTTGTTCGTATCAGGTGCTTACCAGACCTGCTGCCTGCAAGTTCGCGAGCAGTGTGTTGAACTGTGTGATGACATCAGCGAGTGTTGCCGTAGGATCAAGCGGCGTTACCGCAGCAGCAGGTGTGATGACAGCATCCGCACCGGTAGCACCGGTAGCACCGGTCGCGCCAGTTGCACCTGTTGCACCAGTTGCGCCAGCCTCGCCCGGAGTACCGTCTGCACCCGTAGCACCTGTTGCACCAGCCGCGCCCGGAGCACCGTCCGCACCAGTAGCACCTGTCGGACCAGTCGGACCGGTTGCGCCTGTTGCACCGATTGCACCATCTGCACCCGGAGCACCGTCTGCACCGGTAGCACCTGTCGGGCCGGTCGGACCGGTTGCGCCCGTTGCACCGGTTGCGCCATCCGTGCCCGGAGCACCGTCCGCACCGGTAGCACCTGTTGGACCAGTCGGACCGGTTGCGCCTGTTGCACCGATTGCACCATCTGCGCCCGGAGCACCGTCCGCACCGGTAGCACCTGTCGGACCAGTCGGACCGGTTGCGCCTGTCGCACCGGTAGCACCATCCGTACCCGGAGCACCGTCTGCACCGGTAGCACCCGTCGCACCGGCAGCACCAGCAACACCTGTCGCGCCAGTTGCGCCAGTCGCACCTGTTGCACCTCTGGGACCGGTGGGACCTGTGCCATTCGCACCTGTTGCACCAGTTGCTCCTGTTGCACCTGTCGGACCTCTGGCACCAGTCGGGCCGGTGGGACCTGTGCCATTTGCGCCGGTCGCGCCAGTTGCTCCCGTTGCACCGGTTGCGCCAGTCGCACCGGTTGCTCCGGTTGCACCGGTTGCTCCGGTCGGTCCGGTTGGTCCGGTCGGTCCGGTCGCACCGGTTGCCCCCGTTGTTCCGGTGGGTGTTGTAGGAACGCAGGGAGGCAGCGTTGCGCAGCAATTGGGCTGACATGGCATGGGACATGGCATCGGGCAGGGGATCGACAACGGATCATATCCGCAAGAATACATGCTCATTCCTCCTGTCATTGGCATTGGCGAAAATACGCCTTGTTTGCAAGATACGCCGCATCATGCGGCTTAATACGTCCTGCTCTTTCATTATATGCTTTCGCCTGCTGTAGGTTCCCCATCCTGTCATAGCAGACGCAAAGCTGCATGCAGGGGATGTAATCGTGACAGTCGCCTTCGTGGAATCCCTCCTCCGGAAACGGTGCGGAAAGTGCTGCACGATACCAGAAAACCGCTTCATTCCATCGCTTTTGCTCCATCAGAAGCCGCCCAATCTCACAGCAGATCTCAGCACGCGGCACATCGTACAAAATGCTTTGCAGCAGTGCTGTCATCGCTGCATTGCGATTTCCCAGTGCCTGGTGACATTTTGAGAGCTGCATGCAGGCACTGATGCGATCCTCCAGCCATCCGTTTGCATTGAGGAACGTTTCAAACTGTCCGATGGCATCGGCATACCGCTTATGATACATCAGCTCCCGGGCATAGTAGAACTGCTCCCGCGGAGAGAGGACTTTCCCTTGTGCGAGCTGCGTTTCAAAAATACGAAGGTTTCGCTCCGGGTCGTTGACATGTTCCTTGCGGTGGCAAACTGCTGCATCGCCGTGCAGGATGACCCCGGAGGGCGTAATGACCTCGTGAACAGCACCCTGCCAGCGAAAGCCCTTGCTGCGCCGGAGCAGGCGTTCGCGTTCGTAGGAGAATGTGACAGCACCCTGGGCATCGAATGCCACATGGTAAGGCAGCATCACGACATCGGCAGTCAGACCGGATTTTAGCCGGATGAGTGCCTCCACGCTGCTGCGCTCCATCACATCGTCCGCATCGAGCCACATCTGGTAGTCCATGGTCGCCTTGGAAAAGGCGAAATTGCGTGCCGCTGCAAAATCATCCACCCACGCAAAGTCGTAGATGCGGTCAGTGAACTGCGCAGCGATCTCCTTGGTTTGGTCGGTCGAGCCGGTATCCACGATAATGATCTCATCGACGGCATCTCTGACACTTTCAAGGCATCGTCCAAGCACCGGCTCCTCGTCCCGGACAATCATGCATAAACTGATCGTAGCCATAGGCAGCCTCCTTTCCGTAACAGTGTATGCCGCGCAGCAAGAACGTGTGAAACACTTGCCAAAACCGGAAATTTGTGCTATAATAAGAACAGCACAGAGGTGCTGTCCTCACCCCAAAGAGAAAGGATCTGGATCATGAGACCGAACTGGGATTT
The DNA here is from genome assembly GCA_964552525.1 of uncultured Ruminococcus sp. GTDB lineage: Bacteria > Bacillota > Clostridia > Oscillospirales > Ruminococcaceae > UBA3855. The sequence goes on along the minus strand of CAZKHW010000136.1, from coordinate 1,016 downwards.
TTACGCCCCTGTATATAATCTGCTCCTGTCCGGGAGCAAGCGTGCCTACGCGGAAATGAGTGAGCGCATCCGTGTGGTGGTAAAGAACCGCCGCGTCCTGGAGGTCGCCTGCGGAACGGGTGTGCTCGCCAGAGCCGCGGCAGATGTCAGCCGCAGCTACCTTGCGACCGACGATTCCGAGGCAATGCTTGCACAGGCACAGCGCGGCAAACGCCCGGAGCAGCTTATTTTCAGCAAAGCCGATGCCTGCGCACTGCCGTTCGCCACCGGCAGCTTTGATGTGGTCATTCTCAGCAACGCGCTGCAATGCGTTCCGGAACCGGGAAGGGCTCTTCGGGAATGCAGCCGCGTTCTCACCAAAAGCGGTGTCCTTATTGCACCGGGCTTTGTCCGGGTGGAGGGAAAGTCACCGTCACTGATCGTGCAGGCGATGAGGAATGTGGGGCTGGCACTTGAGCCTTCGTGGGATGAAAAGACGTACACTAAGCTTTTGGCGCAAAACGGCTGGCATGTGCGTCGGACAATGCATTTGGATGCCACACTGCCGCTGCTGTATGCCGAGTGTGTCCGCCGATGACAGAGAATACTTACAAGAATAGGGAGGAACTATGGGAAAGAAACATACGATCACACCGCTTGGTGTTCTTGCCGGAGGAGCAGCAGTCGGGGCGGCAGCTTTTGTACTTGCACCGATCATGCTCAAGGTCGGATACCGGACGATCCGCAAGTACGCCGAACAGTATGAGCTGGATATGGAGACCGGGACGATCCGCCGCAAGGATGAGAATGTTGTGCTCCTGCGCGATGATGATTATGAGATCAAGGGTTAGAGGCAGTGGCAGGATGCCTTCCCCGGAATCGGAGCGTACTGACAACAGAACCGCCGGAGTTCCTATGAGAACTCCGGCGGTTTCGTTTACTATCATCTCTTGACAAAATACTCCTCATACCAAACCAGGAACGTGTAGATCGTCCAGACCTTGCGCCAGTTGTCGGAATTGCCGCCGACATACTCG
>CAZKHW010000135.1:0-7737 GCA_964552525.1 uncultured Ruminococcus sp. | reverse complement strand
CGGAAACTGGAGAAGTGCCAGATTCCGCAGGATATTTTGCATATGGCAAAGAGACAAGGAAGATGGTGCTTCGGAAGTTTCCGAGGAGGTCTAATATTCGATGCCGCGGCGTGCGGCGATCCCTTGTAAGTAGGGGTGCTTGACAGCACGGATCTCGCTGACATAATCGGCTCTTTCAAGAAACTTCTCCTCCAGGTCGCGTCCGGTCAGGACAAGCTCCTGCTCCGCCGAAAATGTGAACACCAGCGCATCCGCCAGCGTCCGGTCAAGCAGATGCAGTTGATAGGCTGCGCAGAATTCATCCAGTATCAGCATATCTGCCTCGCCCTGTTTCATGCGCTCCCACGCTGTGCGGAGCATCCGGTCGTGACAGGCGGTGATCTGCGCCTTCTCCTCCTCGTTCATCCGGAACGAAAAACCGTAATCCCGGTCACAGCGCAGTACGCTGATGCCCTCGATCCTTGCCAGTGCGGCAAGCTCCGAGGTTTCCGAGCCTTTGAGAAACTGGACGATCTGCACGCGCATGCCGCTGCCGGCAGCACGCAGTGCCATTCCCAGTGCGGCAGTGGTCTTGCCCTTGCCGTCTCCGCAATAGATCTGGAGCATCGTACCGCCTCAGATCTTGCCGTTCGGCGCTTTCGTCATCATCGCAACGCCGATGGCAAGCATGATCGTGCCTGCACCAATGGCAGCGCTCGTGCCGATAATTTCCAGTACGCGGCGATGTGCCAGACGCTTTGACAGATTGGCGTACAGACGCGTTTCCATTCCGGACAGCTCCTCGCACGGCAGTGCAATGGACGGTACGGTGCGGTCTGTCAGATCGTATTCCCGAAAATACCGCCGGCAGTCCGGACAGCTCTTGAGATGCGCCCGGATCTCCTGTGCGCTCTCCTCACTGACCAGATCGGCTTTATATAATTCTGCGAGATCCATCGCAATTTTACATGTCATATTCATCCTGTATTGCCTCCTTCATCATTTTCTTTGCCCGGAAATAGATCACACGGGCGGAGTTCTCACTGATTTGCAGCGCATCTCCGATCTGCGCATAGCTCATATCCGCATACACGCGCAGAATCGTCACATCGCGGTACTTCTTCGGCAATTCCCCCAGCGCGCGCCGAACACGCTCCCCCAGCAGGTGCCGTTCCACGGCATCCGCCGGATGCTCGGATGCGATCTCGCTGTACGCCTCAATGAGCATTTCGGCATTGACGGTATCGATCTGCCGCTTGTTCTTGCGCAGCCATCGGTAATATGTATGCTTGGCGATCGACGCCAGCCAGGTAAAGACATCGCTGTCCCCCCGGAAACGATAGAAGGCGACAAACGCCTGGTAAAACGTTTCCTGCGTCAGCTCCTCGGCAAGATCACGGTTTTCTGTCAGCTTATACAGAAACGCGTAGATACGCGGAAAATATTCGCGGTACAGGGCTTCAAATTCTTTTTTCATTGCAGCACCTCGGCTTTCATAAAGGTTAGTAGCAAAACACCTGGAAATGTTACATCCGCGCTTTCGTCAAAACGCACAAAAACAGCATTCTATTTTCTCGAAGATTAGTTGGCTATTTTTGTAACAACACGCATTCCAAGCGTTACTAATACTATGGACACAAAAAATTCTCTGGGAGGCAATCAAATGAGTTTTCGTATCATCGGTACCGGCATGTATGTGCCGCCGAAAGCAGTGACCAACGATGATCTCGCACAGATCGTGGAGACCAATGACGAGTGGATCACCAAGCGCGTGGGCATCAAGGAACGCCGCATCTCCGAGACAGAGTTCACCTCTGAGATGGGTGCCAAGGCTGCACAGGCAGCACTGGATGATGCAGGCGTTACGGCTGACGAGCTGGACATGATCCTGGCAGCTACCGTCAGCGGCGAGACTGTATCTCCTTCGATGGCATGCATGATCCAGAACCGTCTGGGCGCGACCTGCCCGGCAATGGAGCTGAATGCGGCTTGCTCCGCGTTCCTCTATCTGCTCGAAACGGCAGCCGCGTATTTCGCACTGCACAAGGAGTACAAGCGCATCCTGGTCGTTGGCTGTGAGCGCATGAGCGGCATCCTCGACTGGACAGACCGCGGCACCTGCGTGATCTTCGGTGACGGCTCGGGCGCGGCAGTTCTGGAGCGCGGCGAGGGCTATCTTGATTCCGTCTGCACCGTCAAGGGCGGTGATGATGTCATCAAGATCCCGCATTTCCCTGGCACATCCCCGTGGTTCACGGCGGAGCAGGACACACCGTACATCCACATGGCAGGTCAGGAGACGTTCAAATACGCCGTTTCCTCCATCGAGGCGGACATCAACACGCTGCTGGAACGCAACGGTCTGACACTTGATGATATTGCATACATTGTGCCGCATCAGGCAAACCAGCGCATCATCGACTTCGCGGCAAAACGCCTGAAGGTCGGGCAGGAGAAGTTCTTCTCCAACATTGCCAAGTACGGCAACACCTCCAGCGCATCCGTTCCGATAGCACTGCACGAGCTGCTCGAAAGCGGCAAGGTGCAGCGCGGTGACAAGCTCATCCTGTGCGCATTCGGCGGCGGACTTTCCAACATGGCATGCCTGATCGAATATTAAGGCATCCCCTATCGGCGTATCCGGACACATGTCCGATACACATATATTATATCACAAAAAAGGAGTAAAGACAATGGTAAAGGAAAAAATCATCGCAATGCTGGCTGAGGCAACTGACACTGACGCAGCAGATATCACTCTGGACACCAAGTTCTCCGACCTGGGCATTGATTCTCTCGACATGACCGAGATGGCAATGGACCTCGAGGACGAATTCAGCATTGAGTTCACACCCTCCCCGGAGATCACTACCGTTGGCAAGCTGGTCGAGGCTGTAGAAAAGCTCGTTGAGGCGTAAGACAATGGTACAGTCGCCTATTTGTGACATGCTTGGGATCCAGTACCCGGTATTTCAGGGCGGCATGGCATGGATCGCTGACGGCAAGCTTGCCGCAGCGGTCTCTAATGCCGGCGGTCTTGGAATTATTTCGGCAATGAATGCCAACGCTGAATATGTCAGAGAACAGATCAAAATCGCCAAGAGCCTGACTGACAAGCCCTTTGGCGTAAATATAATGCTTATGAGTCCCTTCGCAGCCGAGTGCGCTCAGGTCTGCGCAGAGGAAAAGCCTGCCGTTGTCACCACCGGTGCCGGCAGCGCACAGCCCTACATTCCGCTGTGGAAGGAAGCCGGCATCAAGGTGATCCCGGTCATTGCCTCCGTAACGATGGCAAAGCAGGCGCAAAAGGCTGGTGCGGACGCCGTCATTGCAGAGGGGCAGGAGTCCGGCGGCCATATCGGTGAGCTGACCACAATGGCACTTGTGCCGCAGGTGGTGGATGCTGTCTCCATTCCGGTGCTTGCCGCAGGCGGTATCGGTGACGGCAGAGGCATCGCGGCTGCGCTGATGCTCGGTGCAAAGGGCGTACAGATGGGCACGCGTTTCCTTGTTGCAAAGGAGTGCGGCGTACATCAGAATTACAAGGACATGGTGCTCAGTGCCAAGGATATCTCCACCCAGGTGACCGGACGGCGCTTTGGCGGCAACACCTGCCGCGGCATCAAGAACAGCTTCACCCGCGGCTTTGTCAAGCAGGAGTACGCACCCGAGGCAACGCCTGAAAGCGTGGCAGAGCTTGGTGCAGGCTCGCTCAGACGGGCAGCCGTGGAGGGCGATGTCAAGACCGGCAGCGTTCTGGCTGGTCAGATCTCCGGTCTTGTCCGCAAGGAGCAGACCTGTGAGGAGATCATTCTCGAAATCATGCAGGAGACAGAGAGCTGTCTGAAAGGAGCTGCGGCATGGGTAAAATAGCATTTGTTTTCTCCGGTCAGGGCGCACAGCATGTGGGCATGGCAAAGGATCTTTATGAAAATAGCAATCCCGTTGCCGACCTGTTCAACATCGCAGAGGTGGAGCGTCCCGGCACACTCGCGCAGATGTTTGAGGGCGACGGCACGGATCTTAAGCAGACGCAGAATACCCAGCCCTGCCTGTATCTGGCAGATCTGGCAGCGGCACTTGCGCTCATTGACAACGGCATCGAGCCGGAGGGTCTGGCAGGCTTTTCGCTGGGCGAGATCCCGGCACTGGCAGTCGGCGGCGCGTATTCCTATGCGGACGGTCTCCACATTGCAATGCACCGCGGCGCGGCAATGGCAAAGGCAGGCGAGGGACAGGACGTATCCATGATGGCATGCGTCAAGCTCCCCATCGAGCAGGTCGAGGCGATGTGCGAGCCGTATGACAAGGTGTTCCCGGTCAACTACAATTCCCCGGTACAGCTCGTGGTTTCCGGCGACAAGGAGCAGCTCGGACAGCTCAGCGCGGATCTCAAAGCACAGAAGGGCAGAGGTCTGATGCTGAATGTCAGCGGCGCATTCCATTCGCCGTACATGACCCCGGCAGTCGATCCGTTCGGCAAGGAGCTTGCGGCATTTGAGGTAACGCTCCCGGAGATCCCGGTATATGCCAACTTCACCGCAGCCCCCTATGAGGGCGATCCGAAGTCGCTCATGCTCGAGCAGATCAATCACCCGGTACAGTGGGTCAAGCTCATCCGCCGCATGGCTGAGGACGGCTTTGACACGTTTGTTGAGTGCGGTGTCGGCAACACCCTCCAGAAGCTGATCGGTCAGATCCTTCCGGATGCCAAGGTGTACCGTGTCGAGGATATGGCAACACTGGGTGAGACACTCGCCGCACTGAAGGCATAAGGAGGGCACAGCATGCTGAAGGAAAAAACCGCTGTCATCACGGGCAGCACACAGGGCATCGGCTTTGAGATCGCAAAGAAGTTTGCGGCAAACGGTGCCAATATCGCCATCGTGGACATCTGCGATGCCGAAAAGGCAGCACCTGCTGTCGATGCCATTGCGGCACTGGGCGTGACCTGCAAGAGCTATCAGTGCAATGTCGGCGATGCCGCACAGGTCGCTGCGGTCTGCAAGCAGATCTTAGATGACTTCGGCGGCGTGGACATTCTCGTCAACAACGCCGGCATCACCCGTGACAACCTCATCCTCAAGATGAGCGAGGCAGATTTCGACATGGTCATTGATGTCAACCTTAAGGGCGCATTCTACATGACTAAGAATTTCTACCGTCCCATGATGAAGAAACGCTACGGCAAGATCATCAACATCAGCTCCATCTCCGGACTGTTCGGCAATGCCGGTCAGGCGAACTACTCCTCCTCCAAGGCAGGTATCGTAGGTCTGACGAAGTCCACCGCCAAGGAGCTGGCAGGACGCAATATCAACGTCAATGCGATCGCACCGGGCTTTATCGAAACGCCGATGACCACCGCATTCCAGGGCAATGACGAGCTGAAAAAAGCGATCCCGATGGGACGCTTCGGAAAACCCGAGGAGGTCGCTGATCTGGCGCTGTTCCTTGCCTCTCCGATGTCGGATTTTATCACTGGAGAGGTGATCCGGGTAGACGGCGGCATGGCAATGTGATCGCTTGTCCCATTTGTAATCCAATATTAGTCCGGAGTTTGCTCCGGGGTCGGCTGAATCCGACCACACATCAATTTCAGGAGGCAACACAATGAGAAGAGTTGTCATCACTGGTATGGGTACCGTAAATCCCCTCGGCAACAATGTCGAGGCATTCAAGGATGCCATGTTCGCCGGTAAGAACGGCATCGGTATCATCACCAAGTTTGACGTAAGTGAATCCAAATATAAGGTAGCCGGTGAGGTCAAGGACTTTAATGCGGCAGAGGTTCTCGGCAAGATGACCGCCCGCAAGACGGATACCTTCACCCAGTATGCGCTGGCGGCTGCCAAGGAAGCAATGGAGCAGAGCGGCATTGTCGGCACGATCGAGAGTGACCGCATGGGCGTATGCTTCGGCTCGGGCATCGGCGGCATTGAGACGCTCTGCGCTGACCACCAGAATCTGCTGGAGAAAGGCTCGCGCAAGGTTTCGCCGCACTTCGTTCCGAAGATGATCTACAACATCGCAGCTGGCAATATTGCCATCGAGTACGGCGCAAACGGCCCGTGTGTTGCCGTTTCTACGGCATGTGCGACCGGAACAACCGCTGTCGGCGAAAGCTACCGCACCATTCTGCACGGCTATGCCGATGCCATGATCGCAGGCGGCTCTGAGGCAGCCATCAATCCGCTGACTGTTGCAGGCTTCGGCAACTGTCAGGCACTGTCTGACAATCCCGACCCCGAGGATGCCTGCAAGCCCTTCGACAAGAACAGAAACGGCTTTATCATGGCAGAGGGCGCAGGTGTTCTCGTCCTCGAGGAGTATGAGCATGCCGTAGCGCGCGGCGCTAAGATCCTCGCAGAGGTCGTTGGCTACGGTTCGACCTGCGACGCGCACCATGTCACCGCACCCGATCCGGAGGCAAAGTACGTTGCCAAAGCCATCCTCGATGCGCTGCCGGAGAAGGACACCGACCTGTCCAAGGTCTATGTGAATGCGCACGGCACCTCCACCCCCCTCAACGACAAGACCGAGACCACCGCACTCAAAGTGGCATTCGGCGATGAGGCGAAAAAGCTGCACATCAGCTCCACCAAGTCCATGACCGGACATATGCTCGGTGCGACCGGTGCAGTCGAGTGCATCGCATGTGTGCTGGCACTTCAGAACGACACCGTTCCTCCCACGATCCACTACTCTGAACAAGATCCGGAGCTTGATCTCGATTATACTCCGAATCAGGCGGTCGAGACTGCACTGAACTACGCGCTCTGCTCGAATCTGGGATTCGGCGGTCACAACGCTGTCGTTGCGTTCAAGAAAGCGTAAGGTGAATGCATGAACAGAGATGAGATCATGAAGATCATCCCCCACCGCGACAACATGCTCCTGCTCGATGAGGTCAACGCTGACGGCGAGACCGCACACGGCAAGCTGACCATCACGGGAGAGGAGTTCTTCCTCAAGGGACATTTTCCGGGAAATCCGGTCGTCCCGGGGGTTATCCTCTGCGAGATCCTCGCACAGTCTGCCTGCGTTCTGCTCGCAGGCAAGGCTGAGGGCAAGACTCCGTTTTTCACAAGCCTCGATAAGGTGAAGTTCCGCACGCCCGTGCGCCCCGGCGACACCTACGAGACCGAATGCAAGATCATCAGGAACAAGGGGCCGTTCTACTTCTGCGAGGGCAAGGGTACGGTAAACGGCAAGGTCGCTGTCAAGGCGGAATTCTCCTTTGCTCTGGTCGATAAAGAGGAGGCGTAATCATGGGTCTGATGGACATTGTACAGAAGGTCAGCGGCTCTGCCAAGATCACCTGCAAGAAGTGCAGCTTTGAGGCAAGTGAGTACGACCTCGTGAAAAATTTCTATATCTGCCCGAACTGTGGGTTTTCCTACCGTCTCGGCGCACGTGACCGCATCCAGCTCATGACCGACAAGCGCAGCTTTCGCGAGCTGTGCACCGGTCTGACCAGCAAGAACTTCCTGGAGTTCCCCAACTACCAGGATAAGCTCGACAAGGCACGCAGCTCCACCCACGAGGAGGACGCGGTTGTCTGTGGTACGGCGAAGATCGGCGGCAAGCCCTGTGCGGTTTTTGTCATGGATTCCAAGTTCATGGTGGCAAGCATGGGCAGCGTTGTCGGCGAGAAGATCACACGCCTGTTTGAATATGCGACAGAAAACAAGCTCCCGGTCGTTGGCTTTACCGCCTCGGGCGGAGCTCGTATGCAGGAGGGTATAATTTCGCTTA
>CAZKHW010000134.1:0-7813 GCA_964552525.1 uncultured Ruminococcus sp. | reverse complement strand
GGACGGCTGCCATATCCGCACGCTGCTGCTCACGTTCTTCTTCCGCTATATGAAGCCCCTGATCGAGAACGGCAATGTCTATATTGCACAGCCGCCGCTTTACCGCGTGGCAAGGGGAAAAAAGGTGTACTACGCATTCTCGGATGCGGAGCGCGACAAGTATATTGCAGAGCTTGCCGATGCCAACGGCAGCTCCGCCAAGGTCGCTGTACAGCGGTACAAGGGTCTTGGTGAGATGGATTCCGAGCAGCTTTGGGAAACCACCATGAATCCCGAAACGCGCACCATTCTCCGCGTCAAGATGGAGGATGCCATCCGTGCGGATGAGGTCATTACCATTCTCATGGGTGACAAGGTCATGCCGCGTAAGGATTATATCGAAAAGTACGCAAAGACGGTTTCCAATCTTGACGTGTAAGGAGTACTATGGAAGAAACCAGAAAGGACGGGCTGCTGCTTGAAACGCAGTACAGGATCCCGTTTGATATGTTCCGCAATGCGTTCATTGCGTTCCAGAAAAAATTTGTCTATCCCAGAAGCTACGCAGTCATGGCGATTCTGCTGGCAGTCATTGGTGTGTATGCATATTTCATCATCTACGGCGGTGAGAATGCCAACCGCGGACTGTACTGTACGATCATCCTGTTCTGTCTTGTCATGATGGCGTTTCAGTGGATCAATCCGCGCAAGATCCGCATGAATCTGATGGAAGGTGTCCGGGAGATCGAGGATGACGAGTACCGTCTGAGCGTGTTTCCGGAATATCTGGAGATCGGCACGATCCTGCCCCCTGAGAACAAGGAGGCTGCCGCATCTGATGAGCTGTTTGACGACAGCCCGGAGGAGGATTTTTCCGGTACGCGCATCCACTACAACAAGGGGATGCATGTGATCGAGTATCCGGAATTTTTCATGATCTATCAGAAAAAAACAATGTTCTACGTTGTCCCCAAGTCCGCCTTTTCGGAGGAGGAGATGGAGATATTGCGTGTGCATTTTTCTAAGAGGCTTGAGAAGAATTTTAAGCATAAAAAATAAAAAACCATGTGGGTGCAGGGCGGTCACCGCCCTGCCGAGGGAGGTTTAGGAGGGGCGAGCAGCCCCTCCTGGGTCGGCGACAGCCGACAAAAAACGCCCCGGGCAAGCCCGAAACTGAGGTGAAACACAATTGAGTAATGAAACAAACGAAACCCTGGACATGCAGGAGCAGAACACGCCGGCACAGAAGGTCATCCCGGTCGATGTTGCCGACGAGATGCACGATTCCTTCCTTGCCTATGCCATGTCTGTTATCATCTCCCGTGCGCTGCCCGATGTGCGTGACGGCTTAAAGCCCGTTCACCGCCGCATCATCTACACCATGCACGAGAATAAGCTGACACCCGATCAGCCGTACCGCAAGTGCGCCGATACGGTCGGTGCGGTGCTGGGACGCTACCATCCGCACGGTGATGCATCCGTGTACGATGCACTGGTGCGTCTGGCACAGGACTTCTCTTTGCGCTATCCGCTGGTCGATGGTCACGGAAACTTCGGTTCTGTGGACGGCGATCCGCCTGCTGCCTACCGTTACACCGAGGCGAAAATGGCAAAGCTCTCGCTGGAAATGGTTTCGGATATCGAGAAAAATACCGTGGACTGGGGTCCGAACTACGACGACCGTCTCCAGGAGCCTGTGGTGCTCCCCAGCCGTTTCCCCAATCTTCTGGTCAACGGCTCTGTGGGCATCGCGGTCGGCATGGCGACCAATATCCCCACGCATAATCTGGGTGAGGTCATTGACGGTCTGAATCTGCTCATCGAGAACCCCGACTGCACCCTTGACGATCTGATGGAATGCATCAAAGGTCCGGACTTCCCCACGGGCGGCATCATTATGGGCAAATCGGGCATCCGGGCTGCCTACGGCACGGGCAAGGGCAAGATCATTGTCCGCGCCAAGACGACCATCGAGGAGATCAAGGGCAAGACGCATATCATCGTCCACGAGATCCCCTACATGGTCAACAAGGCGCGTCTGGTCAAGCATATTGCAGATCTCATCAAGGAAAAGCGCGTGGAGGGTGCGACCTTCGTGCGCGATGAATCCGGCAGAGACGGCATGCGCATCGTCATTGGCGTGCGCAAGGATGCCATTCCGGATGTGGTGCTCAACAAGCTGTTCAGCTTTACCCAGTTACAGGACACCTGTGGTGTGAACATGCTGGTGCTGGCAGACGGTGTGCCGCGCGTCCTCACCTTAAAGCAGGTGCTGGAGCATTATCTGGAATTTCAGGTGGATGTCATCACCAGACGCGTGAAATTTGATCTGGACAAGGCACTGCGCCGCGCTCACCTGCTCCAGGGCTTCATGCTCGCGGCAGACTACATTGACGAGGTCATCGCGATTTTGCGAAGCTCCTCCTCCATCCCCGAGGGCAAGAGCCGCCTGATGGAGCGTTTCAAGGACGTGGATATGCAGGCACTGCTCGAACGCGCACAGTACGACATGTCGGGCGTGGATCTGTTGCAGAATACCGGACTTTCCGAGGAGCAGGCAGAGGCGATCGTGCAGATGCGTCTGGGTGCTCTGACCGGTCTGGAGCGTCAGAAGATCACGGACGAGCTGTCCGGACTGTTTGCGAAGATCAAGGAATTTGAGGCACTGCTGGCAGACCGTCAGAAAATCTATGAGGTCATTTCCAAGGAGCTTGCCGAGATCCGCAGAAAGTTTGCAGACAAGCGGCGCACCGAGATCACCGAGATCTCCGGCGAGCTGGACATCGAGGAATTGATCGAGGTAGAGGACTGCGTTGTCACCTACACGAATAAGGGCTATATCAAGCGCATTGCGCTGGATGAATACAAGACCCAGAAGCGCGGCGGACGCGGCGTACAGGGTATGAAGCAGCGTGAGGAGGATTTCGTGGAGGAGATGTTCATCTGCTCGACCCACGACAACATCCTCTTTATCACCAACAAGGGCTATATGTTCAAGCTCAAATGCTACGAGATCCCGGACGGCTCGAAGGCATCGAGGGGATTCCACTTTGCGAACCTGCTGCATTTGCAGGAGGGTGAGCGCATTTCCGCGATGCTCAAATGCCGGAGCTTTGACACGGACGAGTATGTGGTGATGGTCTCCAAAAACGGTCAGATCAAGCGCACACCGCTCAATGCCTACCGCAATATCCACAAGAAGGGACTGATCGCCATCGGTCTGAACGAGGGCGATGAGGTGCGCGGTGTCCGCATGACGGACGGCACGAACCAGCTTATTGTGGCAACGCGGGACGGCATGGCGATCCGCATGGAGGAGACGGGCATCCGTCCGCAGTCCCGTTCGGCGCACGGCGTGAGAGCGATCCGGCTGCGTGAGGGCGATGAGGTCATCTCGATGGCAAAGGTGCGTGAGCATGCGGCACTTCTTACCGTGACCACCAAGGGCTATGGAAAACGCTGTGATCTGGAGGAATACCGCATCCAGAGCAGGGGCGGCTACGGTCTGAAGAATTACAAGACCGATGAGATCCGCGGACAGGTCTGCGGCATCAAGGTGGTGGACGAGGATGACGACATCATCCTGATCTCCACCGAGGGTATCATCATCCGCATTCTGGCGAGTGATATCCGCGTGATGGGCAGAACTGCCAAGGGCGTGCGTGTTATGAAGGTCTCCGAGGGGAACGAGGTCGTTGCCTTTACGAGAGCCGAGCACGACAGTGAGGAGGAAACTGCCGAGGTCGAGCAGATCTCCGATGATGAGGCTGCGCTCCAGAATGAAGAGCCGGATGAGATTTTGCCCGAGGCGGAGGAGCTGCCGTCCGATGATGAGGCGTAATAGTAATCATTGATAATTTAGATAAATTTGTAATTTTCACCTGTGAGCCGCCCCACCCCCTGCCCCCCTCCCCAGAGGGGAGGGGGGATAGGGGCGGTGCTGCGCACCGCCGCCGCCCAAGGCTGTCGCCTTTGGAAACCGCGCGCTGTGCGATTCGCACCAGCTTTGCCCTCTTGCCGTCAGGCAAAGGGCATTGCGGACATCAGAATCCGATCTGTCGTCATCGCTAACTCGTCAGCGCGGACTCCGCGCCTTTGCCCTCTTGCCGATAGGAAAAGGGAATTGCGTACACTAGAATTCGATCTGCCCTTACCACAAACTCGCAAGCGCGGTCACCGCGCCGGCGATAGCCGACAAAATCGGAGAGGAGGAAAACCCTATGCAAGGACGGCATGAGATCATTTCCATGCAGCACATCCGGCGCAGACTGCGTATGCTGCATATTTCGGATGTGCATTTCAGCAAGGCGACCGGACATCAAAAAAATGCCGATACCATCCGGAAGCTGCTCGATCTGTGTGACCGGTTCGATGCGGTGGATGTCATCTGCATCACAGGCGATCTTGTGTCACGAAACTGCACACCCGAGAGCTTTCAGGATGCCGCCGCACTGCTTTGCGCCCTTTCTAAACGCGCCGCGCGGCTCTATCTCTCGCTGGGCAATCACGAGATGGATCACGCGCCCGATGTGCGCAGGAAATTCCTTGACAGTGTGCCCGGCATCGTGCTGGACAATGCATCCGATACTTTCGAGGGCGTGCAGTTTTCCGGCATTACCCTCCCCCGGAGCGTCTACAAAAACGAACAGGGCGGATACAGCAAACTTTCCACAATCACGCTCGGGATGGTGGAAAACTGCATCGGGGCATCTCCGGATACCCCCTGTGTCCTTCTGGCACATACGCCGCTGGGACTGGACGCCTACGCCGCGTGGGGCGCAGATCTGGTGCTGTCGGGACATGTCCACGGCGGTATCGTCCGGCTGGGAAACATCGGATTCCTCTCCCCGGAGCGTCGGTTTTTTCCGCGGTATACCAAGGGGATCTACCGCAAGGACGACTGTATCATGCATGTTTCCGCCGGGATCGGAAAATTCCGGCTGTGCAATCCGGCAGAGGTCGTGTGCATCGACCTTGTGCCAAAGGAGGGGATGTAACGTATGCATATGACGATCCCTGCTCCCATCCGCACCACGCTTGATGCACTGCACCAGAGCGGCTTTGACGCATACCTTGTGGGCGGATGCGTCCGGGATGCGCTGCTCGGACTTGTACCCCATGATTACGATATCACCACCAATGCCCGTCCGGAGGAGATCACGGCACTGTTCGGCGAGGAGGTCTGCACCTGGTACGGCAAGGCGTTCGGGACGGTCTGCGTCCGGCTTGACGGCGGTGAGGCGGAGGTCACCACATTCCGGACGGAGGGCGGCTACACGGACGGCAGACATCCGGGACATGTGGAATTTGCCGATGACGTTCACGATGACCTGTCGCGCCGGGATTTTACCTGCAATGCCATCGCCTATGATCCGCGCTCGGGTCTGCTCGACCCTTTCTGCGGCGCACAGGATCTGCAAAACGGCGTGCTCCGGGCAGTGGGCGATCCGCCGGCGCGGTTTGCGGAGGATGCCCTGCGCATCCTGCGCGGCATTCGGTTCTGCGCAAGATTTTCGCTGACTGCCGAGCCGCGCACGGACACTGCCATGCGAAAACAGGCGGAAACGCTGCGGAAAATTTCGGTAGAGCGTGTATTTACGGAGCTTTGCGGCATACTCATGGGAGAGGACGTGACACGAGTGCTGCTTGCGTACCCGGAGGTGCTTGCCGTGTGGATTCCGGAAATTTCCCCATGTATCGGATTTTTACAGCACAGCAAGTGGCACGACTTCACGGTCTGGGAGCATATTGCACGATCGGTCGGTTTCGCATCCCGTGACCTGACTGTGCGTATGACGATGCTCCTGCACGACATCGGAAAGCCCCTGTGCCTGACCATGGAGGGGGAAACGGGGCATTTTAAGGGACATGCGCAGAAAAGTGCGCAGATGGCGGATGTGATCCTGCATCGCCTGCACAGTGACAATCGTCTGCGCGAGGATGTGACCGCGCTGATCGACATGCACCGCATCACGCCGCAGTGTATGGCGGATGTCCGGCATTTGCTGGGAAAGCTGGGTGAGACGCAGTTCCGGCGGTATCTGTGTGTGCTGGATGCCGACCGCCGTGCCAAATGGCAGGGGCGTGAACAGTCCCGGGATGCGATCAATCGCGCGGAATCGCTGTTTGCGCAGTGCATCGAGGAAAATCTGTGCTGCACCGTCCGGCAGCTTGCCGTGAACGGGAAAGATGCTGCCGCACTGGGCTTTGAGGGCGCACAGATCGGAAACGCCCTGCAAAGTGCCTTGGAGGAGGTCATTGCAGAGCGTGTGGAAAATACGCATGATGCGGTTTTGGAATATTTAAAAAGAATTTTTGAAACAGGCGCAATGTTCTGATGGATAGCCGTCTATAGAAATGAGGGCGCGGCTCACAATGAAAATTTGCATGTCGCGTTTTCTTGACAAAATCTGTAAGATATGCTACAATAAAAAAATGAAGAGCATATCAAAAACGGTAGGCGGTTAATCCAGCTCCCGGAAGGGAGTGATACTTATGTCGTGGAATGATTTCTTTCAATTCGTTCTTGCAATTTCCAACGTACTGCTTGTCATTAAGGCATTCAGCGGCGAAAACGGCAAAAAGAAATAACCGCCCTCTGCGACCAACATAGGAGCGGTTATTTCATAACAGTTCATTGGGAGCAACCGTCTACAGGTATGCTCTTCACTTATAGTATACACCATTTTAAAGGCTTTGTCAAGTGAAAATGTGACCAAAGTAGATTATTGCGGAAACCACGCGCATGGAAATCAATTTTCCAAAAAAGCGGTTTCCAAAGGCGGCAGCCTTGGGCGGCGGCGGTATAATTCCGCGCAAACACCTTGACATTTCCCCCCATTCGGTGTATAATAATACTATATGCCCCCTGCGCAGAGTATTTCTGTGAACGATAGTACCCATTGAAAACGAAAGGACGAAAGCTATGAAAAAAGTCATCATCATCGGTGCAGGCCCTGCCGGTCTGACAGCCGGTTTCGAGCTTCTGAAAAAAGCACCGGAGGAATACAGCGTTACCATCTACGAGGAGTCCAATGCCATCGGCGGTATCTCCCGTACCGTGCGCCATAAGGGCAATCGTATGGATATCGGCGGACACCGTTTCTTCTCCAAGGACAAGAATGTCATGCAGTGGTGGGAGGAGATGATGCCCCGTCAGGGCAAGCCGTCCTTCGATGATATTATGCTCGGCAGAGAAAAGAACCTCTCCGAAAACGGCCCCGATCCCGAGGAGACCGACCGCGTCATGCTCGTGCGCAACCGCGTGTCCCGTATCTACTATAAGAAAAAATTCTTCGATTATCCCGTCTCCCTCAAATGGGATACCATCCGCAATATGGGCTTTGCCACCACGATGGAGGCAGGCTTCTCCTACCTTGGCAGTGCCGTTTCCAAGCTGCCGGAGGATTCGCTGGAGAATTTCTATATCAACCGTTTCGGCAGAAAGCTCTATTCCATGTTCTTTGAGGGCTATACCGAAAAGCTCTGGGGTCGCCATCCCCGCGAGATCTCCGCAGACTGGGGCGCACAGCGCGTCAAGGGTCTGTCCATTGTTGCTGTCCTCAAGGACATGTTCGGTAAGGTGACCGGCATCGGCAATGATAAGGTCGAGACTTCCCTCATTGAGGAGTTCTATTACCCCAAGTACGGTCCCGGTCAGCTCTGGGAACTGACCGCAGAGGAGTTCCAAAAGCTCGGCGGTGAGATCGTCATGGGCGCAAAGGTCGTGAACATCAACACCAACGGCGAGGATACCGTGGAGAGCATCGTCATTGAGATTCATCTATGCGTGCACGAGATATGCGTTCCTGCTCATCCCCATCGAAATTCCGGC
>CAZKHW010000133.1:0-7828 GCA_964552525.1 uncultured Ruminococcus sp. | reverse complement strand
CAGGGCGGTCACCGCCCTGCCGGGGGAGGTTTAGGAGGGGCGAGCAGCCCCTCCTGGGTCGGCGATAGCCGACTGCCTTGTACACTTTGCCGAGAATGCGCATTTATAGTTGGATATTCTGATGAAAGGGGGGCTTGCTTTGGAATTTGCTGTGGAGCTTGATGTGCTTGTGCGTTTTCTGGTCAGAACGCTGATCGTATTTGCCCTGATCTTCCTGCTTGCGGTGGTCACGCCAAGGATCGCCAGGCTTGTGGACAACTGGATCGCGCGGTATCGCAAAAATCATGATCCGAAAAAGGACGAGAGCTACGGCATCCGTTCCATTTACGAGCTGCCGCCCCGATCCGGTGACGAGGATGCACCTGCCGGGGAGCAGGCATCGTCCGCTGCCCAGACGGAGCCCGTCAGTGAGACGGAGCATCAGGCAGATGCCGCCGGAGCACCGCCGGCTAAGGACGCAGTTCCGTGGTTCAAGCGGTAATAATACAAGACCTGTTTAATAACCGGAAAAATGCTGAATGACGCAGGATTTTTTGCATCAGGCAAAGCACGTTTTCCGTAGGAATACTGTATGTATTGCAAGGAAAACGGGCAAAGCATGATGCAAAAAAGACAAGTCAGGCAGCGTTTTGGAGGTTATTGAACAGGTTTATAGAAAGGATAACAAATCATGGCTAAGAACGACAAAAAAATGGTCGATGCGATCACCTCGATGGATGAGGATTTTGCGCAGTGGTACACCGACATTGTAAAGAAGGCGGAGCTGATCGCCTATACCTCTGTCAAGGGGTGTATGGTCATCCGTCCCTATGGCTATGCGATCTGGGAGAACATCCAGCGCATCCTTGACGGCATGTTCAAGGAGACAGGCCACGAGAATGTGAACATGCCCATGTTTATCCCTGAGTCCCTCCTCCAGAAGGAGAAGGATCACGTGGAGGGCTTTGCGCCCGAGGTGGCATGGGTGACGATGGGCGGCTCTAACAAGCTGGAGGAACGCCTGTGCGTTCGTCCGACCTCCGAGACGCTGTTCTGTGACATTTACAAGGATATCATCCACTCCTACCGCGACCTGCCCAAGCTCTACAACCAGTGGGTCAGCGTGGTGCGCTGGGAAAAGACCACCCGTCCGTTCCTGCGTTCCCGTGAATTTCTCTGGCAGGAGGGTCACACCATCCATGCCACTGCGCAGGAGGCGATCGAGGAGACCGAGCGCATGCTGAACGTCTACACCCGTTTCTGTGAGGATGCGCTGGCAATGCCCGTGGTACAGGGCAAAAAGACCGAGAGCGACAAGTTTGCCGGTGCAGTTTCGACCTATGCCATCGAGGCGCTTATGCATGACGGCAAGGCACTCCAGGCAGGCACGTCCCATTACTTTGGTGACGGCTTTGCCAAGGCATTCGGCATCCAGTTTGCCGACAAGGACAATACCCTTAAACATCCGCATCAGACAAGCTGGGGCGTGACTACACGTCTCATCGGCGCGATCATCATGACCCACGGTGACAACAACGGTCTGGTGCTGCCGCCTGCGGTCGCACCGATCCAGGTCGTGATCGTTCCGGCTGCGATGCACAAGGAGGGCGTACTGGAGAAGGCAAACGAGCTGTACGAGCAGCTCAAGGCTGCCGGCATCCGCGTCAAGCTCGATGATACGGACAATTCCCCGGGCTGGAAGTTTGCCGAGTACGAGATGAAGGGCGTTCCGGTTCGTCTGGAGATCGGTCCGCGCGACATTGCTGCCAACCAGTGCATCGTGGCAACACGTCACAACGGCGAGAAGGAGAGCATCTCTCTGGACGAGCTGACCGGGCGTATCCGGGAAAAGCTCCAGGAGGTTCACGACGGTCTGTATGCCGCCGCGCTGGCGAACCGCGAAAAGAGAACCTACCAGTGTCAGAGCATTGACGAGATCAACCAGGCACTCACCGAGAACGGTGACGGCTTTATCGAGGCAATGTGGTGCGGCGAGGAGACCTGCGAGGACGAGGTCAAGGCACAGACCGGTGCCGGCTCACGGTGCATTCCCCTTGCACAAAAGCAGCTTTCCGACCGCTGCGTCTGCTGCGGCAAGCCTGCCAAGCACATGGTGCTGTGGGGTAAGGCATATTAATTCAGGAGAATCAACTATGAGAAAGAAAAAGACCCGATTGCTGGCACTTTTGCTGACCGCGCCGCTGCTGCTGGCAGGCTGCTCGTCCGACGAGCCGACCTCCTCCGTAGAGGTGGAAACAGCCGTCATCACAGAGCCTGCGACAGAAGCGCCCACCGAGCCGCCGGAGACCGAGCCGCCCACCGAAGCACCGGTCGTTCTTGACATCGACATGACGCTTGAGGAGAAGATCTTCCAGCTCTTTATCGTCACCCCCGATGTACTCACCGGCGTGAAGAAGGCGCAGAGTGCCGGAGATTCCACACATGCCGCGCTCCAGGAACGACATGTGGGCGGTCTTGTGTATTTCAGTGACAACATGCGTTCGCTCTCCCAGACGATGGATATGCTGGAGGGAACGCAGGATTTCGCGCTGGAGGACGGCGGCATCGGCGTGTTCCTTGCCGTTGATGAGGAAGGCGGCGAGGTCGCGCGGTGCGGCAAAAAGCTGGGCACTTCGCAGCTGGACCCCATGCAGACCTACGGTGAGCGCAATAACTGGGACGAGGCGTGTGAGGTCGGCAATACGCTGGGGCGCACGCTGTCCGTGCTGGGATTCAATCTCGATTTTGCGCCGGTCGCAGATGTTGACCTCAACGAGGGCAACGAGCTGGGCGACCGCATTTTCAGCAAGGATGCTGCCGTGGTCGGCAACATGGTAAACGGCGTTGTCACGGGCATTCAGGAGAATGGCAAGGTCGCTGCGACCCTCAAGCATTTCCCCGGTCTTGGCGCAGCAGACGGCGACACCCACGAGGACGGCAGCGTCGTCATTGACCGCACCCTCGACCAGCTTCGCGAGACGGAGTTTACCGCTTTTGCCAAGGGCATCGAGGCAGGTGCGGATTTCGTGATGGTCACCCACGCGCAGATCTCCGGTGTCGGAGACGGTCTGCCGTCGAGCCTGTCGCCTGTTGTCTGCACGGAGCTTTTGCGCGATGAGCTGGGCTTTGAGGGCATTATCATCACCGATTCCATGCAGATGGAAAGTATTACTGCAAATTACGAATCCGGCGAGGCAGCCGTTCTTGCCATCGAGGCAGGCGTGGACATGATCCTGATGCCCGGCAGTCTGGACGAGGCAGCCATAGCCATTCAGGAGGCAGTGGAAAGCGGCAGGATCTCCGAGAACCGCATCAACCAGAGCGTCAAGCGCATTTTGGACGAGAAGAAAAAGCTCGGCATTCTCCAGCGTGAGGACGAGCCGGAGGAATCTGAAACAACAGAGGAGTAGCAGATGGAACAAGACAGACTGACACGGCAGCTCGCATTCATTCTGGAGGCGGACAGGATGAAGAACATCTACCGTCAGACCCTCGTCCTGCACGAGGACAGGCAGGAGAACGATGCGGAGCACAGCTTTCATTTAGCGCTCATGGCGGCGATTCTTGCCGAGCATGCAAGAGTGTCGGTAGACGTGACCGTGGTCATGAAAATGGTGCTGGTTCACGATATCGTGGAAATTGACGCGGGCGACACCTATGCCTACGATACCGCCGGAAACGAGACGAAGCGTGCCCGTGAGGTAAAGGCGGCGGATCGGCTGTTCGCGTTGCTCCCAGAGGATCAGGCAGAGGAATTCCGTGGTCTGTGGGAGGAATTTGAGGCGCGTGAAACGCCCGAGGCGAAGTTCGCCAATGCCATTGACCGTTTGCAGCCGATGATGCTCAATTATGAAAAGGGCGGCATTTCGTGGAAACGCCGCAGCATTACCGCAGAACAGGCGAGAGCGCGCAATCATGACATTACAAGCGAGGGAAGCGCGGTTCTTGGCAGCCTTGCCGATGCGATCGTTGAGGCAGCCAAGGCAGAGGGCATGCTCCTGTAAATGTATGAATACCCCATGAGCAGGGGGATGCAAGGGGGGATGCAATTCCCCCCTTGTGCAGTTCGAGGGGCGCAGCCCCTCAAAAAATCCCCCTCCCTTTAGGGAGGGGGCAGGGGGAGGGCAGTGACAGGCGGTCTATCCCCAGAAGGAGGACACATATGAAAGAGATCATCCCCGGCATGCGCGCGACCGCGCACCTGACCGTGACAGACGAGACCACCGCCAAGACCGTGGGCAGCGGTTCTCTGAACGTATTGGCAACGCCTATGATGGCAGCCCTGATGGAGCAGGCGGCATGCAATGCCGTTGCGCCGTTTCTGGAGGAGGGCGAGACAACAGTCGGCACGGAGCTGAACATCCGCCATACTGCCGCCACACCGCAGGGACTGCTGGTCATTGCCGAGGCGGAACTGGTTTCGCAGAACGGACGCGAGATCACGCTGAATGTCACAGCCCGTGACAGCGTGGGCGAGATCGGCTCGGGCACGCACAAACGGTTTGTGGTCGATGCCGAAAAATTCCAATCCAAAACGGACGGGAGGGGCAGATAATGGCTGGGCAGCCGTTGGAAATTGAGCGAAAGTACCTCATCCGCCGCCCGGATGTGCAGGTGCTGCGATCCCTCCCCGATGCATCCCCGACACAGATCGTGCAGACCTATCTGACACAGGACGATTCCGGCTATATGCGGCGCATCCGCAAGCGCGGCTCACAGGAGCAGGGCTGGCAGTACACCTATACGCGCAAGCAGGCGGTGGGATTCGGAACGCGCATCGAGCTGGAGGAGGAGATCACATCCTCCCGGTATGCCGCGCTTCTGGAGGAGGCAGACCCGGCGATGCATCCGATCTGCAAGGTGCGGTGGTGCTTTACCCATGCCGGGCAGATGTTTGAGCTGGACGTGTACGAATTCAGCGAGACACTTGCCACACTGGAGATCGAGCTGCCGGACATCGACACACCGGTGGAGCTGCCGGACGGACTGGAGATCTTAGAGGATGTCACGGGAAAGTCCGGCTACAGCAATTTCTCGCTGGCAAAGCATCTGGCGTTTCCGGAATAAACAGAACATCCCCGGTTCATGGTGAACCGGGGATGCTTTTTTGTTGGGGGTTGGGGAAATGGGAGAAGTTCTCTTTCTTTGACCGTCCAGCCGCTGCGGCTTTGCCGCAGGTCTGACTGTTTTTTTGAGCGGCTGCGCCGCGGATCGTGGGGCTTTGCCCCACACCCCACCAGAGGCTTTGCCTCTGGACTCCACCAAAGGGACATTGTCCCTTTGGAATCCCGCGTTTGTCCGTCTTAACCTAACGTAATTACGATCTCATTCGTCTCTGCAAGCTCTGCTGCCTTAATATACGCGCCCTCGATCACCTTGCCGTTGACCGAAACCGATGCCACACCGCTTTGCACGTGGTTCGGGTTCTGCACGTCGATCAGGAGCTGCTTGCCGCGGAAATTCTTTTTCATCTTAAAGCCGTCCCATGCCGCCGGAATGGACGGGCTGATGGTGATGCCGTTTGCATCCGGACGAATGCCGCAGATACCCTCGGTGCAGCCTACCATCACGGTGGATGCCGTGCCGGTCAGCCAGTGTACATGGGATCTTCCGGCAAAGGGTGATGCCTTGGATTCGGTGAACTGCCCGTGTACATACGGTTCAAGCACACGGATCTCCGCCTTGTCGTTGAGCGTTGCCGGGGAGGATTCCTTGAAGTACTCGAACGCCCTGTCACCATGACCCAGCAGACCCTCGGCAAGGATCAGCCAGCCCTGGGACTGCGAGAAGATACCGCCGTTCTCCTTGGTGTCCGCGTTGAAAATGTGCATCAGTGCGCCGTCAAAATAATGCTCCTTGTACGGCGGTTCAAGCAGCTTTGCGCCGTAGGGCGTGTTGAGGATCTCGTGAACGCTGTACATCGCCTTCTCCGCCTGCTCGTCCGATGCGAACTTCGAGATGACCGACCAGCTCTGCGGATTGAGCCACATATTCGCCTCGGGATCTTTTTTTGCACCTACGATCACGCCGTCCTCACGGATGCCGCGGATGAATCTGTCCTCATCCCAGCATTTCTCCAGAGAGTCGCCCAGCTTTTTCTGCACATCGTCAATGTATGCGATGTACTCGGTGTCGTTCTTGTCTGCTGCCATGTCGCGGATGACGCTCATTGCGTAGTAGAGCTGGAATGCCACAAACGTAGATTCGCCCTTTGCACCCAGACGCAGGCAGTCGTTCCAGTCTGCATGAAGACCTGCCGGCATATCGTGATCGCCCATATGCTCCATGGAGAACTGGATGGCGCGTTTGAGATGCTCATATACCGTGTCCTCACCGCCGTTGGCGTAGACGATCTTTTCGTCCAGGAATGCTGCATTGCCGGATTCGCCGATATATTTAACAATGGTCGGGAACAGCCAGAGCGCATCGTCTGCGCGGTAGGAGGGGTGACCGGTCTCCTTAACATACTCCGGATCGTCCGGGGTATTCTCATGACCGGCATTGTGGTTGAACTTGACCAGCGGCAGACCGCCGCCGTTGTCCACCTGTGCCGAGAGCATAAAGCGGATCTTTTCTGCCGCCATTTCCGGATCAAGATGGATGATACCCTGGATATCCTGCACGGTATCGCGGTAGCCGTAGCCGTTGCGCAGACCGCAGTACACGAAGGAGGCGGCACGCGACCATATGAAGGTGATAAAGCACTGGTACGCATTCCAGACATTCATCATGTTGTTGAATTCCTCGGAGGGCGTCTCGACCTCGAAATTGCCGAGCTTGCCGTGCCAGTAGGATTTGAGTGCAGACAGCTCCTCATCGACCGTGCCCGGTGTTTCGTAGCGCGTCAGGATCTCTGCGGATTCTGCATCGTTCTTCTGCCCGAGGAGGTAGACCAGCTCCCGGGTCTCGCCGGGCTGGAGGGTGATCTCACTGCGCAGCGCACCGCAGGCGTTGGAGTTGAAATTCATCGAATCATCGCACTTGCCGTTCTCCACCATGATGGGGTTGGAGTAGGTTCTGTACGGTCCGATGAACTGCTCCAAAGAGCCGCAGCCGTCCTGCACATCCGCACCTGCCATGCCGAAGAAACGCTCGCGGTGGTTTGAGCCGTCCGCCCATTTGCCGGAATTTTCGTTGATATGCTGGAGGATCTTATTGCCCTTGCGTTCGGTGCGCGTGATGAACAGCGTGTACTGAAGGTTGACCTGATCCTGCTCGTAATTGCTGTCGTTGGTAAATTCGACAAAGCCATACACAGACAGCGTTCTGGGCTTGGAATCGCGGTTGGTGATCTTGGTGCGCCACACTTCATAGGTCTGTCCTGCCGGCACGTAATAGGTGGTTTCGGTGGAAATTTCGGCATACTCGGAGGTCATCACAGAGTAGGCAGTACCGTGGCGGCACTCGGACTTGTACTGTTCAAGGGGCTTGCCGACCGGCTGCCATGTGGCAGACCAGAAGTCGCCAGTGGCGGCATCGCGCAGATAGATGTATCTGCCCGGCAGTGCCATCATGGAGTTGAAGCGGAATCTTGCGATTCTGCCGTTTGCGCCGGACTGGACAAAGCTGTAGCCGGCAGCATTATTGGAAATGATCGCGCCGTACTCCGGCGAACCGAGGTAGTTTACCCACGGAGCCGGCGTATCCGGACGGGTAATGACATATTCTTTGTTTTTGAGGTCAAAGTAACCGTACTGCATAAGTAAGTTCTCCTTTGTCGGGGATTTTGTGTAAAGTAACGGGTGCTGTTTTTATTGTAGCATATTCTTTCTGATTTTGCAAGGGGTTTGTGAAAATATCATGGAAATCCATGCAAACGCTGCCCCACCCCCCTGCCCCCCTCCCCAGA
>CAZKHW010000132.1:379-7835 GCA_964552525.1 uncultured Ruminococcus sp. | reverse complement strand
GGCTCTTGCAAGGAATTCACAATGAAATGCCACAAAATTGATTTTCGTGAATTCATACAATTTGCTGTTGCTTTTTCACCGCATTTGTGATATAATTATGGTATATCATCATTCAGCATCCGATGGGATCGAAACCAGCGGATCTTCTGTAAAGGAGGCTTGTCTATGATCGGCGAAACGCGCATCATTTCGCTCTGTATTTCCCGGCTGCACGATCTGGAAAATGCACGGTTCATCATGGAACTGAACCAAAACCTGCATCAGCACAATTGCAGCCTCTGGATCTATAACATCAACACAGACCTCTATTGGAACGACACTACATATAATGCCGAGACCTCCGTATTCGACCTCCTGGACTACGACCGCACCGATGTGGTCATCGTAATGGATGAAAAGATCAAGAGCCGCGCGATCTCCGACCGCATCATTGAACGTACACAGGCACGCGGCATCCCTGTCATCATCGCTGACGGCTCTCATGAGGGCTGTGCAGAGGTGCGCTTTGACTATGGCTGCGGATTTGAACAGATCGTTCGCCACGTCATGGAGGAGCATCACGTCAGACGACCGCATTTTATAGGCGGCGCGCCCGATGACCCCTTTTCCAACGAACGTCTTGCCATCTTTCGCAGCGTTGTCATGGAGTACGGTATCCCCTTTGACGAAACAATGGTCAGCTACGGCTATTTCTGGGCAAAGCCTGCCAAGGCCGCTGCGGAGGAGATCCTCACACGGGAGATCCTCCCCGATGCCATCCTCTGCGCGAACGATATCATGGCGATCAACGTCGTAAGCGTCCTGACCGAACGCGGTATCCGAGTACCGGAGGATATCATCGTTACCGGATTTGACGGCATTGACGAGATCAACTTCATGACGCCTACGATCACCTCGGCACGCTGCGGCACTTCCGGCATGTCCGGCTCCATATACCAGGCGGTTCTGGATGCGCTGGACGGTTGCAAGCCCAGGCACTATATGGTAAAACCGCAGCTATTGCGCAACTGCTCCTGCGGCTGCCTGACCAACGAGAGTGCTGCACTCGGGCATCTTCACAGCTTTAACGACCGCTTCTACCGCTACCAGGACGACAACCGTGCGCTCTCCAACATGTGCGAGCGCATGCAGAGCTTTGACAGCATCGAGGAGAGCAGCTACACGCTGTTCGGCGATGTCCTGCAGGATATGTGCTGCATCATCAACAAGCGATGCATCGACTATACCACTGACTACTTCACCGCGGAGCGCGTCACGGAATTTGACGATACTATGCTCCTGTTCCTGGATACTGACCAGATCCCGTTCCTCCAGCGCGATATCGCACGCAGCGAGATCATTCCCCATCTTGAAGATATCATGGCACAGGGGTATCCCCTCATCTTCAATTCCCTGTCGTTCATGAATGTTCCGCTGGGCTACCTGTGTTTCCATTTCCGGGAGTACGAGATCACCGATTACTGCAAGATCCCACAGATCGCGACCTCCCTGTCGCTGGGACTGGGCGGCTTTATCAACCGGCAGTATCAGAGTTATCTGACGCACAAGATCGAAACTATGTACCGCTATGATGCTTTGACAGGTCTTTCCAACCGCATGAGCTTCAGCAAGGACTTTGCAGTGCTGTGCGAATCGCGCGGCGATGAGGGCATCCCCCTGACCATCGTGCTGTCCGATTTGGACGGTCTCAAGCCCATCAACGACCTGTTCGGACATGCAGCCGGAGACAATGCCATCCACACCGTTGCACAGGCGTTGCTGTCCGCATGTCCGCCCGATGCACTCTGCGTGCGTTTTGGCGGTGATGAGATGGTTGCAGTCATTCCCGGTGCATGCGACAGCCAGACACTGGTGCAGCAGATCACGGATCACCTTGACGCCTACAATGCCTCCTCCGGGCTTGCGTACCAGATCTCAGCAAGTGTGGGCGTTTCACAGACAACGCTCAGACGTGATACGGATTTTGAGGCACTTCTGCGCAAGGCTGACCTTGCCATGTATTCCATTAAACAGGAGAAGAAATTACGGAAATAATCAAACGTCTCTGCACTGCGGTGCAGAGACGTTTGTGCATTTTGAACAATGTCGAAATCGGTGCTTTGTGCATTCCTACAAAGATAAAAGAATTTTCGCAAATGTGTCAGATTTTGCCCTTGTGATGTGTCTATTGTAGTGAAAGCATCTCCTATATGCTGAATGGCAGGAAATATAACAAATATGTAAGAAAGCCCTCTCCCCTCTTGACAAAATGAAACAGCCGTGCTATTATAGTTAATACAGTGAGATGCAAGCATATACCGTGCAAAGCCGTAAGACGGACTTTGTGCGATGCTGCCTTATATAAAGGAGTGTGACGAACCTCAATGCAACCCCCAAAAACCAAACTCCGGCGGTGCATCCTAGCGGAGAGCAAAGCCTGGAGCTGGCTGGCACCGAGCCTGATCGGTGTGCTGATTTTCTTTATTGTGCCGTTTTGTGTCATCATCTACTACTCGGTGCTGGACAATCCCATCTTTGCCAACTTTGTCGGGATCGACAACTTTGTCAAGCTCTTTTCCAACTCCGCGTTCCTGCGGGCGGCACGCAATACGGCGATCTTTTCGGTGATCTCGGTTCCGCTGTCGGTGGTGCTGGCGCTCTGGATGGCGTTCGCCCTCAATTCCAAGATCCCCGGCAAGAGCTGGCTGCGCTCATGCTTTCTGTGCCCCTTGATGGTGCCGATCGCATCGGTGGTGCTGGTGTGGCAGGTCATCTTCCACTATCACGGCACGCTCAATCAGGTTACGGCGCTGTTCGGCATGGAGTCGGTGGACTGGCTCAAAACCACCTGGTCGTACATGGTGCTGACTGTCATGTTCCTCTGGAAAACGCTCGGCTATAACATGATCCTGTTCATGTCCGCCATCGCCGGCATTCCGCAGGACATCATCGAGGTCGCGGAGCTGGAAGGTGCTGGCAGATGGTACACGTTCCTGCACATCAAGCTGCGCTACCTTTCCCCGACCATCCTGTTTGTGACGATCCTTTCGATCATCAGCTCGTTCAAGATGTTCCGCGAGGTCTATCTGCTCACCGGAGATTACCCCTTCGAGAGCATGTACCTGCTCCAGCACTTCATGAACAACACGTTCAATTCGCTCGACTACCAGAAGCTGTCAAGTGCTGCTGTACTCCTTGCCATCGTGATGGTCATCATCATCGGCATCATGTTCCTGGTAGAACGCAAGTACGGAGAGGATGTGGAAGAATGAAGCAGCTTGGGCAAATCCTGAACCGCCGGATGCGCAGTCACTTTCTCACCGCACTGCTGTTTCTGCTGGCACTTGCGGCGGCGATCCTGTTCATCCTGCCGACCGCGCTGACCATCAGCAACTCGTTCATGACCGAAAAGGAGATCACTGCCAACTACGGTGCGATGATCGAGAGTGCATCGGCGGACAAGAAAACCTATATTTCCGAGGATCTCAACCTCAAATTCATTCCGGACAAGGTCAGCTTTTCACAGTACGCAGCTGTTCTGTTCAAAAGCCCGGATTATCTCATCAAATTCTGGAATTCCGTTGTTCTCGTTGTTCCCATTACGGTGTTTCAGATCATTCTGGCGGCGTTCACGGCATATGGATTCTCACGATACCGAGGACGCATTCGCGAGATCATATTTTTCTCATACATCATTCTGATGCTCATGCCGTACCAGGTGACGCTTGTGCCGAACTACCTGGTCTCGGACTGGCTCGGCATCCTGGGAACGCGATGGGCGATCATCCTGCCCGGTATCTTCTCACCGTTCAGCGTGTATCTGCTCACCAAGGTCATGCGCCGCATCCCGAACGCCTACTATGAAGCTGCAAGACTCGATGGGGCGAACGAATTCCAGATCTTCTGGCACATCTGTCTGCCGCTGACGAGAAGCTCCATGCTCTCGGTCGGGCTGCTAGTCTTTATCGACTACTGGAACATGGTCGAACAGCCGCTGATCCTGCTCAAAAACGAAGAGCAGTATCCGCTATCCGTGTTCCTCTCGCAGATCAACACTGGCGATGTCGGCATCGCCTTTGCGGTCGCGGTGGTGTATATGATCCCGGCATTGCTGCTGTTTTTATACGGCGAAGAATACTTAGTAGAAGGCATTACCTACTCCGGTGGAGTCAAAGGTTAACAGGAGGAATTATTCATGGAAGAAAACAAAAATGTCAAGCGACGTGAACGCATCAAAACGATCCTCATCATTTTTCTGGTGATCCTGCTGGTGCTGACATTTTTCTCGAACACAATTCTCAATCACAGTCTGCCGACCGTTTCGGCTCAATATGCAGGCTATGGTCAGATCAACGAAAAGGTGCGCGGCTCCGGTCTTGTGACCGCCAACCAGAACTATGACGTGGTGGCAGAGGGCAACCGCACAGTGGCAAGCGTCAGCGTCAAGGTCGGTGACGAGATCCGGGCAGGAGACAAACTCTTTGTGCTGGATGCCGCCAACAGTGACGAGGCGGTTCAGGAGGCTGAGGATGCCATCCGCGAGGCGGAGCTGGCGTACCAGAAATCACTGCTCACAGCCGTTCCCGACTATGCCAAGGAGAATCAGGACATTGCCGATGCACGTGCTGACCTCCAGACGGCGATTTCCAAGCTCAACGCTGCCAGAAGTCAGGCAGGCTCGACGGTCTCCGCATCTGCCTATCAGCAGGCATCGAGCAAGGCTGCAAAAGCCTCCGAGCACATTGCAGAGCTGAGCAACTATCTGGCACTGGCAGCCTCCGGCGAGACGGAGAGCCTCCCGGCGCAGTACACCGCTTCCCAAGCTGCTGCACTGGCAACGCTGACACAGGCAAACGCGGATCTTGACGCGGCACAGGCAGCACTTGCGGAAAAGCAGGCGGCAGTCACCGTCTCCTCTGCGGAGCAGCAGATCACCGTGACCACGCTCGAGCGTGCCGCAGAAACGGCAGATACCGCCGCTGCTCGCGCCAAGGCAGATTACGAGGCAAGTGCAGGCGATCTGGAGCTGAAACGCCTGATGGAGGATACCGCAGCCGCTGCCAAATATGCACGCGAGGATGTGGACACAGCCAAAGCTCTCCTCACAGATATCCAGACCAAGGAGGCGGCCGTCAAGACAGCTGAAACGGCTGTCCAGACTGCATCCGCCGCAGTTGATGCGGCAAAGACTGCCTGCT
Source organism: uncultured Ruminococcus sp. (assembly GCA_964552525.1). Lineage (GTDB taxonomy): Bacteria > Bacillota > Clostridia > Oscillospirales > Ruminococcaceae > UBA3855. The sequence continues at coordinate 2,658 of CAZKHW010000132.1, read as the reverse complement.
CGGATACGATCGGTGCGATCAAGGATGCCATCAACAGCGACCTGACTGCTGCACAGCAGGAGCTGGATGCTGCAAATGCTGTCATCAGTGCCTACGAGGGGCAGGACAGCAGCATGGATATCTCCAGTCTGGAGGAGGCAGTGACTGCCGCTCAGCGCAACGTACAGGGACTGATTATCGCTCTGACAGAGACAAAACGAGATGACGATCTCGCTGCACAGGGTGTTGCACTGGATCTTCAGAGCCAACAGCTTGCCATCGACAAGCAGAAGGAGGCACTTGAAAAGCTCAAGAAGGACTCCGGCACGGTCACCGTCACCTCCAAGAATGCCGGCGTTGTCAGCTCGGTGAATTTCGCCGCCGGCGATGAGGTCATGGACGGCTCTACCCTCGCTACTGTGACGCTGACGGATTCCGGCTATACTGTGGACTTCACCGTTTCTGCCGAGCAGGCGCGTAAGGTCAAGATCGGCGCACTCGCAGAGGTCACCAACAACTACTACAATGATATTACCGCCAAGCTCATTTCCTCAAAGGCGGACACCTCCAATCCCTCCAGTCAGGATCGTGTGCTGACCTTTGACATCACCGGAAAGGATGTCACACCGGGACAGATGCTGGCACTTTCCATTACCTGCACGACCCAGAGCTATGACTGCGTAGTTCCCTCCAGCGCGATCATGGAGGACAAGGACGGCAAGTTCGTTCTGCTGATGCAGTCGAAAGCAACACCGCTGGGCAACCGTTACTTTGCGGCACGTGCCAATGTGAACGTACTCGCGTCCGATGAACTCAACAGCGCCGTACAGGGCGATGTGAACTACTCCGACTTTATCATCACCACCTCCGAAAAGCCCCTGAAACCCGGCGATCAGGTGCGCATGGAGGATTGAATATGAGATTCAGAAAACGCCATGTCATTCCCCTTGTGGCTGCGGTACTCTCTCTCATGGGTGCCGGAGTCACCTCCGGGATCTCCCATCATCTGTGCAGCACCCTCGCCAGCCAACAGGCGGCGCAGCGCTGGACCTCGGACGGCGAGGATGCTTATGCACAGATTAGCGCGTTCTTCAGCGATGATGCGAACTTTCTTCAGGCGTCCGCAGAGGGTGTGCATGAGCAGATCGACAGCGCACTCACCACGGCATCCCTGATGCCGGAAAACGAGAACGCGCGTCTCTGGTTTGACTGCTACAGCACACAGGGCGGTACGGTCGATGTACGCGGCACCAAGAAGAACAGCACTTCTGCACTTGTGACCGCAGTCGGCGGTGATTTCTTTCAGATGCATCCGCTTACTCTGCTTGACGGCAGCTACTTTATGCCGGATGATATAATGCATGACCGCGTTGTCATTGATGATACGCTTGCCTGGCAGACCTTTGGATCCTCTCAGGTTGCCGGAATGGAGCTGGTCATTGACGATGTGATCTACCAGATCGCAGGCGTTGTGGCGCGTGAGGCTGACAAGACCTCCGCGGCTGCCTACGGCGAAATGCCCCGGGTCTATATGAGCTTTTCCTCCTGCTCTGACCCGGGCGAGGGGATGAACGGGGACGGCCGCAGTACGCAGACCATTTCCTGCTATGAGGCTGTCCTGCCAAACCCTGTCCGCGGTTTTGCGGAACAGACGCTGACGGATGCCATCGGCGAGCGCGAGGGCTGCCAGGTCGTTCAGAACACTACGCGCGGCTCGCTCCAGAGCCGCTGGAAAAACCTCCTGCATCTGCGAAATATGGTTGTTGCCGACACCGGCATTGCCTATCCTTACTGGGAAAATGCAGCGCGGATGAATGACTTCACCGCGGCACAGCTTTTAGGACTTACGCTGGCATTCCTGGCATTCCCGATCCTGTACGGACTGTGGCTGCTCTGGAAGGGCTACCGGCTTCTGGAGAACTTCCTCAAGAAGAAACGTGAGGCACACAAGCGAAAGTTCCGCACCATTGAAAAAGACCCCTACAGTCTCCCATAACAGAACGCCGCCGCGGTTATCCAAACCGCGACGGTGTTTTGATCTTATGCGTATTGCTTACGCCTTGCCAACAGAGCCGAACAGCTCCATCTTCTCCTTGACCTTTGCCTTGATCGCCTCAAAGCCCGGTGCGAGGAGCTTTCTCGGGTCAAAGCCCTTGCCCTGCTGATCCTTGCCAGCTTCGATGTAAGCACGGGTTGCCTCCTGGAACGCCCACTGGCACTCGGTGTTGACATTGATCTTGGCAACGCCCAGAGAAATTGCCTTCTTGATCTGATCGTCCGGGATGCCTGTACCGCCGTGC
>CAZKHW010000132.1:0-369 GCA_964552525.1 uncultured Ruminococcus sp. | reverse complement strand
CAAAGCTCAGACCCTCCCAGTTGTCCGGATACTTGCCGTGGATGTTGCCGATGCCGGCAGCCAGCATGGTAACGCCCAGATCTGCAATGGTCTTGCACTCCTCAGGATCTGCGCACTCGCCCTTGCCGATCACGCCGTCCTCTTCGCCGCCGATAGAGCCTACCTCTGCCTCAAGGGAAAGACCCAGTACATCGCAGGTATTCTTCAGAGCAGTCGTCTTGGCAACGTTCTCATCAAACGGCAGATGAGAACCGTCAAACATGATGGAGGAGAAGCCTGCATTGATACAAGCCTTTGCACCCTCGAAAGAGCCGTGATCCAGATGCAGTGCAACCGGAACTGTGATGTTCAGCTCCTCGATCATGCCCT
>CAZKHW010000131.1:0-7840 GCA_964552525.1 uncultured Ruminococcus sp. | reverse complement strand
CATTGCATCCTGAACGGAGATCTGAGCGCCTTCCATAAATCCGGTGAAATAGATCTCTTCAATGGTCGCAACAGAGCTGAGATGCGGCTGCTTTTCAGTGTCATGCTCTGCAAATTCCTCCACGATCACCTCGCTTGCGCTGATCATTTTGTTTGTGAGAAGATACCAGTAAGCCTCGCCGTTGACATTGTACAGCGGGAGCTGTATGCCCTTTGATTTTCTGTTCTGCAAGACCTCCTCCCAGATCGCATCAGGGTCAACACCGAGAGGGAGATTGACAGCAAGCTCGCATTTTGAACTGTATTTTCGTTCCAGATTTCTGAATAGACGCTCCTTATCCATAGTTTCCTCCGTTATGCCAGCCGTGCTCTGCTCAGATCAAAGCACACGGCCTTGTGATTTGCAAGGTAAGTGCCGGGGCAAACCCGCGTTGACTTGTCACTCCACCCCATGTTTGCGCGAATGTTCTGCAAAAGCTTCCTGCCGCTGATCTCCGTTGAGATCACAGGTGCGGACGGCAGAAAAATCGCTTCATCATCCTCCGTGCTGCATGCACGGAGGACAAGTTTTCTTTGCTTTGTATTGATGAGCAGCTGCACCTGACGCGGTCTGCCCAGCACGTTGAGAGTTGCCTCATCTAAGATGAACAGATTATCTCTCATATCCATTGTTAAAATCATTTCGTTCATTCAGTATCCTCCGATGTAACTGTAAGCTCCGGCTTATCTGCCTTGTCTGTCTCCTCAACCTCTGACTCAGTGTAGAAGCCATCCAGAAAATTCACCTGCGTAGACATATCGTGCTCCTCAACGGACATACCATAGCTGCCGTTCCAATTCTCGGGAAGAACCGGCGCTGATATGATACGCTTACCGTTCTCATCTTTTTTCATCGGGGCAAAACGCTCGTCTGCACTCAGATCAAACAGGTACATCTCATCGTCAAAATAGCGGATTCTCATGCCCTGAAAGCGGTAACGGTAGTCAGACTCCCAACCCATCATTGCAAATATTCTCTCGGCAAAGAGCTTGCAGGTTATCTGTCGGCTCTTTCTTGCTTCTCCCTTGACTACGCACCAGCGGATCGCATCACGCGCACCGCTGTCACAGCGTCGTACAATGAGCTTTTTCTCGGTTGGATTTATCAGGAACTGAACATAGGTCGCATTTTCAAGAGCCTTGATACAGGCGTTGTTAAACGTGACACTGTTTACGCGGACTGTCATTGCCGGATCAAATTTGTGCGAAATGAACTCTCTCCGCACTACCTGATATCCGGCATAGCTGAAATTGCTCTCCTCTGCAAGCCGCCGCGCTTCCAGCTGTTCCTCACGGCTCAGTGTCTGCTGCGGACGCTGCATCGGCATCTGCATCGGCGGCATAGGTTTCGGACGATTAAAGCCAGTCGTCCACGGCTGCATAGTTTCCATATGCATCCTCCTTTATAGATATTTTTTGTGCTTTTTCTCAGGCCATATTTTTTCGACAAGCAGCCTGTCCAATTCAGCACAGATTTCTTTTGCACAGTCCGATAAGTTTCTTTGATTCATCGGACTGGTGACAACTTTGGCATAAGCCTCGCGCATAATCTCCTCTGTAAATGCACTGTACACCATTCTGCTCGATTCGTCATGCATGATGCATTCGCAGCGGTAAATGTAACCGAGCCAATATGCATAGGACAATTCCCCAATATTACTGTTTTCTGTCTTTGGGAGTTCCAGAAGAGCTTTCGGTGTATGTTTCATATCCGCCTCATACGCCTTGGCAAGTATCAGGCTCTTATTATCACCATTGTCAGCTTTTTCAAGAATCTCCTCGATCCAGTAAAGGGACTCGATGATCGTCCGCGGCTTTTTCAAAAGCGCCGGAATCCGAAGTAAGTCTGCAAGCGCATGGTCAGCTCCATTCGATGTGGAGAAATTATAGTCAATGACTCCGGCAAGCTGACTGGTCATGTACAGCGGTACAAATGATTCCATTGAAAATCCCATTGCAGCCGCTTCCATAAAAAGCTGCCCCTGTTTATGACAATAGATGTAATCATTTTCGTTCCAGACACGCTCGGCGTTCAGAACATTCTGATTACGCGGTGCAGCTCGTTCAAGCCACATCATACGCTTCACATTTGCCGAAAGCGGTCTGCTCTTAGCAGGATTTCGTGCCATTACTCACCCTCCCCGTTTGTTATATTTTCATCTGTTAAAGTTGTATCTATGATACCGCTGTTATCATCAGACTCTTCCTGCGGCAGCTCCGGCGGATCGTTCTGAATCTCACGCAGCATATGATCGACAAGCTGCTCATCGAATCTGTGGTTCGTATCCAGCGGTCTTGCAGGTGCAAGCCACTCCTCCCATGTTCCGTTACCGTCGATACTGCGAAAAGTAGAAGTATGCTTAAATGCCGGAGCGCCAAAAATCTTTTTGTTTAGTTCAATCGCCCTCTGTACCTGTTCTGCCATTTCCACAAGCTCCTCCGGTTCGTCATCATCTTCCGGCGGGAAGAAATAGCTTTTTGCATCCTCCTCCAGACGTTCGATGCGTTCCTGTTCCTGCCGCGCCTGTACGATCTCTTCTTTTTTATTGACTGCTCTGCCAATATAATTATCGAGGTCAAAAATCAAAATCTGCTGATAGGTATCATCCTGCATAGAAATACTGATCGTCTGGCACGGGATGCGGTATGCATACTCGATATCCCAGCCCATACTGTCGTAAATGATCCTGCACAGGTAGCTTGCCCCTCTGGATTTTCCGCCCCACTTGATCGCATTCGGGTTATCCTCCTCACAAGGACGGACAACGATCATGCGCTCCACCGGATTGAACAAAATCTCAGCATATTCCGTTTTCATTTTTGATACGCAGTTCTGATTGAATGAGATGTTATGCTGTCCTATGCGAACGACAGGCTCGTGGATTCTGCTGAACATATCTCCGCTTACCACCTGAAATGTTTTGATGATCTCAGACTGCTCGTCCAGTTCCTGCCTGCTTCTGTCTACGCCGTCCAGCTCATCTCTGATCTGCTGCTCGGCTTCTGTCAGTTCACGGGCGATCTGTGAAATGCCATGATCGTCGATCAGTCCGGCGAGCCTGTGACCGCCGTCCGGAAGATATTCATTTTCAAGATCATCCTCCAGATCTTCGTCAAGCAGCCCCATTGCAATTTGTGATGCACGGTAATAGTCCTCTGTATCAAAGCCTGCCCATGAGCGATTCATGGAAATGAATCCTGCAAGGACGCCCTTATCAATGATATGCATCGGAAGATAAGAACCCTCATGACCGAACCGACGGCTGTTCAGGATTCGCTGTGCGGCGTTCCATACCGCTCTTGTAACGATCGCCTCGTGATGATCTGCCTGAAAGTACTTATTCTTTTTCCCGCAATTCTTTTTCGCCTTATGATCCTTAAAATTAGGTGTATATGTTTTTCTTGCAAGTACGTCTCCGCAGTACCTTTCGTTTCGCATCAGGGAAACCAATCCGCCGGGCGTCCAGTTTGTATTTGGTGAGCCGTCCTTTCGTCTGCCTCCTGTAGGTATCTGCAGCTCTGTGAGAACGCCTGCGATTTCTTCCGGCGTACTGCCATTGAGCAGCATTGCGTACATCCATTTTACAACCTTTGCCTCCTGTGGATTGATGTCCAGCATTTTCCGTTTGCCGCCGAAACCATCCGGCACTTCGATCTTATCGTAACCGAACAATGCAGGTGTAAGAAAACGCCCTCGGCTGAACCGCCATTCCAGCGAAAGCAGCATCGCTTCGCTTTTCATGTGGCTTTCCTCCTCGGCAACCATCGCCAGTACAAACAGAATAATGCCGCTTGTCTGAACGCTGGTGTCAAGACCTTCCTGTTCAAAAAATACCCGAACCGGCGGATTTAGATTACTCAGCTCTTCGATATAGCCTATGCAGTCGAGCAAATTTCTTGCGAAACGCGAGACCGCCTTTGTGATAATCATGTCGATTTTTCCCGCGCGGCAGTCATCGATCAATTTTAAGAAGCCTGGTCTATGCGTTGTATTGGTTCCGGAAAATCCGTTGTCCACATAGGTTCCGGCGTAGATCCATTCGGGATTTGCCTTGATTTTCTCCCGATAAACTCTTTTCTGCATATGGATCGAAAGCGCCTGATCGAGATCGTCAGTGCTGACACGGCAGTAAGCTGCAACACGTAGTTTTCTCTGGGAACCTCCGGAATCTGCATCCGACAATGCGCTGATCTTCCGGATACGTGTGCCGTCCAGCGCATCAAACTGTCTGCCTACAGCAGTTCTCTGCCGCTGCCGTTCTGTTTCAAAGCTGCTGCCCGCCGGTGTACTGATTGGGTGTGCTGCACGCTCCAAGGCGGCTTTTTGTACATCCTTCAAATTCTGCACCCCCTGATAATCGGCAGCGACAAATCAGGTTTTACCTTTTCTACTTTCATACGCATTCCTCCAAAACAAGTATATTTTCCGGCTTTTCAAGCCTATGGACATATTACCATAATACATTTTTCTTGTCCACAACTTCGGAGTTGTAATTGCCAAATTTTCAGCGTAGAAATTAGGGGCGGATAATCCGATGCATTTTGTTAGTAATTGACAAAATGATATTCGCAGTTTCCTTACAGCTTGCGTACTTTTTTCACCCAGTCTGTACTTTTTTCAAAAATAAGCTCATAGGGATCCAGTTCCAGCACAGCACAAAGCCGCAGACCAAGGAGCATACTGCTGCTGGACACCTTGCGCTTTCCGTATTCATACAGCTGATACTGCTGAAGCTGTATTCCGACTTGTCCGGCAACATCAGTCTGCGTCATTCCCATTTCTTTCCTGCGCTTTTTCAGGATCATAGCTTCTCTGCCGATCTTTTTATTCATGTAAAATACCTCCTGCTGAATGTGTTTGTACCAGACATTATACCAGCAGCTGAATGTAAAGTCTATTCACCATACCCGACAAATTTTGCTGCAATATTTTGTGAAGATCAGCGTCTTGTATTATATTGCAAAAGACGGTAAGATACTATCATCTGAATGCAATGGAGGCTGATAATATTGAAAGGTTTTATAGATATGCGAGAAACCGGGCATCACATAAAAATGCTGTGCGAACAAAATAAAATTACCCCTGCTATATTGCAGGATGTATTAAAACTCAAAAGTCCGCAGGCAGTATACAAATGGTTTCGAGGAGAATCGCTCCCGTCAGCAGAGCATCTTTTTGTTCTTGCTGAACTGGTTGATAAACCTGTAGAGGAATTGATCGTTCTGAAGAATCGTGCGATGGCTGAAAAGCGGATCGCAGATTTAATTCGCTGGGCGGGCATAAAGGCAAAAGACTCGCCGCCGCTTCGTGAGGCATTCTGCGATGCACTTGCTGAGCTGATTATCAGATAAAATGATAATGAAATTGTATTGTCAAAATCGCCAAACTTTCCCATATTTTTTATGCATTTCAGAGAAAAATATAAGTAAAATTAAATTTATAAATCTAAAATTTAACCGGCAGTACACATAAAATACAATCACCTGATTGTAAAATTCAATTCAGCAAGCTAAAGTACAACCGAAAAAGTGTGTATTTACGTTGTCGCTTTTTAAACAGACACCGTTAAGATTGAACTTCCAGTTCAATTGACAAATTTGAAATCATGTGGCATAATAGTCAGAAACAGGACAGCGCTTATATACAGCTGCTGAAAAAAGGGTGGTCATATGCAAATGAAGAAAATATCGAGATCGGATAAAGAACAGGAGAAACATCTGCTGCATTATGTTTACGAGATCGAAGCACCGGAGGAATATGTAGATATCCTACAGAAAATCACAGATGCAGATCATATGACAGTTGAAGAAATGATCGTGCTGGGACTGAAGCATATTACTGCACATCCGGAAGATCTTGAAAAATGGGAAGCAAAACTAAAGACTTTGCCGGATGAGATGAAAGCAGATCTCAGCCGTGTTCATGTACGGAGTATCAAGCCTGTGTATAGCGATGATCTTTGGCTTACAGCTCACACAGGGGGTACGCCATGAAACTGCCATATATAAACCTGATCTCGCAGCAGGAGCTGTGTGACCATATAGAGGACGATGACTTTTTGCTTCGCTACGGCAATCCCGTAGCGATCAGATGTGATAATGGTTCTGTCATTCTGCTCATGGCGATCGAATACTATGAGCGGATGACAGGTCAGAAAATTGAAATTTCAACGGAGGAATAATATGGGCATTTTTATCAACATGAAAATTGCAGATACAGTTACGCAGAAAGAATGGGATCCGGTCTACGAGAAATCCCTTCTGATAGCTAAAAAGTTCGGTTTCTTTGATTTTGGCAGGAAGAATATTCACGGTGAGGATATCCTGTGCATTTTTCCGACCGTGGAAAGGGAGTTCAACGGCGAAACCGGCTGGAGAACGATCGGCAGCTTTCCGGAATACAAGCGTGCAGAGGATCAGTTCATGCCGAAGTATCTCTCGAACGGCCGACTTGATACTCACCCCTACGATATGCTCCGTACCGAGTTTCCGAACTATGTTGAGCAGAGCGTTGAGAAACACGGATACCGATTCATCTGGGGCAATAAAACACAAGGAGAACCTTACCATATGGGGCTTCTTGCAATTGCATGTATGGTCGAGCAGCTACTCGGAGTTCAGGCAATGATAGGCGGAGATATTACTTATGGACAGTGTGTCAGAGCAGCGAAAATGGCATCTGATACGATTGGTGAGGAAATTCATCCGCCTATATCCTGCCGCTTGAACGATCTGCACAAACGCATTTCAAAATTTGACGAACTGAATGAGACAGAAAAGCTCACACTCCTGATGAACGTTTATCTCGGAGAAGAAAATGACGAGTACGGAGAATTTCTGCGGCAGCATTACTCTTACGAAGCAATCACTGCATACTGGAGCGAACGGTTCAGCAGCACTAAAATCAATACTTACGGGTTCGACAGTCTGATGAAGCGTTACTTTTTGCTCAGTCCGGATCTCAAAAGGTTCTGTGAGCTTTCTGAATTTGATAAATCTGACGCTGAAATGTGTACCAGGCTGATTCAGAAAATCATGCGGAGTTCACTGCATATCAAGGAAAAAAACTGCTACGATCCGCTCGACCTCAAGCATTACGAGATCCCTTACGGAATTATGAACCTGCTGGCAACATTCGCCCTGCGTGGTGCGGCAAATCCAGCAATCGACAGGTACATTCCGTTTGATGAGATCAGATCGGTTCTGTCGGAATGCTTTGGTTCGGTTGTCAATGTAAATGAAATAACTGATAACTTCCTGACAGAGGCAGAGAATCGCACGGAAGAAACTCCGCATGAAAAGCTGATGAAGGAGGGGCAGGCGTTCGGCAAGGAGTGGAACGTGGAGCACAGTCAGTACGATATCTGCAATTATGAAGAACTGATTAAATTTACTCCGGACAGCACGTTCAGTCCGGACATGGTCGATGGAATTAAAAAATCTTTCAAAGTATATACCGATTGTGCCGAAACTCCGGAGTGTGCTAATTTGCTTGAAAGGTCAGCTGATGAACTGTTTCGTATCCTTGCTACAAACTTTGACAGCATCTTTCTGACTGCGGAGCATTGGGAACATATTTATGATGAACTGTGCCGGGATAAACTCACTTTCAAGCGGTTCTATCCTATGACAAGAGTATCGCAAAACGGCAATCTGGAATATCTGCTTCGGGCTTTTGTAACGGATGATGATTTCTGGAGCTATTGCTACGAGCATTATACCGAAAACGCTGAAAACTGAAAACCAAATATACAGGAGGAAAAATTTATGGGACAGTATTATACAGTTGCAAACATGGATAA